>CAZHZI010000119.1:0-6336 GCA_964536955.1 uncultured Conexibacteraceae bacterium
AGACCTCGACCACGTAGCTCTTCGACTTGTCCGTGTCGAGCGCTTTTCGCAGCGTTTTCAGGACTTTTTCGCGGTTGCGGGCGTGGGCCATGTCGATGAAGTCGATGACGATGATCCCGCCGATGTCACGCAGGCGCAGCTGGCGCACCGCCTCGTCCGCGGCCTCGGTGTTGACCCGGGTGATCGTCTCTTCAAGGCCGCCTTTGCCGCGGCCCGTGAAGCTGCCGCTGTTGACGTCGACCACGGTCAGCGCCTCGGTGTAGTCGATGATCAGGTAGCCGCCCGAGGGCAGGTCGATCCGCCGGTTCAGGGTCGACTCGATTTCCTTGTCGATGGCCCACTTCTCAAACAGCGGCTTCGTGCCCTCGTAGAGCTCGACCCCTCCGACCAGCTCCGGCGCAGTGCGCTGGAAGAAGCTGGTCACTCGCTCGAACTGCTTCTGGGAGTCGATGATCGCCTTCTCGAAGTCGCTGAGGAAGACGTCGCGCAGAACCCGCACGGGCAGGTCGGCCTCCTGGAAGACGAGGTTGGGCGCCTTCGTCCCCTCGATCCGCCGATCGAGGACCTCGTTGAGCTTGTGCAGGTAGCCGACCTCCCGGACGAAGTCGGATTTCTTCGCGCCGTGGGCGGCGGTGCGGACGATCAGCCCGCCCGGGCCGTCGTAGGTGCGATCGACCATCTTGCGAAGCCGGTCGCGCTCGGAGGTGCTGAGCCGGCGGCTCACCCCCACGCCGCTGCCCTGCGCCGCGTAGACGAGGTACCGCCCGGCGATCGAGACGTTCATCGAGAGACGCGCGCCCTTCGTCTTCAAGGGGTCCTTGACCACCTGGACGACGATCTCCTGGCCGGGCTTGATCAGCTCGTCGATGCGCCGGCCTGTGCCGCGGCCACGCTTGGGCGCCTGCTCGCCTCCCGGCAGGACTATCTCGTCGACGTGGAGAAAGCCATTGCGCTCGAGGCCGATGTCGACGAAGGCGGCCTCCATTCCGGGGAGGACGTTGTCGACCTTCCCTTTGTAGATATTGCCGACGATCGACCGGCGGCCGCGGCGCTCTATGTAGAGCTCCGCGACATCGCGCTTGCCGCCCTTCGTCTTCGATTCGAGGACCGCCACGCGAGTCTCGCCGCGGTCGGCGGAAACCAAAATTGTCTTTTTCATTGAGTCAGCTCAGTTCAGATTGGTACGCATTCGTCCGGGCTTCTTCACGAAGTCACCAGGCGAACCTGCCCCTCTGGCTGAGCCGCGCTTGCATGTGAATGCTCTGAAGGACTCCTACCGCAAGGAAAGTCGCGAGCACGGAGGAACCCCCGTAGCTCATCAGCGGCAGGGGGATTCCGGTGATCGGCATGATCCCAAGGTTCATCCCCACGTTGACGAAGACCTGAAAAAGCAGCATGGCGGCTATGCCGCCGGCCACGAGGGTCCCGTACGAGTTCTTCGAAAGCGTCACAATCCGCAGCGCCCGCCAGATGAGCAGGGCGTAGAGGGATAGGACTAGCGCGGCCCCCGCGAAACCGTAGCGCTCACCGATCACCGCGAAGATGAAGTCGGTGTGCCGCTCAGGGACGAAGTCGAGCCGCGTCTGGGTGGCCCGATCGCCCCGGCCGGTCTTCTCTCCGGATCCGATCGCGATCTTGGCCTGGTTCTGCTGGTAGCCGGCGTCGCTGGAATTCTCGCCGGGGTGCAGGAAGGAGGTGAGCCTCTCTTCCTGGTACCCCTTCAACGCGGGTACCCCGACTGCGGGGGCCGCTACGAGCACGAGGGTTGTCAGTGCGACGATGGCCGCGCCGATCGCCGCGAGGTGCGTCCAGGGGACGCCCCCCACGTACATCACGGCGAGTGTGATTGCCCCGAACACCAATGAGGTGCCGAGGTCCGGCTGCAGGAATACGAGAGCAGCCGGAGCCAGGCCGAGGCAGAGGTAGCGCACCGTGCGCTGCCGCGCCGAACCGCGCCTGGCGCCATCGATGACGAACCCGGCAAGCGCGAGCACAAGCAGGAGCTTGCCGAGTTCCGATGGCTGGAAACTGAAGAACGGCAGGTCGAAGGCGCGTCGTGAGCCACGCGCCGCAAACCCGAATACGAAGACAAGCGAGATGCTCACGCAGAGGAAGGTGTAGATCCCCACCCGCAGCTCGCGGAAGCGCGAGTAGTCGACGCGGGTGAGCAGCAGCATGCCGACCAGGCCGAGGCCGACATAGAGCGCCTGGCGGTCGACGAAGTAGCCGGGACTGCCCGGGACGGCCTGCCGGGTCGCCTGACCCAGCACGAAGACGCTGAAGGCGGCCAGGCCGAGCGCGGCGAGCGCCAGCGGGGCATCCATGTAGGCGAGGCCGAGGCGCTCCCCCACGCTGGGGCGCGCGGCGAACGGCTCGGGACGAGCCTGGCGGGTGCGGGTCGCGTACATGGCTACTCGACGGCTCCTCCGCCGGAGACCGGGCTGGAGCTCTTGCCGAAGTACTCGGAGAGGATTTGCAGGGCGGCGGGGGCGGCCGTGTCGGCGCCGAACCCGCCCTGCTCGAAGGTCACGGCGACGACGATCTCTGGATCGGGGTAGGGAGCAAGCACCACGTACCATGACTGATCCGCGTACGGAGGGCGCTCAGCCGTTCCGGTCTTGCCGGCAACGGGCACGGGAAAGCCCCCGAAGACGGCGTAGGACGTGCCGCTCGAAGATTGGGCGGCGTCGTGCAGTCCGGCGAGGATGACGTCGCGCCATTCGGGGTCGACCCTCACGTGGCGAGTCGGACCGGGGCTTATCTCTCTCAGGACTCGGCCCGCCGAGTCCTCGATCTGCAGGCCGACGTGCGGGCGCGGCACCCCACCGCCGTTGGCGATCGTCGCGTAGGCGACCGCCATCTGCAGCGGATCGGCCTGAAGGTCGCCCTGGCCGACCGAGAGGTTGACGTTGTCACCCGCCGACCACGGCCGATCGGTGAGCTCCTTGCGGTAGAGATCGTTGCGCCAGGCCGGGGTCGGCAACAGGCCGGGTTGCTCTCCCGGCAGGTCGATGTCCGTTTCCCTGCCGATCCCAAGCCGGCCCGCCCACTCCTGCAGCGAGGTGCCGGGGTACATGCGGTCGCCGAGCGTGTAGTAGAAGACATCGGAGGAGACCTGCAGTGCGGTCTGCATGCTGATCGTCCCGTAAGCGGCGCCGCCGGCGTTCTGGAAGGTGATGCCGCCGAGCGTGAAGGCCCCGTCGTCGACGATCGGCTCGGTAGTCGTCACGGCGCCGCTCGCCAGGGCGGCGACCGAGGTGATCGGCTTGAAGGTCGAGCCGGTCGGATAGGCGCCGGCGATCGCCCGGTTGGTGAGCGGCGAGCTGATCGGGTCGCGGTAGAGGTCGTCGACCTGGCTCTGGGTCAGCGGGCGGGTGAACACCGCCGGGTCGTATGTGGGGTTGGAGCCCATCGCGAGGATCTCGCCGCTGCGCACATTCATCGCGACGTAGGCGCCCGGCAAACCCTGCCCCGAGAGCGCCCCGTCCCCCGCCGCCTGCAGGTCGGCGTCGATCGTCAGCTGCAGGTTGTCGCCGGGGATCGGCTGCTGGGAGACCAGCCTGCCGCCCGGCGTCGGCCGGCCGAACGCGTCGACCTGGATCCGCGTCATGCCCGGCTGCCCGCGCAGGAAGCGATCGTAGCTGTACTCGACGCCGTCCTGGCCGACCTCGTCGCCCGGTTCGAGGCTCCGGTAGCGCGTCTCTTTCAGCTGCTTCTCGCTTACCTCGCCGACGCTGCCGAGGGTGTGGGCCGCAAGCGTCCCGATCGGGTAGCGACGCACGAAGACCCGCTGTACCTCGACCCCCGGGAAGCGGTCCTGGTTCTCCTGCAGGTAGTAGACGAGGTAGTCGCCGACGTCGCGGCGCAAGGTGACTGGGGCGCCGGCCGCCACCTTCTGCTCCTCGGCGATCGTGCGGCGCACGCGGCGCAGCGAGCTGTGGGTGAGCTCGCCGAGCCGGGCCAGCTCGGCACGCCGCTCCGCCGGGTCGGCGGGGAGCTTTTGCGGATTCACCTGGAGGGCCAGGCTGGTGCGGTTCTCGACCAGCACGTCGCCGTCGCGATCGAGGATCTCGCCGCGCGGGGCGCCGACTCGGAACTCGCGGGTGCGGTTGTTCTTCGCTTCGGCGAGGTACTCCTCCCCGGACAGAACCTGAAGCTGCCAGAGCCGAAAGAAGAGGACGGCGAAGAGGATCAGCGCAACGCCGCCGAAAAGGGCGAGGCGCAGCGCCAGGCGGTTGTTCATCTGAGGGCCTCGTTCGTCGGAGCCGAGGTACATTTCTCGGGCCTACCTAGGTTCCCAGCACCGTCGGTTGCCGGCGGCGCCGCGCCTTTGGCTCCTCGACCAGGGCGGGACGCAGAGCGCGCCGCACGCCGAGGTAGATCGGCCAACCGAGGAAGAAAGCGTAGATGCTTTTGAGCGCGATGTCGCGGGCGAGGAGCACGCTGACCGGGGCGTCCACGCCCAACAGCAGCTGCACGGCGGCGAAGCCAAGCTCGGCGAACAGGGTCAGGCCCATGCAGAGCAGCGGCGGCACCAGCGCGCTGTGGATCTCAAGGCGCTCGCGGAAGAGCCCGGCCAGATAGCCGGTTCCGAGCAGCACCAGCGAGGTGGCGCCGAGCGCCTCGACCAGCAGGCAATCGACCAGGAGCCCGATCGAGAAGCCGGCAAGGGCCCCGGTCATCGTGCCGCCAAGCAGCCCCAGGGACACCACCAGGGCAGGCAGCACGTCCGGACTGACGTGGAAGAGCTCGACCCGCGAGAAGAAGGAGAGCTGCAGCAGCACGCCGCCGACCACGATCGCGACGAGGCGGGCGAGGATCTTCGGAGTGACGATCAACCGCGCGTCCCGCCGGTCAGCACCTGGACGAAGTCGAGGTTGCGCATGTCGGCATAGGGCCGCACGTGGACCTGCTGACTGGCCTCCTGCTCGACGATCGAGGCCTTGGTCACCTCGCCCACCGGCACCCCCGCCGGAAACAGCGAGGCGAGGCCCTGGGCGCGCCAGCCGGCGGTGACGACGACGTCCCCCACACCAACTTGCCTGGAGGAGTCGATGAAGTCGAGGATCAGGTCCTCCGGGTCGGCGACGGCAGGCTTGATCACACCCTGCACGCCCTCCGGGACGACCTTGGCCGAGACCGCGCTGGCGTGGTCGGTGAGCAGGGTCACCTGCGAGGAGCCTCCGCTGACCGAGGCGATCCGGCCGACCAAGCCGTCGCCGCTGATCACGGGGTCGTCGACGCGAACGCCGTCCCCGCCCCCCAGATCGACCGTCACGGTCGAGTACCAGACGGTGGGCGAGCGGGCGATCACCCGTCCCGTCACCGGTTCGTAGACGGAGGAGGCGAGGGCCGCCCCGCGGTCGAGCCTGAGCAACTTGCGCAACTGGACGTTCTCGTGGAGAGCCTCCTTGCCGGCGACGGCCTGTACGCGCGCCGTCTCCAGCTCAGCCTGCAGCCGCTCGTTCTGACCGCGCGCGTCGAAGGTCTCGTCGAACCAGTTGACGAAATCGCGAGCCGGCTTCAGCGCCCGATCGGCGACCGTCTGGAGCGGGCTGAAGCCGGCGCTGACCGTCCGCTGCAGGCCGTCGGAGCTCTGCCCGTAGGTGAATGTCAACAGCGCGAAGGAGCTGATGATGAGAAGCGCGAGAACCGCTCTACGGCGGCGTACTTGCTTTCGGTACACAGTGAAGGCCTAAGTTTGGGGCTTGACATGAGCGGCGCCTAAGCAAACCTGCGCGCTCCCGACTTCTTGCTGGCGCGATGGATCGCCTCGAATTCCTCCAGGGAGACGCCCGACCCGACCGCCACGCACGTCAGCGGTGACTCTGCCAGCTGACAGGGCATCTGGCACTCGTCGCGCAGCCGCTGTTCGAGTCCTTGCAGCAGCGCGCCGCCGCCGGCGAGGGTGATCCCGCGGTCCATGATGTCACCCGCCAGCTCCGGCGGGGTGCGGTCCAGGGTGTCCTTGACCGCGTCGACGATATGGCCCACCGTCTCATCGAGCGCCCCGCGGACCTCCTCGGAGGAGAGCGTGATCGTGTTCGGCAGGCCGGAGACGAGGTCGCGGCCGCGAATCTCTGTGCGCACCTCCTCGGGGAGCACCGACGCCGAGCCGGCCTCGAGCTTCACCTCTTCCGCCGTCTGCGTGCCGATCGCCAGCTTGTACTCGTGCTTGCAGTAGTTGACGATCGCCTCGTCGAGCTCGTCGCCGCCAACGCGGATCGACTGCGACACGACGATCCCGCCGAGCGAGATGACCGCGACCTCGGTCGTTCCGCCACCGACGTCGACGACCATCGAGCCGGTCGGCTCGGCCACCGGCAGGCCCGCGCC
>CAZHZI010000120.1:0-6211 GCA_964536955.1 uncultured Conexibacteraceae bacterium
CGGCAACCGCCCACCCATGGCCCGTGTTCGGGACGTCTTGGGGCACGACATCTAGTGTGCGCTGTGCGATCAGCCCCTTGGCGATGCAGACTCGGCGGCGCGCGAGGCGAGCCAGCGCGCCTTGGGCCGGGCTGAGCGTCGTCTCGATCTCGCCCGCCGAGACACGCCGAGGATCGAGGAGGCGCGTGCCGCGTTGAACGAGCAGCGCCCGTGCGATCCGAGACGAGATTCGAGACGTTGATCTGGCCTTGAATGCACTCGCGAGTCAAGAAGAGGAGGTGATGCGAGCTCGCGAGGCCATCAACCTGCAGAGCTACGTGCGCGGCCGCATCGCCCAGTATCTCGAGGCTTCGTCCGACGTTGGAGATGAGGAGCTTAAGCGGCTGCAGGCCGAGGTCGAGAGAGTGGGGGGCTTGGTCGACAACCTCGCCGCATCCCTAGACGCAGATGCACTTCGATCACGAACTACCTCGCTGCTGCGGAGCGTCAGCCGTCAGATGACCGCGTGGGCTCAGCAACTCGGCCTGGAGCACGCCGCAGACGGCACTCAGATCGACCTGGACCGGCTCACGATCGTTGCCGATACGTCCGATGGTCCCGCCTATATGGATCGCGGCGAGATCGGCAGTGGAATGAACTGGGTCGGCTATCACCTGACCGCCTACCTCGCGCTCCAGCGCTTCTTCATCGAGCAGCGCCGTCCCGTCCCGTCGTTTGTGGTTCTCGACCAGCCAAGTCAGGCGTTCTTCCCGCGCGCGATTCCGGAGGGGACCTGGATGAGCTCACGGACACCGACCGGGAGAACACGCGCCGTCTCTACGAGCTGACTTTCCAGGTTGTAGAGCAGCTAGGTGGCCAGCTCCAGGTCATCGCGCTCGATCACGCCGACTTCGAGGACGAGTGGTTCGCCGGCTCGGTCGTGCAGCGTTGGCGCGGCGGAGAGGCTCTGATTCCCCAGCATTGGATTGGCTCGCCGGACGACTCGGCAGGCCCGGGCTCTCAGTAATTCCGTGCCGTTCATTCTCCGGGAGGCACCCGCGACAGCCGTGAAGGTGTGCTGTCCGGTTCCGGCCCGATACTGAAAAAATTGCCGGGGTTCCCTCTCTACCGACTGGCGTCCTGCGTCGCATCTGCGACGTCTTGGCCGATACCGAGACTGGTCTGACTGGACGAGAAATCGCCGCCCTCCTCCAGGAGGCCGGGATCGAAGATCCCGGCGAAATGACGAAGCGTGATCGCCTCTTCGAGGCTCTGCGAGCCCGTCAGGCACGGGACGGAGCGGCAAACGCTGTTCTTGCCTGCGTGCGGCTTGCCCTCAGTCCGGATCGTTTCTTGGACGCGCCAGAAGCTTTCGACTAACTGGCGTACGCCGATCAACGAGGCAGTTGCTTTCTCTGGGCTCATGATCTCCGAGAAAGGCGAGATCCGGCGCCTGCCGAAGGCGGCATCGACTCTTTCCGAAGCTCGGATTCGTGCAAACCGATTTCGCGAGGCGTTGTGAGCCCGAGGCGTCCATCACCTGGTCATCGCTGGATGTGCGGCCGAGATTGAGGACGAGAACTACTTTCATGCGATCTTCGAGACTACGAAGGGCCTTGCGGACAGGCTGCGATCTCTCAGCGGTTTGAACGAGGACGGTACGACTCTCGTTGATCGGGCTCTCGGTCGCTCGGGCGGATTTCCGATCGTGGCCTTTAACAAGCTGGAGGGTAGGACCGATCACTCAGAGCACGACGGATACGCGAACATGTTGCGCGGCCTCTTCGGTGCGTTTCGCAACACGACCGCCCATCGGCTGAAGGTTGCATGGCCGATCAGCGAGGCGGACGCCCTCGACATGATGTCGACCGCTTCGCTATTGCATCGTCGTCTCGATCAAGCGGTGGTCGTTCCTGCGCATCTGCGGTCCCGGGCTGCGTAAATAGAGTTGCGCGTCTGATGCCCACCTGCCGATCGATATGAACCTCAAAGGGATCGAGGAACGGGTCGCCGATGTACAAGCCGCCGAGGAATCTGAGTTTCTCTTCGAGCTGCTACGCGCCTACGGCATCCCGAAGGCTTCGATTACTCGTTGCGGTCAGGTTTCCTCGAATAGATCCGAGGAGGACGGCGAGTATCTGTGGAAAAACAAGGTCTTCTACCGCCTTCTTGATTGTCCCGACGAGGAGCTCTACGCGGCTGTTGATGCGGCAAAGGCCGAGGACCGGGTCCTCCGTGAGCGTCCTCGCTTTGCAATTGCTCGCAACGCGCACAGGCTCGTCGCTGCGGATCTGAAACCAGCGACGCGCTCGATGTCGAGATCGAGGAGCTACAGAACCACGCCGCCTTCTTCCTCCCCTGGGCAGGGATCGAGAAGACCCAAATCGAGAACCAAAACCTGGCCGACGTTAAAGCCGCCGGGAAGATGGCAAAGCTCTATGACGAGATCGTCAACGGCAACTCCGTCGAGACCGGGCTAACGCGATCGGATCGCTCAGTCTTCCCAATGGGGCCGACCTGCACGAACTCCTCGATCAGATCTTCGATGTTCTCAACACAAAGCCCGACGAGCGCACGGGCTTCCCGTCTCACCTCCAGGGGTTCGACTACGTGAACGGCAGGCGCTCCCAGTCGCTCCTTTCGGCGCTCGGCGGTCTTGCGCCCCCCACTTAGGCGGGAGACTTCTCGTCCCTAGGCGGAACTCTCGCCGCGCAGGCCCTCGAGCAGGTCAAGGCGCATTGAGATACTGCGCTCAGGATCGAGGCGCTCGGTCTCCCGCTTCGCCTGGTTTCGCACGAATCCCGCCTTCTCGTACCAGCCGACCTTGCGCGCGTTGGCATCAGCGAGCAGGAAGCGAACAGCGACGTCATCAGAGAGTTTGCGGGCCAAGCCGGTGATGCCCTCGAGCAACTCGGCCCCACAGCGCGTACGCTGGTGGCGGTGATCGACTCCGATCATCTGGATCCGCACGGCGCCGAATTCGGAGATGCCGACTAGGCTCTCCATCCGTCTCTTCTCGGCATTGGTGAGCCGAACCGAGTCGAAGGTCAGGGTAGCGTAGCCGAGCACCGGCGGGGTCTTCTCGATGTCGATCAACAGGTAGGTGGCGCTGATCCCGTGTCTTAGGCCGGGCTCGTAGCGCCTGTCGACGAGAAAGCCGTTGACGTTCTCGGCAACCAGATCGCTCTCATCGCCCTCGGCGATGCAGTGAAACTCGCTGATCGCCGCCGACAGAGACTCGGCTACGGGCAGCGCTAGGCGCCGGAGCAGCGACGCCATCGAGGATTACTCGTTGTCGGGAAGCTCGCTGATCGGCTCAGGGGAGAAGACGCGCTCGTAGGCCCGATCGGAGCGCTCAAGATGATTCAGGCGCCGCTCGTCGGTGGATGGATTTTCGATGTCGCGCACGAAGCGCGCAGCATCCTCCCCGTGCAGGGAAACGCTCTCGCCAAAGCCACCATTCGTGTGAATCTCAACAGCCATACGTCCTTAGTACCCTAACCCAGAGTCGACCAAAACGGCTCGTTTTCGAATTTTTCTTTGAAATTGGGCCAACCCTGTCGCGGTTTTTATCGGCAGCGAGGCGCGATCACCCAAATCCATCGGGGCAGAGTACAGATCTGGCCCCCGGAAAGGCGGGCCGCCGCTTGATCTCGCTCTGGTCGCAGATTCGCCGTGTGCGGACGAACTCCGCTTAATCGCTGACATCCTCTCGCTAGACGTCTGCGTCGTTCCTAGAGGGACAGCCGGCAAGTGCCCGCGCGTAGTTTGGCGCTCCAGAAAGGGGTCCTGGCGCTCGAACTATGATCAGCCGATGAACCCTTCAAGCGCCACGGCTATCTGGCGGACCAGAGAAGATGCCAAGAAGCAGCACGTTTCTTCCAACTGACCGGACGAGCCTCCCACGCCCATTGACCAGTTGCCAAGCTCTCAAGCCGCCATGGATCTGACCCCGCCAACCGCCGACACCTACATTCAGCTGACCAAGGTCTTCGGCCGGATTGGCGCCTTCGGCTCCTTCGGCGCCGTGCTTGGCACGATCGCCGGAGCTATCTACCAGGACACCCAGCAGATCAAGGTTTCCTTCGGTGAATGGGCCGCCTACTCGGCAGCCATCGCCGGGGCGATCTCGATCGCCATCGAGCTGGCAAGGGCGACGCATTGACCGCAATTCGCAGCCACCGCCGCTTGGCCGGACTGCTCCTCGCCTTTCTAATCGGAGCTGCCTTTGGCCTAATCGCAGATCTGCTCGGCCTCAACGAGACCCGCCTCGCGGTTGGGTGGGCCCTGACAATCATCGCGTCGGTTCTCGTAATCGCGCCATGGGCACTCGTGCGCCGCCCCGTCTCCCACGCGGCAATCGACTTCGGTCCTGGGCCGGCATTTCAGCTACGCATGCTCTGGAGGGCGGAGGACCTGATCCAGGTGAGTCAGTCTGGAATCGCCGAATCCCCTCACCGGCCCTCGTATTCCTCTGAGGTCAGGCGCGACTCGCCACCAGAGATCGCGGGGAGCTGGTCCTGATCGCCGATCTGGCCAGATACGTATGGCACCCGGCCCTACATCGTCAGGCGGGGGAGAAGCTCTTTTTTATCCGTCTTTACTTCGCGCCGGTTTATCCGGACATCAAGGAGGAGCTGGCCGAGCTGTTCGAAAAGCTCGGCGTCAAATCGGCCCATGTCTATGAGCTGATTGGCGGCAGCGACCTGATGCTGCGGCTCTGGTATGCGGGCGACATCCTCGAGCTGATGCGCGGCCTACGGCTGCCCAATCTGCGTAACAGCGACTACATGGAGATCCGTCGCATCCACGAGCACTGGGTGATGTCCGCCCGCGGCATCGACGCCGAGCCCGATCTCTCGGCCCTCGACGCTCCGACGGTCGAACGATTGAACACCGAAATTCACAACCCCAATGGTGCGGATCTCTCTCAGAGTGTCGACGCGGGCCTTCTCTTTCCGGTACCTATCCAAGAGGGAGTCAAGTTCTTCGTCGCCGTGACCGCGAGCATTGGTAGTGGAGCCGGGATCAAATTTGGAGACGTCCTCTTCCAGCATGTCAGCGAGGTTCTCGATCGTGCCCAGCACCTGATTCAAGGGCGCTCGGTCTACGAAGGAGACGGCTTCGCAAAGCTGCTGTTGATGGGGCGGTTTGCAGAAGAGGACTACTTCGCCTTCATGGATCAAGTCGTTGCTCAACTCAACGACACCTACCTGCGCAACGTCTTTTTCGCCAGGACCGTCACCGCTCTGGGAATGCGCAAGGCACCGATGCTTGGTACCGATCTGCTAGACCCGAAGGCGGTCGCCAGTCCTTATCCGGCCCAGCCTCCTCCCACGGAGGATACGAGCCGCCCGCTGGACGAGCTCCTGGCTGGTGGTGAGAACCAGCATCTCGAGGTCAAGGCGTCGGCCTTCCTCAACTTCAACCGATTCGTCAACGACGGCACGCCCGATTGGTCAGAGTTGCGCCCCGAGTTCATCAAGGCAATTTGCAGTCTGCTCAATCAGCATGATCGCAACCGCGCCACGTTGGTCGCCGGCGCGATCGAGACCGCCCCCTACCGGGATTGGATCGCCGATCGCTCCGCCTATCTCGCCGAGGTCGGCGAGTTCTCGATCTTGGGCATCGACGAGGACAACCCCGCCGGTGACTGGGAGCTCTATAAGCGCCGTCTCACCGACACTCTCGCGGCGGTGATTGAACCCTCGCCCGTGCCTTATATGACGATCTCGCTCGAGGAGCACGCCGCTACCGGCAAATCTCTGCTCCGCATCGAGGTCACCCCCAATGGCACCCCGTTTTACGACAAGCGCGGTCCGGTCAAGTTCTGGGTCCGCCAGGGCGCCCAGGTCAAAGATCTCGACGCCCCCGAACGCGATGCCTATGTCGCGGAGATGAAACGCCTCAGCGCATCCAGCGCCTAGCGGCCCGTGCCACGCCTCTATTTGGCTCTGAGACCACCGATGCCCCGATCCTCGTCCAGGTGCGGATAGATCCGGCCGCCCTGCATCCCGATTTGGTCTGGGTGAATGTCGCGGCACCAAGCTGCTGGATCCCGGCCACCGCATGTCGAGTTATCGGCGTCGATTTCTGGATCGAGCCATCGTCAGCGCTTCTTGTTGGCTTTGTAGAAGTCGGAGGTGTGAACGCTTGCCAGGTAGTGAGCGAAGTGGACTAGGTGTCGTGCCCCAAGACGTCCCGAACACGGGCCATGGGTGGGCGGTTGCCG
>CAZHZI010000121.1:0-6146 GCA_964536955.1 uncultured Conexibacteraceae bacterium
CGGCGCTGGACGTCACGATCCAGGCGCAGGTCCTCGAACTGCTCGACGACCTGCAGGAGGAATTCGGCCTCACCTACCTCTTCGTGGCCCACGACATCGGCGTCGTCCGCCATGTCTCGGATCGGATCGCCGTCATGTACAAGGGAAAGATCGTCGAGGAGGGGGCGGCCGACCAGGTCTGCGAGCGCCCCTCCCACCCCTACACCAAGGCTCTGCTCGCGGCGGTGCCGATCCCCGACCCGCGCGAGGCGCGGGCACGTCGGCAAACTGTCGTGTCAAGGTGACGCTTCCACTCTCGCCTCCGATCAAGCCGCAGCTTGCGCTGACCCGCAAAGAGCTGCCGCGTGGCGAGGAATGGACGTATGAGCAGAAGCTCGACGGCTTCCGCGCGATCGTCTTCGTCGACGGCGAGCGCTCCTACATCCAGTCGCGGGGAGGGAAAAACCTGAGCCGCTACTTCCCGGAGCTGAGCTTCGCGCCGGGGCGCTACGTGCTCGATGGCGAGCTGGTGATCCGCGACGCCGAGGGCGAGCTCGAGTTCGACGCCCTGCAGAGCCGCATCCATCCCGCCGAATCGCGGATCTCCCTGCTGGCAAAGGAGATCCCCGCCAACTACGTCGTCTTCGATCTGCTGGCCGAGGGCGACGACTCGCTGCTCGATAGACCGCTTGGCGAGCGGCGGGCGCAACTGGAGGAGCTGGCGAAGCGGATTGGGATCGAGCTGAGCGTGCAGACCCGCGAGCCCGAACGAGCCGAGGAATGGCTGCGCACCTCCGAGGGCACGATGGCCAAGCAGCTCGACGCCCCCTACATCCCCGGCAAACGCAAGGGAATGGCGAAGGTGAAGCGAGAGCGGACGATCGACTGCGTTGTGATGGGCTGGCGACCGGGCAAAGAGGAAGGCACCGTCGGCTCCCTGATCCTGGGACTCTACGACGGGGGCGAGTTGCGCACGGTGGGCCACATCTCGGGGTTCAGCGCAAGCGCGAAACGGGGGCTGCGCGATCTGCTCGCGCCGTTGGGGACCGGCGAGAGCGGCACCGCCGAGCCGAGTCGCTGGGCCGGAGGGCGCGACCTCGAGTGGGTGGCGCTGCGGCCCGAGCTGGTGATCGAGGTGGGGTATGACCACGCCGCTGCGGGACGGATCCGGCACGGAACGCGTTTCGTGCGGTTCCGGGACGACAAGGCCCCGCAGGAATGCAAGTTCGAGGACCTGGACGAGGGCTAGAAGAGGTGCTCTTGGCCGGCGTCTCCGGCCGCGGGGGAGGGCGGATCTGCTTGCGCTGCGGGCCGCTCCGGGCGACGAGGGGACTCCTCCGCACCACCTTCAGAAGATCTCGCTCGACCCCTTCCCCAGCCTTTTACGGTTCTCGTGACGCGGTTGCGGTCGGCGGGGCGCATGTAGGCACGATCGCCTGAGTAGAGCTTTTCGTAGCGGGGGATTAGGTCTGGGCGTTTGGCCTGCAGCCAGCCGAAGAAGACGTCGCGGACCTCGTCTCGGAGGTGGAGGGCCACGCCGCCGAGAAATGTTGCGCCCGCTTCCTTGGCTCGGTCGACTATCGGCTGGACCTGCTCCGGAGTGTCGTTGATGCCCGGCATCAACGGGGCTATCAGGACGCCGGAGTTGATGCCCCGGCTGCGCAGCTCCGCGACGGCGTCGAGACGGGCGCTGGGGCTGGGGGTGTGCGGCTCGGTGGCGCGCCAGGCCTTCTCGTCGAGTGTCGGGACCGAGAGGTTCACCGAGATGGGCAGGCGCTTCGCCATCCGCGCGTACTGCTCCACGTCGCGCATCGCCAGCGGAGACTTGGTCAGCACCGAGACCGGCGTATCCGCCTCCTCCAGCGCGGCAAGGATCTCGGGCATCATCCGGTAGCGGCTCTCGACCCATTGGTAGGGATCGGTGTTGGTGCCCAGCGCCACCAAATCGCCCTTCCAGCTGGGCCGCGCCAGCTCCGCCCGCACGAGCTCGGGCACGTTCACCTTCACGACGATCTCCCTCTCGAAGTCCCGTCCCGCGTCGAAGTCGAGAAAGGTGTGAGTCCTTCGAGCGAAGCAGAAAACGCAGGCATGGGTGCATCCTCGATACGGATTGATCGTCCAGCCGAACCCGTAGCGGCCGCCGGGCACGCGGTTCAGCGCCGAGCGGGCGCGGACCTCGTGAAAGTTGATCCCCATCGCCTCCGGGGCGTCGAAAGTCCGCACGACCGTCCCGTCGCCGACCCCGGGCAACCGCATGTCCCTCTCGACTCGCTGCTCGTCCCATCGCACGAACACATGTTCGCACCGGTGAAGGACGGAGAGCCGGAAGCTAGATGCTGGAGCCCGTTTCGTCGCGCATGAAGGCCTCGAGCTGGCCACGGGCTTTGGCGCGGGCTTTGGCGCGCAGGGGCGGCAGCAGGGCCACGGCGTTGCCGGCCGGGCCGAGCGCCTGCCTCGCCCAGCGGCGGAAGTCGAAGTCGTCAACGTGATCGGCAATCAGGCCGTCGGCGAAGCGGAACTTCGCCTGGATGTCGTTGACCACCGGGCGTCCCGTCGAGAAGGTGTAGCGGGCGATCCAGTGGGCGGATCCGGTTTCCTCGTCGGCGTCGTGCTCGTGCAGCTCGATCTTGAGGTCGGTGGCCCTGTTGGTCAGCATCCGCCACATCGCGCCCACCTCAGGCCCGTGGAGGTCGCCGAAGGCGGGATCGCGGAAGTGGGCATCGGCCGTGTAACACGCCGTCATCGCGGCACCGTTGCACTGGCCGAAGGCGTCATAGAAGCGTTGGATCAGCTCGCGGTTGGCGTCGGCTCCCATGCGCCCACCCTACGCGGTCAGCGGCCCGGCAGCGTGCCGGTCACGACGTAGCGCAGGACGTCGACGACCTGCTCGGCGGTGCGCGCGGTCGCCCGAGCGGCGCGGTCCACTTCCTTCAGGGCGTGGTCGAGCTCGGGGGCGTGGAGGGTGACGATCGGCTTGTCGAGGGCAGCCGCGTACCCGGCGTCGAAGGCTGCGTTCCACTGCCGGTACTTGTCGCCGAACCGGACGACGACGATGTCGGCCCCGCGGATCAGCGTCTGAGTGCGGATCGCGTTGACGCCGGCCCCCATGTGGTCGCGCCAAAAGGGCTCGCTCTCCTCCCCCACTGTGCCGACCCCCGCCTCGTCGGAGGCCGCGTGGTCGGTGACCGGCGCCGAGAACTCGACCGCGAGCCCGGCCTCCCGGGCCCCGGCCTCGATCCGCTCGCGCCAGTCGGAGTGGATCTCCCCGGACAGGTACACGTTCCATGTCCGGCTGCTCACGACAGACCCTGCAATGGCGAGTTTGTGCCGCTATGCGGCACAAACTCGCCATTGCCGCTCATTCGCCCGGCTCCGTCGCGACCGCGGTCTGCTCTTCGAAGTGTTTGCTGAGCATGGTCACCTGGCCCTGGTAGTTGGACCCCAGGTCGGCCCCGTAGAGGCGCTCAGCCGGCGCCGCCATCCGTTCCAGGGCCAGCTTGCAGACGGGCTGGCGGTGCTCGACCATGAAGGAGACGTCTCGCGCCCGCACCTCCAGCGCCGCCCGGCTGCCATGCCGCTCACCCTCGGGGTCATAGCCGAACCCCGGGTCGAAGAAGCCGGCGTAGTGAGTGCGCAGCTCACCGGCGGTCGGGTCGTAGGCCATCATCTCGGCCGCCACCTGCGGCGGGATGCAAACGCCCTCGGCGGAGAGCAGCAGGTAGAAGACCTCCGGCTCCAACACGATGCGCCCGCCCATCTCCGGGAAGACGGGGTCCCAGAAGTCGGTCCAGCGATAGGCGCGGATCCGGGACAGGTCGATCGGGAGGCTGTTCCGCTTCGCCCGGTAACCGACGATGCGGTCGCTGGGCCCGGACAGGTCGACGCTGAGGAAGAGGCCGTCGGCCAGCGCCAGCTCCGACTCGCGCAGGGCGTGGGAGTCGAGGTAGAGCAGCGGGAACTCGGCCTGCAGGTTGCGCACGTCGTCGTCGCGCAGCCGCGCTTCGCCGCGCCCCAGCCGCAGCTGGTTCAGAGAGAGGCCGGTCTTCACCTGGATCGCAAACGAGCGGGGCACGACCTCCAGGTACAGCCTGCCTCGGTAGCCGGGCTGTACCTCGTCGAAACGGTGGTGGCGGTCGGTGAGCACCCGGGTGAAGACGTCCAGCCGCCCGGTCGAGCTCTTCGGGTTGGCCTTGGCGCGAATCTCGGGTGGCAGCGCCAGCTCCTCGATCAGCGGCACCAGGTAGGGCCGGTCGCGCTCCAGCGTTGCCCCGTCGCGCAGGTCGATCTTCTGGAAGGCGAGGCCCTCGATCTTCTCCTCGACGGTCGAGTCGACGTCCGGCAGGAAGCTGCAGCGCAGCGCCCATGCGTGGTCGCCGAGCCGCAGGTCGAGGCTGGCCGGCTGAATCGCCTCGGGACGGATGCGGTAGTCGCCGGAGCCGATCCACTCGGCCTCGATCGCCCGGCTCAGCTCCTGGGACGGCAACACTCCCGTGCCGAACCCCGTCTCTTTGCCACCGGCCGCGTCTCCGCCCGCTGTCGCCGTCTCGGTCATCGCTCAGAGCCTACGTGCCGGGAGGGTGGCGAGCCAGCGTCCGGACCGTGCAGGGGCGGAAGATCGTTCCCGAGAGGAGGGTGCCATCCTTGAATCCGACCTCGACCCGCGCCTGCAGGCGCCCGTCGGCGCAGCGCGCGTTGACGTAGCTGTGCTTCGTGCCCTTGAAGGTCCAGTGGCGCTCGATCGCCAGCTCCCCGGAGATCGGGATCCCGTAGCCGCCGGCGATCGGCGGGATCGTGGCGGTCGTGCGGTAGCCGTAGCGCCCCTTGTTGATCGTTTCGATCGTGATCGGCACGACGAACGTGGTTGGAACCGGGACGGTTGTGTAGGCATGGGCGAAGACCGTCGGCTCGCCCCCCTTGCGGGGGCCGTTGAAGATCGTGAGCGGTGAGTAGATCGGGAAGGCCGACTGATCGGGGAACTTGACGATCGCCTTGCCGGATCCCTTGCCGACGATCGCGCCCGGGCAGGTTTTGCGGGCCACTGGCACGGTCGTCGCCTGGAGGTCGGGCGCAGTGCAGATCGGCAGGCCCTCCGTTTGCACCGAGCCGTGCTTGTCGTACTCGATCGTGATCGTCTTGACGATCGGCGGAAGCGTGCCGTCCCGCGTCCCGACCTTGCCGTGGCCATAGAGCTTGATCGGCGCATCGAAATATTTCGGCAGGGATTTCGGCGAGAAGCCACCGTTGCCGGTGATGACGATGTTGCCCGCGACGATGCGCAGGGCGAGTGCCCCGGCTGCCGCGACGGCCGTCGCGACGAGCACCAGGGCAGTAATGGATAGGAGCTTCCCCCGCCTGGTCATTGCAGCTACTTGATGCTACCCCCAGACGGCGGCAGTTTCGTCTCGAGAGCGGAGCTAATGAGACGGTATTCGAACTTTTCGGTCAATGAACGGCTAAATCGGCTCAATCTGCCTGGGGAACGCTGACCACGTGCCTGGTCGAGGCGGCCCATAGCTTCTTAGAGATCTTCGGCTTCTGCGCGCGCTTGCCAAGTCGTTTCAGCGTCTTTTGGGTCGCCATGATCTCCACGACGATCTTTTCAAGTGCCAGCTTCTTTGTGCGTTCGATCACCAGGACGCCTTCAAGCTCGGTTGTGAAGGCGGCAACGTCCTCGCCCGATGGCCGGATCAGGACTTCGTAGTCTCTCGTCTTGAGATTCTTGGGCGGATTCGTCTTCAGCTGTTTGATCTCCCGCTCCGCTTCTTCCTTCTCCATCCGTCCCAAGGTGAATGACAAGAGCGCAGCAACGAAGCGTTCCAGGTCGACACCATCTTTGCGAGGCTCGGGGACGAGCGTAACGCCCAGAGACGAACCGGGTCGCTGGGGATGGAGTCGAGTTGGCTGGGCGGACTTGGTCACCTTTCCACGCTACGCGAGAGAGATAGCGTTTCGCAAACGAAACATCGTCTGGTTAGTGAAGCTAGTCGGACTCCAGCCGGTGTTCGAATAAGCCACTTTCACCCGCCGAGCGATATGACAGTTACTCAGTCAATAAACCCTGCGAGGGCGCGCTTTCTGAAAATCTAACGCCAACGTGCGGGGCTAACCCCGATCATGAATGATCGGGGCTAAGCATTGTACGCACAGTGATGCCATCCGGTACTTGC
>CAZHZI010000122.1:0-6138 GCA_964536955.1 uncultured Conexibacteraceae bacterium
AGGCGCCCGCGATCGCCGGCTCGCCGGCTCGCCTTGCCTCCCCGCCGGGCCGCATCCACATAGCCGCGACCACCGGCAGGTAGTAGGCGAGGGAGATCATCGTGCCGACCGCGATGAGGACCGCGAGCCACGTGTAGTCGCCGGCCACGAGCGCCTCGATCAGATAGAGCTTGCCGATGAACCCCGCCGTCGCCGGTAGCCCGGCGAGGCCGAGCATCGAGATCGTCAGCGGCCAGGCGAGCAGGGGACGCTCCGCGCCGAGGCCCTGCACGGCGCGCAGGTCATCGCCGTAGGGGGTCTCCCGCTCCCGGGCGACGATCACGGCGAAGGCGGCGAGGTTCATGAAGGCGTAGGCGGCGAGGTAGAAGACGAGCGCGTTGACGCCCGATTCGGAGGCGACGACCAGCCCACCGAGGATGTAGCCGGCCTGGGCGACGCCGGAGTAGCCGAGCAGTCGCTTCAGCGAGCTCTGGCCGAGGGCGCCGACGTTGCCGACCACGATCGAGATCGCGGCAAGCACCGCCAGAGGCGCCTGCCAGTCGCCGGCCTGCGGCGCCAGTGCCACGTCGAAGAAGCGGACGAAGACCGCAAAGGCCGCCGCCTTGGTCGCCACCGCCATGAAGGCCGTGACGGGGGTCGGGGCTCCCTGGTAAACGTCCGGCGTCCACTGGTGGAAGGGGGCGATCGAAGTCTTGAAGGCGAGGCCGACGGCGATCATCCCGATCCCGACCAGGACGAGCGGGTCGCCCAGCACGCCTTCCTTGCCGATCCCAGCGGCGATCCCAGCGAAGTCGGTCGAGCCGGACCCGCCGTAGACGAGCGCCATTCCGTAGAGCAGCGTCGCCGAGCCGAGCGAGCCGATCACCAGGTACTTCAGCCCCGATTCCAGAGACTGCTCCCGGCGCAGGTTCGTCGCGCAGAGGATGTAGAGCGGAATCGAGAGCGTCTCGATCGCGACGAAGAAGCTGACCAGATTCTGCGCCTGCGCCAGCAGCGTCATCCCCAGCACCGAGCCGAGCAGCAGCGCGTGGTACTCGCCCAAGCCCACCTCTTCCGCCGCCGGCTCGCGAATCGAGAGCAGCACCGCGAAGGAGGCGGTGAGGACGGCGACCAGCGAGATCGAGATAGCCAGGTCGTCGAGGCGCAGCGCGCCGGCGACGAGGTCCTTCGACTCGCTCCACTGCCAGATCAAAAGCCCTGCGGTCACCGCCAGGGTCAGCACGCTCAGCGCGGGAGCTGTGCGTCTCAGCGGGCGAAAGACCCCCGTCAGCAGGACTACGCAGAGCCCGACAGTGAGGGCGATGACGGGCGACAAACCGGCGTAGTCGATGTGCGGCGCGTGAAAGTTCATGGGCGGGAGCGGTCGATGGGCCTAAAACCCACGCTATCCGTCGGTTTTAGGCCCATCGACACCAGGGTTCCCGGGGGCGGGTCTTTGACCGCGCTGACCGTCGCCCGGACCGAGCGGTCGGTGCGGTGCAGGATCAGCTGCGGGTAGAGGGCGAGGGCGAGGATGCAGAGAACGAGCGGGGCGAGCACGAGGCCGTCGCGCAGCCCGATTTCACGCGATTCGACCGTCCCCGGCTTTTGGTTGTGCATCGTCCGCTGGTACAGGCGCAGTGCGTAGTAGGCCGACATCGCGACCCCCGCGATGGCGACGAAGGCAAAGACGATCTTCGACTGGAAGAGCCCGTTGAGGATGTAGAACTCGCCGACGAAGTTGGCCGATCCGGGCATCGCCAGGGTCGCCAGCGTGACGATCAAGAACATCGCCGCCAGCACCGGGGCGCGTGCCGCCATCCCGCCCATCTCACGCAGGTCCTCGCTGCCGCTGCGCTCGGCGAGGATCGCGACGATTACGAACAGCGGTGCGACGACGAGACCGTGGTTGACCATCTGCAGGATCGCCCCGTCGGCCCCGTCGGCGCGCAGCGCGAAGATCCCGGCGGTGATGAAGCCCAGCTGCGCCACCGAGGAGTAACCGGCGATCAGCCGCACGTTGGTCTGGGCGAAGGCCATCACCGAGCCGTAGAGGATCGAGGCCAGCGCAATCACCAGGACCACCTCCTGGAACTCGACCGTGGCATCGGGGAAGAGCGGCAGCACCACGCGCAGGAAGCCATAGGCGCCGACCTTCGCCAGCACGCCCGAGAAGACCACCAGCGCGGGCAGCGGCGCGGCACGATAGGCGTCCGGCATCCAGCCGTGCAGCAGGAAGGCCGGCATCTTGACCAAAAAGGCGGCGGCGAAGAACCAGAAGATCCAGCGCTGACTGCCCTCGCCGATGCCCTGCCGTTGCAGCTCGGCGATCGAGAACGTCACCTGGCCGCCGTCGGCCGAGATGACCGCTGTCGCGATCGCCGCGACCAGCATCAGCAGCGAGCCGATCAGCGTGTAGACGATCATCTTCAGCGTCGCCGCCGAGGCAGTCCGGCCGTCCTCGCGGTCCGTTCCCCAGGCGCCGAAGAGGAAGTAGAAGGGCACCAGCATCAGGTCGAAGAAGAGAACGAAGAGCAACAGGTCCTGGGCGAGGAAGGCGCCCAGAGTCGCGGTCTCCCCAAGCAGCATCATCAGGAAGAAGAGACGCGGGCGCTCCTGCTCGCGGAAGGCCGCGAAGGCGGTCCCTCCCGTCCAGACCACTGCGGTGAGCAGCACCAGGAAGACGTTGAGGCCGTCGACGCCGAGGCTGTAGTCGACGCCGAGCCCCGGGATCCACTCGACGTCGACCGCGTCCTGCAGCCCCGTGGCGCCGGCGTCGAAGCCGGCGAGCAGGGCGATCGCGAGCGCCAGCGTCACGCCGGCCCCCAGCGTGGCCCACCAGCCGGTCGCGCGCTTTGGCAGGAAGAGGCCCACGAGCCCGAAGACGAGAGGCGTCCAGAGGACCGAGTTCGTCATGAGGAGGCGAGCAGGAAGTAGAGGGCGAGGCCGGCGAAGCCCCCGAGCAGGAGCAGCGCGTAGCTGCGGACGAAGCCGCTCTGCACTGTGCGGACGACGCGCCCGGCGGTGCCGACTACGTCCTCGGTGCCGGCGACCAGCCCGTCGACCACGACTCGTTCGAAGGTGCGGCTGGCGAAACGGCCTGTCGCCAGCACCGGCCGCACCACCAGCACGTCGATCAGCTCGTCGAAGTACCACTTGTTGACGAGCAGGGCGTGCAGCGGCCGCAACCGCCGGATCAGGATCGCCGGGGTCGCGGGCTGGGCGACATAGAGGAAGTAGGCGATGAAGATGCCGAGGACCGAGATCGCCCCTCCGATCCCGAGGCCGACCCAGTCGGCGCCGACCGTCGGGTGGACCTCGCTCAGCGGCGAGCCGGCGAAGACCGGCTCGAGGAAGTGGCCGATAGCGTCGTCGACGCCCGGGACCTGGACCAGTCCGCCGGCCAGGGCGAGGACTCCCAGCACCCCCATCGCCACCCTCATCGACCATGAACGCTCGGCGATGTGGTGCTCCGGGCTGGGGAAGCCGACATCGGCGTCCTCGACCTCGCCGGTCGCTGGGTTGACCGGCTCTGCGTGGACCACGTGGCCGGTGTCGATCAGCTCCTCTGCCTCCTTGCAAGGGACGCCCGGCAGGATCCGGAAGACCAGGCGGAAGGTGTAGACCGCGGTGAGCAGCGCGCCGGCGTAGCCGAGCACGGCGAAGATCACGTACATGCCCCCTCGCGCCTCGGCATAGGCGAGGATCTCGTCCTTGGAGAAGAAGCCGGATGTGCCGGGGAAGGCGGCCAGCGCCAGGCCGCCGATCAGGAACATCGCCGAGGTGAACCGCATCGCCTTGCCGAAGCCGCTCATCTCGTCGATGTCCTGGCGGTTGGCCATCGCGGCGATGATCGAGCCGGCCGCCATGAAGAGAAGCGCCTTGAAGAAGGCGTGGGTCATCAGATGGAAGAGGCCGGCGCTGTAGGCGCCGATCGAGACACCGACGATCATGTAGCCGATCTGGCTCATCGTCGAGTAGGCGATCGCCCGCTTCAGGTCGGTCATCACCAGGGCGATCGTCCCCGCGACCAGCAACGTCGCCAGGCCGGTGAAGGCGGCGATGTCGGCCGCGGTCGGGGCGAGTACGAACAGCGTGTGGGTGCGGGCGATCAGGTAGACGCCGGCGGTCACCATCGTCGCCGCGTGGATCAGGGCGGAGACCGGAGTCGGGCCCTCCATCGCATCGGGCAGCCAGGTGTGAAGCGGCAGCTGCGCCGACTTGGCGAAGGCGCCGACCAGCAGCAGCAGGCAGATCGCCGTCACCGTCCACTCGTTGACGCTGAACGCCTCGGGCGCCTTGGCGAAGACCGTCTCGTAGTCGAAGCTGCCGATCTCCCGGAAGATCAGGAAGGCGGCGAGGATCAGGCCGATGTCGCCGACCACGTTGATCACGAAGGCCTTCATCCCCGCCCTGGTCGCGGTCGCCCGCCGGTACCAGAAGCTGATCAGCGCGTAGGAGGCGAAGCCGACCAAGGCCCAGCCGACGATCAGCAGCGCGAAGTTGCCGGCGAGGACCAGCAGCAGCATCGAGAAGACGAAGAAGTTGAGGTAGCTGAAGAAGCGCCGGTAGCCCTGATCGGACTGCATGTAGCCGAACGAGTAGAGGTGGATCAGGGTCGAGACCCCGGTCACGACCAGGACCATGAAGATCGAGAGCGGGTCGACGAAGATCCCGAGCTTGATGTCGAGCCCCGCCGCGCTGGCGTAGTCCCATAGGGAAGAGGCGTGGTGGCGCGCCTCCGGCTCGTCGCCGAGCAGGCTGGCCAGCGCCGCGATCCCGCAGCCGAAGGAGAGGGCGATGGTCGCGGTGCCGATCGCGCCCGCGACCTTTGCCGGGAGGACGCGGAAGCCGAGGGCGATGACGATCGACCCGAGCAGCGGGAAGAGCAGGACCAGCCAGGCCCACGCGGTGGCGCTCACCCTCGCAGCCCCCTCAGGTCATCGACGTTGAGCGGCAGCTTGCGGCGAAAGATCGCCACGATCAGCCCCAGGCCGACGACCACCTCGCAGGCGGCGACGACCATCACGATCAGGGCGAAGACCTGTCCCTCCTGGTTGCCGACCATGCGGCTGAATGCCACCAGCGCAAGGTTGCCGGCGTTCAGCATCAGCTCCAGGCAGAGCAGGATGACCACCGGGCTGCGGCGGATCAGTATGCCCGTCGCGCCGATCGCGAAGAGCAGGCTGGAGAGGACGACGAACCACTCGATGCTCATCGCACACCTCGGGCGGGGGAGGGAGTCGGGCCCCCCTCCTCTCCCTCGCCGGGCTCAGGCGTTCGATTGCGACCGGCCAGGACCACCGCCCCCACTGCAGCTAGGAGGAGCAGGATGGAGGAGGCCTCGAAGGGGATCAGGAAGCGCTCCAGGAGGAGGCGGCCTATTTCGGCCGGGTCGCCGAAACCTGCCTTGACCTCCGGCCCGTCGGTGCCGAGCGCAAGCAGGGAGGAGGCGAGCACGGCTATCGAGAGCTCGACGAAGAGGGCGGCGCCCATCAACGGGCCGAGGAAGCGCTGGCCGGGGATCGGCTCCCAGGCCGACTCCTGATCGTCACCGACGTAGGCGACGACGAAGACGTAGAGGACCATCACGGCTCCCGCGTAGACGACCACCTGGGCGGCGGCGATAAAGGCCGCGCTGAGCAGCAGGAAGAGGACCGCCAGCGAGAAGAGGTGGACGATCAGCGCCAGCACGCTGAAGAGTGCGTTGCGCATCGCGACGACGCCGACCGCCCCGCCAAGCGCGCCGATCGCCGCCAGGAAGAAGAGGACCTCCTCCACTTACTCGCCCTCTGCTTTCAACGGCGTCCGTTCGATCGGCTCGGCCATCAGCATCTCCTTGGTGAAGATCAGGTCCGTGCGGTCGTAGTCGGCCATCTCGTAGTCGTGTCCCATCGTGATCGCGTCGAACGGGCAGGCCAGCTCGCAGTAGCCGCAGAAGATGCAGCGGGAAAGGTTGATCTCATAGACCGCCGCGTAGCGCTCGCCGGCCGAGACGCGGTCGCCGGGGATGTTCTCGGCGGCGACGACGCGGATGCAGTCGGCCGGGCAGGCGGCGGCGCAGAGCGAGCAGCCGACGCACTTCTCCAGGCCGCTGTCCTCGAAGCGGTGCAGCTTGTGGCGGCCGCGGAAGCGCGGGTAGACGGGCGTCTTCTCCTC
>CAZHZI010000123.1:0-6056 GCA_964536955.1 uncultured Conexibacteraceae bacterium
CCATCGCCGTGTTGTTCATGAATTGCTTGATGACATGCTTCACCGCGAACTGGCAGTTACCGGAGCCATCGACCGGGATCAGTACTCTTCGCATCGCGTTCCCTCGTGCGAATTGTCGCGAAGAACTTCCGCCCTGCTGCGCAAACCCAGCGACAGGCGCGCCAAATACCGGGGCCTGCACTGTTGCGATCGCACCTGTCGCCGATTTCCGGAAGTCAACCGTCCGCGGTTCCGTGTCCATCGACCCGAAGCGTTTTCCAGCCGCCCCCCCCGTGGTCATTCTCAAATATGCCTTGGTCACTTCGATTACAAATACCACCAGCACACTGACGGCCAGCGCCATTCCCAGGTCGGACCCGGTCGGCATCCTGATTCCAAACGTCTCGCGCACGATCGGGAATTGGATCAGCACGCCAAACAAACCGAGCTCCCACGCTATCGCCAGCAGGAGCCATTTGTGAGGGGGCGCCTCGAATATGCTGTATCGCAGCGACCGGAAACTCATGGCGATGATCAACTCAACGAAAACAAAGAGGAGGAAGATCTTGGTCCTTGCGACTTCGATCTCGGCATAGTTGTCGAAGTAAATCCACAAGAAGATTGGGCACTCGATCAAAACTCCTAGAAGCACTAGAAGTCGCACATCGCGCGAAAAGATGCTCTCCTTCGGATCACGAGGGGGCCGCTGCATGATGTCACGATCGGGCGGGGAAAGTCCGAGGGCCAGGGCCGGCAGGCCGTCGGTGGCCAGGTTGATGTAAAGAATCGCGGCGGGCACTAGCGGCAACAGTTCGGGCCCCACGACGATCACGACGCCGCCCAACACAACCACTTCCGTTATGTTGGCACGCAACAGATAAGTCAGATACTTTTTTATGTTGTCGTAGATCCAGCGGCCGCGCTCGATCGCCCGCACGATCGTCGCGAAATTGTCATCCGCAAGCACCATATCAGCGGCTTCCTTCGCCACATCGGTTCCACTGATACCCATGGCGATGCCGATGTCGGCATGCTTTAGCGCGGGCGCGTCGTTGACGCCATCCCCAGTCATCGCGACGATTTCGCCACGATTCTTCCATGCCCGCACGATCTTGAGCTTGTCCATGGGCGATACGCGCGCATATACACTGACCCGGTCGACGATTTCCGCAAATTTTGCGTCGCTTATGCGGCTGAGGTCGTCGCCAGTGAGCACCAAATCGCCCTCGCGGTAGATGTCGATTTCCGAAGCCACCGCGACGGCGGTGAGTTTGTGGTCCCCCGTAATCATGATCGGACGGATGTGTATCTGACGGCAAACCTTTACTGCTTCTTTCGCCTCGTCGCGAGGCGGATCCATCATGCCGATCAGCCCGAGCAATGTCAGCCCGCGCTCAACCGTCTCCTCGTCGCCAATAGGTTCGTCCGCGCGAACTTCCTTGTACGCAATTGCCAGTACACGCAATGCATCCTTCGCCATGTCCTCATTTACCGCGAGGATTTGCGCCCGCATTGCATCGGTAAGCGGCGACTGCTGGTCGTGGTGCTGCGCCGACATGCATCGCTCCAGCAGAACCTCGGGAGCGCCTTTGACAAAAGCAAGGTGACGGCCGTCAGGCATGCGGTGCACCGTAGTCATCCGCTTGCGCTCCGAGCTGAACGGCAATTCCTCTATCCTGGGCGCAGCCTGCCGGGTCTCGTGCTGTTGCAAGCCCGCTTTTGCCGCCAATACGACAAGCGCACCTTCCGTGGGATCGCCCTTGACGAACCAGCGCCCGTCATCATTGCTTAATCCGGCATCGCTGCACAACACTCCTCCCGTCAACATCAGCCGCACCGCGTTGTCGTCCGGTGGAAGCGGCGGATTGAAGCTGCCTGTGGGAGCGTAGCCGGCCCCGCTGACCTCGCTGGTGCGGCCACCCACGAACACGCGGCGCGCTGTCATCTCGCCTTTAGTCAGCGTGCCGGTTTTGTCGGAACAGATTACTGTCGTGCATCCCAGTGTTTCCACGGCGGGCATACGCCGCACCAGCGCATTGCGTTTCGCCATCTCGTGCATCCCGACAGCAAGCGCGCCGGTTACGATCGCCGCCAGTGCTTCCGGAACCGCAGCCACCGCGAGAGCGATGGCAAACATGGTCATGGTCAATAACAATCCAACGTTGAGTTGATCGCCCATCCAGGCTCTCGCGATACTGACCACGATCGCGACGCCGCAAACGCCGAGTGCGATCAGCCCCAGCCAACGACCGATTTCCGCGGTTCGCTTTTCGAGCGGCGATTTTTCCGTGCTTACAGTGGAAACCTGCTCGGCGATTTTGCCAAATTCGGTATTCATGGCCGTTCCGGTCACGATCGCCTTGCCGCGACCGTAGGTCACCGTAGTTCCCGTAAACACGAGGTTGTGCCGGTCAGCCACCGCGGTGTCGGTGGTTAGCAGCTTCAGGCCCTTCTCTACCGAGAATGACTCCCCGGTCAGCGGAGCCTCGTCGCACTTCAGCGAATGGATTTCGATCAGACGTGCGTCCGCCGGTATGCGGTCGCCGGCTTCCAGCAGCATGATGTCACCGGGCACAAGCTCGCGGGAGGGAATGCGCTGCTCGGTACCCCCTCGCAACACGGCGATCGTCGGGGCCAGCATGCGCTTCAAGGCATCGAGTGCGCGCTCGGCCCGGTACTCCTGAACGAATCCGAGGATCGCGCAGAACAGCACGATCAGCGAAATGATAACGGCATCGACGATCTCGCCCAGCAATGCGGAGAGAACCGTTGCGACAAGCAGAATGACGATCAGGGTGTTCTTGAACTGGCCGAAGAAGAGCTGGGCCGGGGAGGCGCGCTGTCCCTTTGCCAATTCATTCGGGCCACGCCGGGCGAGACGTTCCTGTGCCGCAGCAGGGGTCAATCCCCGCAAGGGGTCGGTTTCCAGTTGTTTGACGATCGAGTCGATATCGGTTGCGTGCCAATTCATCTGTATTCTCCGACGCGGTGCTTATTCGAAGGCCGCATAGATAAGTCCGAGAAGGCCGGCCGCCACGCCGGTGGGGCCCGCCCAGGAGCGCAGCCTGGAGCGGGCCGATGCCGGCACGACTTCGACGGGAATGCGGCAGGTTCGCAGCACTTTCGCGGTAACAGACCCGAGTATCATTTCGGAGACGGATCCCAGCCTGGCGGAGGCCATCAGGATGCCGTCGAACCGATTCGATTCGGCGTATCGCACGATCTCCCGCGATGGGTCTCCCAGGCTTACATGCACCGCCGAATATCGTAGTCCGGCGCGATCGAGCAGCTTGCCAGCCGCATCGAGCGCTTGCGCGCTACGCTCCGCGTAGAAGGCCTGCCGCGCACTTCGCGCGACGAACCGCGCGACGTATCGGCTGAGTCGCGGTTGCACATGGATCAGATGGATGTCCAGGGCCTCACCGGTCCACACGCGGTGAATCACGTGTTCGATCGCATATCTAGATGCATTTGAAGTGTCGACCGGAATCAAGATCTTAAGCATGGTGTGATCTCCTCAAGTGGAACTGCGTAGGAGGAACGGTCGATGGCCGCCAGCACGAATCCGCGCGATTGGCGGTGGATCGGCGTGATGTACATTCTTTTCCTGGCTAACATGGCGCCAAAATAAGGCCGCCTGCGTTCCTAGACAAGTCGAATATAAATTCGAATCTGTTCGAAATTAATATCGAATCTGTTCGAAAAAATCGAAGAGTTGTTGGCTACTAACCTTCTCGAACTAAACGAAAGAATATAGAATCTCTTCGAGGAACCCGAAGAGTGGTTGACCAATGACGGCGTTGAACTACAAGCACCTGCACTATTTCTGGGTGGTCGCCAAGGCTGGCGGAATCGCTCGCGCCGGCGAGCGCCTGCATCTGACTCCGCAGACGATCAGCGGACAAATAAGTCTGTTCGAGAACAATTTAGGTTACAAGCTGTTTACCCGCATCGGGCGCCGCTTTGACCTTACCGACGCGGGGCGAATGGTATTGAGCTACGCTAACGAGATATTCACCTTGGGCGAGGAACTGGAAGGCGTTTTGCACGACCCTACGGGAGGGGGGGCGGCGCAGTTCAGGGTGGGGATCGCCGACGCCATACAGAAGGTCGTGGCTTACCGGCTGCTGGAACCGGCGCTGCGCCTGCCGGAACCGCCGCGCATCGTGTGCCGGGAAGGAAAGCTCGCCAGCCTTCTCCAGGAGCTGGCGGTCCAACGGCTGGATATTGTGATTGCCGACAGCCCCATACCTGCCGCTGTCAGCATCAAGGGATTCAGTCACCTGCTCGGGGAATGTGGTCTTACGTTCTTTGCCACGTCAAAACTGGCGCGAAAATACAAAGACCCATTCCCGAATTGCCTGGACGGTGCACCGCTGCTCCTGCCGGGTGAGGATGCGGCACTACGGCCACGCCTGCTACAGTGGTTCGAAAAGCTTTCGATTCGTCCGCGAATTGTCGGTGACTTCGATGACAGCGCGTTAATGAAGGCGTTCGGCCAAGTTGGTATCGGTATCTTTGCCGCGCCCTCCGCGATCGCTGAAGAGATACGCCAGCAATATGGCGTGGCAGCCATCGGGCACACTGAAGCAGTGACAGAGCAGTTCTACGCCATTTCGGTGGAGCGCCGCCTCACCCATCCAGCGGTGGTCGCAATCAGCGCGGCGGCACGCCAAGAGCTGTTTATCCACGGCGCCTCCCCCCAGTAATCGTGATTACAGCAAGTAGGCGCTTGCCGGTGCAAACTAAATCCCTATCAGCCAAGCACCCGTATGTACAGGAACATATCGGTGCCGACAGACGGATCACCGCTTCCGGCTAACGCTATTGAGGGAGGGGCGCGATCGTCGATCATTACGTGGTGTTCGGTGCGCTGGTCGGCGCAATCACCTGGAATATCGTCACCTGGTATTACGGCATCCCGTCGAGTTCGTCGCATGCGCTGATCGGCGGGCTGGCGGGCGCTGCGGTCGCCAAGGGCGGCGTTGACACGCTGATCGCAAGCGGCTTTATCAAGGCCGCGGCTGCGATCGTGCTGTCTCCGGCGCTCGGTTTCGTATTGGGTACCGCGCTGATGGTGGTGGTGTCATGGATCTGCGTCAATCAGACGCCGCGCAAAATCGACCGCTCGTTCCGCCGGCTGCAGCTGGTATCGGCCGCGCTCTACAGCCTCGGTCACGGCGGCAACGACGCGCAGAAAACCATGGGCATCATCTGGATGCTGCTGATCACAGCCGGCGCCATGGGGGCAAAGGATCCGCTCCCGATGTGGGTGGTGTTCGCCTGTTACGGCACGATCGCTCTGGGCACGCTGTTCGGCGGCTGGCGCATCGTCAAGACCATGGGCCAGAAGATCACCAGGCTGAAGCCGGTGAGCGGCTTTTGCGCCGAAACCGGCGGTGCGATCACGCTGTTTCTCGCGACCGGGCTCGGCGTGCCGGTGTCGACCACTCACACCATCGCCGGCAACATCGTGTGGGCGTGGATCTTCACTATCCCGTGCTCGGCGTTTGTTGCCGCCGTCGCCTGGTGGCTCGCGCAGTACTACCTGTAAATCCGCTTCAGCTGTAGCAGTGAAGCGCCCCCCCCGCCATCTGCCGGGTGGCTACCCACCAGTTCTTCTACAAGATCGAAGCCGATGTTTTCGTCCTGTCCGCCCCTGGGCCTGCCTTCTGAGGCCACCCAAGGCCGGGCACTCAAACTGCGGCGAGGGGTCAGTCCACCGCGGCGAAGAACAGCAACGCCAGCGCAGTGCCAATCCCGGCCGGAATACCATAGCGCTCGAGCTTGGACACCGAGTCGCCCGCGATCACCTCCACCGGCACCGAGGTCAGTTCGACTACCTTGTTGGTGACCGAATTCTCGACCAGCCGGGTGAGCGAGTTCTTGCGCGCCGTGCTCATCACGATCTGGTCGCAGCGCAGGCGGCGCGCGGTATCGGTGATGAGCTTGGCCTTCTCTCCCACTTCGGCGTGCGCCGAGTAGGGAATACCGAAGCCGTCGAGCATCTGCTTGATCGGGCCCAGCGCCTTTTCGGACTGATCGCGGTGGTAGTCGTGGAGGCTCTTCCTGCTGAC
>CAZHZI010000124.1:0-6055 GCA_964536955.1 uncultured Conexibacteraceae bacterium
ATTGGATTCGCCGTCAGACCCAGTGCGCCTGCGAACTAACGACTCAGGTCACTAGACCGGCTGGTCGAGGCTTCCGCTGATGGCTCGATTCGTGAGGCCAAACAGGCTGGCGATGTAGGTCTGATTCGCGCTCAGGACAGAGAGGGGCAGTTTCAGGTCAGCATCTGGCCGAGTCAGAAAGACAATGTTTTCCTCTTGGTCGGAACGGCTCCGGTAACCGACGCTCGATGGAAGCGGGTCGAACGCTGGGTGCGGCGTGCAGCCCCACGGCTAGTTCCATTTCTGCTCAATAAAGACGAGATCACGGGCATTTGCGCCGCATTGGCAGAGCATGGTCGGGTTGAGGTAAGCCGACTGACCGCTCGAATCCGCGAGGACGACTCCTCTTTCTCACGCGGCTGGCGGGAGGGGAGGACGAAGCTTCGGCCGACTTACCAGCAGGCTTTGGAGGAAGCGCAGGGCAAGATGCTTAGGACGCTCACCCTCCATGTCGAGAACGGACTCTCTCTGCATCTTCGACGCGATGCGGGGGCGACCTATTACAACGGCAACTTCGAGATCTTCGCGAGTTCGGTCCTGTCACGGCTCGTAAGTGCGGCGGATCAGCGCCGAAATCTGCTCGCGGACCGGGAGCGCACGGCTCCTAGTCCAGCCGAGACGGCGATCGCGGTCAAGGTTCCGGACGGAACGTTCGACGAGGTTGGTGCGACTGAGGACTTGATCGAAGCGATGCTTGGCCAGCGCTCGACGGGAGTGGCTGTCCTGCACCGCAACCCCTATCTGCATATCTCGATTACGGACTACCTCGACGGGTCCAACTTCGACGCCTTCGTTACGCGAAGCGACGAGATCGCGATCCATCCTGGATACCGAGCGACGATCGGTGCTCTATCTCGCCTGACGGAGCGGATGGCTCAGGCTTTTGGCGGCATCGAAGTTGCCGAGATTGCCGCTGCTCCGGTGCCGACCAAGGACGAATTACTCGCGGGCTCTTAGTCCGTGGCGGATCAGGACTGTCTAGATGGGCTCCTGAGTTCGTACAAGATCTACGACCGGACGGTCGACGTGGTCTCGATCTTCGAGATGCTGTTTACGAAGTCTCAGACGCTTCCGCCGACCGTCCGCCATTTCGAGCGCTTCCCGAAGATTTCGCAGGACGGCCAGTCGGCGCTCACCCCTGACTTTTCAGTCCTCTTCAACGATGGCGGTGGGCTCGTCGGAGAGATCGCGCAGTTCGCCCTGCCGGAGCAATCCGTCGACAGCTTATGCCAACAAATCGGCGGGTACGACGAGATCACGGCGCTCTCTGACGGAACTAGCCTGACGAACGTTGACTATCTCGACGTGCTGCTCCTGGTTCCTCAGACGCTCGGGCCAGCGGCCTTGAAACGGATCATCGATGAACGCGTCGAGAACGACGAACACTGGTACAGCCCGCAGCAAAGACCATGCATCGTCCAATTCGGATACGACGACGGTCGGTACACGCTTCAGCGCCCGCCTCACCCGAAAAACGGTATGCCGCGTGACGAGGGCCGGACGGATGGTCTCTCGCAGTGGTTCCCCGAAGGGATCAACGTGCGACCCGACCACTTCAAGGAGATCAAGGCCGCGAGAGCGTTCGTCAACGACGGGGTGGACCGGCTCTACCTGGCGACGCACCTCTGGGCCAAGACGTTCCCGACCGAGATTGGCGAACCACCAGGCCAGGGGCCGGTTCGCTTGGAGGTCAATGCCGCCGACCTGGCAAAGACTTTGAAGGAGCGACACGGCCATGTCCGCAAGGCAGATATCGAGTCGGCCTTAAAACTTCTCGTGACGGGGCGGCTGGCCCAGCGAGCCAGCGAGACCACTTGGGTTATTGCCTTTGAGCCGCCGAAACGGGGCGAGAAGGAGCTACATACGAACCTTGCGGAACGTGTCTGCAAACCGCCGGGGAGCGGGCCTATAGACCGGCTAGACCGCCCTTCCCCGTCCCCCCCGAGTCCGCCTCCCGCAGCCCGTCTGTTTTAGGTAACCGAGCCCATCAACCAACTTGCCCGGTTCCACGCCGAGCCCGTCCGCGAACTTGAGGATCGTCGTCAGTCGATGCTCGCGACCGCTGCGCTCAATCCTCCCGATCCTGCAACGTGCGATGGGGCGCGCGGGCTACGACGCACCTACGCCGCGCTTCGGCACCCGCCGCATGGACCGGATCAGCGCCGATGACTGGGCCGCGTTCATTCGCGACCTTCGAGCGATCCCGCTTGCCGAGGGCTCGATCGAGTCGGTATTGAAGTCAGCTCGCGGCGTCTACTCCTACGCAGCCCGTCGTCTCGACTGGAGCGGTCGGGACACCCTCGCCCTGCTCGATCGCGCCGAGCGCCCCAAGCCGAGCGACAAGGTAAAGCGGCGGCTGTTCAGTGAGGCCGAGCTAGCGGCGGTGCTGCAAGCGGCGGTCGGCCAGAACCGCAAGCGCACGATCGAGCTGCCCCGCCAGCTCGCCGCCATGCTGGCCGAACACAAGGCGGCTGACATTGCGCTGAGAGAGCGCCTTCCCGATCCTGTCCGAGGTTGACGCCGTGCTCTCCTCAGTCTTGAGCGGCACCCGCGGCAAGGTCGAGGTTCCGCCAAGTGAGCCGACCTCGACGCCGCCTCGGTCAGCTTCACCCATCAGGTGGACCGCAAGGGCCAGCCGCTTGATCTTCGCGGTGGCCGGAACGGTCCCGAGCGTTTCGCTGATCCGGCTGCCGACGATTTCGTCTTCGCCACCCGCTCGGGCAAATGCGAGCTTGCCCCTGCCGAGCTTGGCCCGCTTCATCGTGGCTCGCAGCTCCCGAGGGCAAGCCGGTCAAGATCGAGAGGGGAGACCTCCCGAGCTTCCACTCGTTCCGGCACTCAGCGGCGAGCCACGAAATCGCCAACGGAGACGGCGTCGAGGAGACGAGCTGGATGCTCGGGCACAAGGATTCGACGGTCACCCGCCGCGTCTACGTTGAGGAGGTCCGCACCGTCGAGCGCGTTGCCAAGAGGCGCGGTCGGCTTGAGGCCCGGATGGGCGCGACGCTCGCCGCTCTGGGCACCATCGCGGAGGGCAGCGCTCGGGGCAGCGCAGGGACCGACAAAGACCGCTCAGTACCGACTACTGACGGAGCCGAAGTTGTAGAGCTGAGGCGACGATCGGCAGGGACCGCTTAGGACCGGCAACCCTGCCCTCTCATGGTAAGGAAGGGGTCACGAGTTCGAGTCTCGTTCCGGGCTTCTTGGCTGAGCAGCCAGGCCGTTCGCCCAGCGGGTAGGCTCCCGCGCCGTGGACTTCTCCCTCACCGACGAGCAGGACGACTTTGTCGCGGCGATCCGCGATTTCTGCAGGCGTGAGTGCGGCACTCAGGAGCGCCGAGAGCAGCTCACCGAGGGGTACAAGGAGCACCACAACTTCGAGCTGTATCGCAAGATGGCCGACCTTGGCTGGCTGGGCGTCACGATCCCCGAGGAGTACGGCGGCTCCGGCGGCTCGATGCTCGACGCCTGCCTCTTCATGGAGGAGACCTCGCGCGGGCTGGCCCCGATCGGCGGCTACGCGACGACGCTGATCGTCGCCGGCGCGACCGGCCGCTTCGGCACCGAGGAGCAGAAGCGGGAGATCCTCGGAGGGATCGCCGGCGGTGCCGTCGAGGCGATCGCGATGACCGAGCCGGAGGCCGGCTCCGACGTGGGCTCGCTCAGCACTTCCGCCGAGGCGGTCGACGGGGGCTTCGTGATCAACGGCCAGAAGGTCTTCTGCTCCAACGCCCACATCTCCGACCATGTGCTGGTCGTCTGCCGCACCACCAAGACGGAGTCCAAGCACGAGGGCCTCTCGATGATCTGGGTGGAGCGCGACGCCGAGGGCATGGAGGTGAAGCCGATCGACACCCTGGGAGGGACGGAGACCAACTACCTCTACTTCACCGACTGCGCCGTCCCCGCCGATGCGGTGCTCGGCGAGGTCGATCAGGCGTGGACCCAGCTGATGGCAGGCCTCAACGTCGAGCGTCTGATCCTCGCCGCCACGATGCTCGGCATCGCCCAGCGCGCCTTCGACGACGCGCTCGCCTATGTGAAGGAGCGCCGCCAGTTCGGCCGCCCGATCGGCTCCTTCCAGGCGCTCCAGCACCGCCTTGCCGACATGGCGACCGACCTCGAGGCGGCTCGTCTGATGACCCGCTGGGTCGCCACCCTCACCGACGAGGACCCGGGCCGCATGCTCCCGCGCGAGGCCTCGATGGTGAAGCTCCACGTCACCGAAATCACCAAGCGGGTCGCGCTCGAGGGCATGCAGCTGATGGGGGGCTACGGCTACTCCTCCGAGTACGACATGGAGCGGCTCGTCCGCGCCGCCCTGGTCTCCACCATCTACGGTGGCACCTCGGAGATCCAGCGCAACATCATCGCCAAGACCCTGGGCCTCTGAGCGCGAAGCCCTGATTTGGGGCCGCCCGCCGCGCAGCGCGGCCCCAGCCCAGACCGCTATTCTTCGCCTCAGCCTCGCGCTTCGGCCCGGGGTTTTCTTCTGTAACGGCCACCCGTACCCGAGGAGAAATGGCTCGCGGAGATGTCCGTATCGCGGTGACGCTGGCTTGCGAGGACTGCAAGCGGCGCAACTATCAGACCAACAAGTCCCGGCGAAACTCGCCGGACCGTGTCGCGCTGCGCAAGTTCTGCCGCTGGTGTGGGCGCCACACCCCCCACAAGGAAACGCGGTAGCCACCGATGGCCAAGACCCGCGCACAGCGCAAGGCCGAGCGGCGGGCCCGCGAGGCGCTGCAGCAACAGCAGCGCTCCGACGCCGCGGCAAGCGACGAGTCCCGCGCCCAGCACGACACCCAGGTGCCGCGCTCCGGCGAGGTCGCAGAGGTGGAGGCGGTGGAGGCCGGGATGGCCGCCGGCGCCTCGGAGGCGCAGTTGGAGACCCCCGACGCCCCCCAGCCCACCCGGGCCGAGCGCCGTGCCGTGGAGAAGGACCGCAAGGAGGCCGAGAAGCGCAAGCGCGAGGATCAGAAGCGCAAGGAGAGCGAACAACTCGCCCGCAAGCAAAAGCAGGCGCAGGCGGAGCGGCAGCGCGGCGGTGTCATCGGCTTCCTGATGTCCTGTTGGGCCGAACTGAAGAAAGTCCAGTGGCCCGACCGCGACACTCTTGTCCAGGCGACCGCGGTGACAATCATCTTCGTTGTCGTGGCCGCCGCCTACCTCGGCGCGCTGGACGCCGTCATCAACTTCCTGGTCAAGCGGATCCTGTAGTCCCGGGCTCCCCGAACAAAGGCTTCTGAACGATGTATCGCTGGTACGTGATCAACACCTATTCCGGGCACGAGAACAAGGTCAAGCACAACCTCGAGCACCGGGTCCAGACGATGAGCCAGGACCGCAACGTGCGGCAGGTGGTCGTCCCGACCGAGCAGGTCTCCGAGATAAAGGACGGCCAGAAAGTCCAGACCGAGAAACGGACGATGCCGGGCTATGTCCTCGTCAACATGGACATGACCGACGACGCCTGGAGCCTGGTCAAGAACACCCCTGGCGTGACCGGCTTCGTCGGTTCGCGCAACAAGCCGGTGCCGCTCTCCAAACCCGAGGTCGACCGTCTGCTGCACCGCGAGACGGCGGAGCGGCCCCGCACCCAGGCGCAGTTTTCGATCGGCGAGTCGGTCAAGGTCATCTCCGGGCCGCTCTCCGACTTCTCCGGCGAGATCGCCGAGATCAACGAGGACGCCGCCAAGCTCAAGGTGCTGGTCTCGATCTTCGGCCGGGAGACACCGGTCGAAGTCGGATACGACCAAGTAAAGAAGATCTAGCTGTCGCGATAGCCGGCGTGCTCCGGCGTCCTCGGTCGCTCGCGTGCGAAGCACGCCACGCTCCCTGCGTCCTTGGATCACTTGGCTCTCGCGACAGCTATCCTCTCCACCCGCTCATGGCCAAGAAGATCCTCACCCTGATCAAGCTGCAGATCCCGGCAGGCGCCGCCAACCCGGCGCCGCCGGTGGGTCCCGCCCTGGGCCAGCACGGCGTCAACATCATGGAGTTCTGCAAGGCGTTC
>CAZHZI010000125.1:0-6048 GCA_964536955.1 uncultured Conexibacteraceae bacterium
CGGGCCCGGACCTACTTCATGGCGTTCGGAACGTGGTGAGGCACGTCAGCTAGGCCGCCACCGGTTGGCGGGGCTTGCGGGGGGCGCGCCTGGGCTTGGCCGTCGGCTCGACCAGGTCGACGAGAAAGCCGCCCGTGTAGGAGAAGTCGACCGCGGCGACATCCTCGGGGGTGCCGGTGGCGACGATCCGACCCCCCTCCTCCCCCCCTTCCGGGCCGAGGTCGATCAGCCGGTCGGCCGTCTTGATCACGTCGAGGTTGTGCTCGATCACGACGACGGTGTTTCCGGCGTCGACCAGTCGGCCGAGGACGTCCAGCAGACGCTGAACGTCGGCGAAGTGCAGGCCGGTGGTCGGCTCATCGAGGATGTAGAGGGTGTCGCCGGTCGCGACTTTGGAGAGCTCGGTCGCCAGCTTCACCCGCTGCGCCTCCCCGCCCGACAGCGTCGTCGCCGCCTGCCCGAGGCGGATGTAGTCGAGCCCCACGTCATGCAGAGTGCGCAGCCGGCGGGCGATCTTCGGCACGTTCTCGAAGAACTCGACGGCGTCCTCGACCGACATCTCCAGCACGTCAGCGATGCTCTTGCCCTTGAAGCGGACCTCGAGCGTCTCGCGGTTGTAGCGCTTGCCGTGGCACTGCTCGCAGGGCACGTAGACGTCGGGCAGGAAGTGCATCTCGATCTTGATCTGGCCGTCGCCCCGACAGACCTCGCAGCGCCCGCCTTTGACGTTGAAGCTGAACCGCCCCGGCTTGTAGCCGCGCGCCCGCGCCTCCTGGGTCTGGGCGAAGAGCTGGCGGATATGGTCGAAGACGCCGGTGTAGGTGGCCGGGTTTGAGCGCGGCGTGCGGCCGATCGGCGACTGGTTGATGTTGATGATCTTGTCGATCTGGTTGAGGCCGTCTATCCCGTCGTGGGCGCCGGGACGCAGCTTTGCCTGGTGAAGTCGGTTGGCGACGGCGTGGTGCAGGGTTTCGTTGACCAGGGTCGACTTGCCGGAGCCCGAGACGCCGGTGACGCAGCAGAAGACGCCGAGGGGGAATGCCGCGTCGACGTCCTTGAGGTTGTGCTGTCGAGCGCCGCGCACGAGCAACTCCCCGCGCGGCTTGCGCCGCTGTGCCGGCACCTCGATCCTGCGCTTTCCCGACAGGTACTGGCCGGTCAGGGAGGCCGGGTCCTTGGCGATCTTGCCCGGAGGGCCCTCGGCGATCACATGGCCGCCATGCTCGCCCGCCCCCGGTCCGAGATCGACGATGTGGTCGGCGGCGAGCATCGTTCCCTCGTCGTGCTCGACCACGATCACCGTGTTGCCGAGATCGCGCAGCCGGTCGAGCGTCGCTATCAGCTTCTCGTTGTCGCGCTGGTGCAGGCCGATCGAGGGCTCGTCGAGCACGTACATAACGCCGACAAGGCTGGAGCCGATCTGCGTCGCGAGCCGGATTCGCTGCGCCTCGCCTCCCGAGAGCGAGCGCGCCGAACGCGAGAGCGAGAGGTAGCCGATGCCGACGTTCTCGAGGAAGGTGAGCCGCTCGGAGACCTCGCGGACGATCAGTCGCGCGATTGCGCGCTCGGTCTCGGTCATCTCCAGCGTCCCGATCCACTCCCGTGCCGCTTGGGCGGACATCTCGCTGTATTCGGCGATGCTGATCCCGCCGACCTTCACCGCGAGGCTCTCCGGCCGCAGCCGCGCGCCCTTGCACTCCGGGCAGGGCTGCTCGGCCATGTAGCCCTCGATCCGCTCGCGGTTGGTCTCGGAGTCGGTCTCCTCGTAGCGACGCTGCAGGTTGTTGACGATCCCCTCGAAGCGCACCTTGTAGGAGCGGCGGCGGCCGAAGCGGTTGGTGTAGGTGACCTGATGGCGGTCGGCGCCTGTGCCGTAGAGGAAGATTTCGCGCTCGGGCTTCTTCAGCTTCGACCACGGCTTGTCGACGTCGACGTCGTACTCCTCGGCGACCGCAGCGATCAGCCGCCTCCAGTAGGCGGTGATGCCGCGGTTCCACGGCTGCAGCGCCCCTTCGGCCAGCGAGAGTGTCGGGTCGGGCACGACCAGCTCGGGGTCGATCACTCGCTGGAAGCCAAGGCCATGACAGCGCTCGCAGGCTCCGTGGGGGGAGTTGAAAGAGAAGATCCTCGGCTCCAGCTCGGGGATCGAGGTGCCGCAGTTAAGACAGGCGAACTGCTCGCTGAAGAACATCGTCTCGGCCGGCTTCCCGTCGACGAGCTCCACTTCCACCAGACCGCCGGCCAGGCCGGCCGCCGCCTCGACCGACTCCGAGAGACGCCGCCGCAGATCGGACTTCATCACCAGCCGGTCGACGACCACCGAGATGTCGTGTTTGAACTTCTTGTCGAGGACGATCTCCTCGTCGAGCCGGCGCAGCTCGCCGTTGACCTTGGCCCGCGAATAGCCCTCCAGGCGCAGTTGCTCGAGCAGCTTCCCGTACTCGCCTTTTCGCCCCCGCACCACCGGCGCCATCACCATGAACTTGACGCCCTCTTTCTGGGTCATCAGGCGGTCAACGATCTGCTCCTGCGTCTGACCCGTGATCTCCGCCCCGCACTCGGGACAATGCGGGACGCCGATCCGCGCCCAGAGCAGGCGCAGGTAGTCGTAGACCTCTGTCACGGTGCCGACCGTCGAACGCGGATTGCGCGAGGTCGTCTTCTGGTCGATTGAGATCGCCGGAGAAAGACCCTCGATCGAGTCGACGTCCGGCTTCTCCATAAGGCCGAGGAACTGGCGCGCGTAGGCGGAGAGCGACTCCACGTAGCGGCGCTGCCCCTCGGCGTAGATCGTGTCGAAGGCGAGGCTCGACTTACCCGAGCCGGAGAGGCCCGTGATAACGATCAGAGCGTCGCGCGGCAGCTCGACGTCGACCCCCTTGAGGTTGTGCTCACGGGCGCCCGTGATGACGATTCGCTCAGATGCAGCCATCCCAGGCGATTCTACGCAGGCGAACGGTTGTTCCCCCGGGGGAGAATCCAAGCGCGTTCGCACTTTGTCTCGCTATGCGGGACAAAGTGCGAACGCACAAACGGCTCGCCGCGCTCGCGGCCCGGCAATATGGCGTCGTTTCCAGCCAGCAGCTTCAGCGACTTGGCTATTCGAGGAGCGCGATTTCGCGCGCGACCGGCGCTGGGCGGCTCCACGCCATCCACCGCGGCGTATACGCGGTCGGGCACGCACGCCTCTGCAGTCAGGGCCTCTGCCTCGCGGCAGTGCTGACTTGCGGACGCGGCGCGGCGCTCAGCCATCGCTCGGCCGCCTGGGCGTGGGGGTTGCTCCCCCGGCTGTCCACGCCCATCGAGATCTCGGTGCCGCGGCGTGGCCATCGTCGCGGCGGGCTGCATCTCCACTGGGCACCCGCGCTGACTGACGAAGACCGCACCGTCCGTGACGCCATCCCAGCCACCGCCCTGCCCCGAACGCTCCTCGACCTCGCCGCCACCGTCCCCGGAGAGCGCCTCGAACGCGCGATCGAGCGCTCCGAGCAACTCGGCCTGTTCGACCTCCGCGCAGCCGACTCGCTACTCGCGCGGACCACGGGGCATCCCGGCGCCGGCCGCCTGCGGCAGGCGCTCAACCTCTACCGCGAGCCTGCCTTCACGCGCTCGGCCCTGGAGGACCGCTTTCTTCGCCTGGTCCGCGAGGCCGGACTTCCGATGCCATCCGCGAACGTCTTCGTCGCCGGGCGCGAGCTCGACATGTACTGGGCGCCCGAGCGCTTCGCAGTCGAGCTCGACGGCTACGAGTATCACCGCACCCGGGCAGCCTTCGAGCGCGATCGCCTGCGGCAGGAGGAGCTGAAGCTGGCCGGAATCGAGATGATTCGTCTCACGGCTCGCCGCATCGCCCGCGATCCGCAGGGCGTCATGGAACGGCTCGGGATGCTCATGGCGCAGCGGCGGCATGAGCTGGAGGACCGTGGCCGGCGGGGCCTCGGCGGAGAGATGCGGTCAGGCTAGGACGCCAGTCGACACGCGGGCTTGTGCGCTGGACCCAACGGCGCTAGCTTGGTTGTGGGCAGGGTCAATCAGACCCAAGGAGGAAAGATGTCGAACGTCGACACTGCCCGGTCCGCCTATGAGGCCTTCGGCCGGGGCGACCTGGGAGCCCTGCAGGAGTCGTTTGCCGAGAACGCAGTCTGGGTGACGTCGGATGAGTTGCCCCTCGGAGGAGAAACCCGCGGCCGGGATGAGATCCTCGCCAACTTCGCGCAGATCCCCAGCTACTGGTCGTCCTTCAGCGTCGCGCCGGAGGAGTTCATCGACGGGGGCGACTGGGTGACGATCCGCGGCACGCAGCGGGCCGCCAACGACCGGGGCAGCTTCGAAGCGCCGTTCGCGCACCTGATGAGGTTCGAGGACGGCAAGGTCGTGCGCGGCGAGTTCCACTCCGACAGCGCCAAGGCGGCAAAGCTGCTGGCCTAGGCGCCGGCGCGCATCCCGTCGAGATCCCGGCGGAGCTCTTTCAGCTCGTCGCGGATTCGCCCGGCCTCCTCGAAGCGGAGGTCGTCGGCGGCGGCGAGCATCTCCTCCTCGAGGGCGACGATCGTGCGCTCGAGCTCCGCCGGGTCGGCGAAGTCCTCTGTGCGCTTGCGGCGACGCCTGCGGGGCGCCCTGTCCTCCATCGCCAGGAACTCGGCCATCTCGGAGATGCCCTTGCGGACGGTCTCCGGGGTGATCCCGTGTTCGGCGTTGTAGGCCAGCTGGATCGCGCGGCGCCGGTCCGTCTCCCGTATCGCGGCGCGCATCGAGTCGGTCTCGCGGTCGGCGTACATCAGGACCCGCCCATCGACGTTGCGGGCGGCGCGGCCGATCGTCTGCACGAGGCTGGTCTCGCCGCGCAGGAAGCCCTCCTTGTCGGCGTCGAGGATCGCGACCAGCGAGACCTCGGGCAGGTCCAACCCCTCGCGCAGCAGATTGACTCCCACAAGCACGTCGTACTCGCCCAACCGCAGGTCGCGGATGATCTGGATCCGCTCCAACGTGTCGACCTCGGAGTGCAGGTACCGGACCTTCACCCCGTACTCGAGCAGGTAGCCGGTCAGGTCCTCGGCCATCTTCTTGGTCAGCGTCGTCACCAGGACGCGGTCGCCCGCCTCCGCCCGCGCTTTGATCTCGTTCATCAGGTCGTCGATCTGGTTCTTCGTCGCCCGGACCTCGATCGCGGGATCGATGATCCCGGTCGGGCGGACGATCTGCTCGACGGTCCGGGTCGCCTCGGCCCGCTCGAACAGACCGGGGGTCGCTGAGACCATCACCAGCTGGTCGACCCGCCCGAGGAACTCGTCGAACTTGAGCGGCCGGTTGTCGATCGCCGAGGGCAGTCTGAAGCCGTAGTCGATCAGCGTCTGCTTGCGGGAGCGGTCCCCCTCGTACATGCCGCCGATCTGGGGAATCGTCTGATGGGACTCGTCGACGAAGACGACGAAGTCGTCCGGGAAGTAGTCGATCAGGGTGTGCGGGGGACTGCCCTCCGGACGGCCGTCGAGGATCCGCGAGTAGTTCTCGATCCCCGACGTGAAGCCGATCTCCTTCAGCATCTCGATGTCATAGGCGGTGCGCTGGCGCAGGCGGTGCGCCTCCAGCTGCTTGCCCTCGGCCTCCAGCTCGGCGGTGCGGGCGTTCAGCTCGGCGCGGATCTCCTCGACCGCCCGCTCCAGCGTCTCGTCTTTGGTCACGTAGTGAGAGGCGGGCCAGACCGAGACGTGGTCGATCGTGTCCAGCACCTCGCCGGTCAGCGGGTCGAAGTGCTGGATGCCCTCGATCTCGTCGCCGAAGAGGGAGATCCGGTAGGCGGACTCGGCGTAGGAGGGCATGATCTCCAGCACCTCGCCGCGCGCACGGAAGGCGCCGCGCGCCAGGACCGAGTCGTTGCGCTGGTACTGCATCTTGACCAGCTTGCGCAGCACCACGTCGCGGTCGATCTCGGCGCCCACCTGGAACAGCTGCATCTTCTCGTTGTAGACCTGCGGCGAGCCGATCCCGTAGATGCAGGAGACCGAGGCGACGATGATCACGTCGCGGCGAGCGAAGAGGGCGGCCGTG
>CAZHZI010000126.1:0-5819 GCA_964536955.1 uncultured Conexibacteraceae bacterium
CGGCGACCTTTTCGGAGACCTTCTTGCCGGGCAGTTGGCCGCCCTCGCCGGGCTTGGCGCCCTGGCCGATCTTGATCTCTGCGACGTAGGAGGAGTTGAGCATCTCCGCCGAGACGCCGAAGCGACCCGACGCGACCTGTTGGCCACGCCATTTGCGGTAGTGGCCGTACATGTCGCGGATCTCGCCGCCTTCGCCGTTGACACAGAGGATGTTGACCGCCTTCGCCGCCTCGGCATAGGCACGGAAGGCGGGCTCGGATTGGGAGCCGAAGCTCATCGAAGAGATCACCACCGGGTAGTCGTGGTGGCCGACGCCGGCATCGACGCTCGCGGGGTCGATCGGGTCGCGGTCACCCCGCAAGGCCATCACGTGGCGCATCGAGATCGGGCTCTGCGCTTCCAGCTCCCGAACCTTCTCGGAGTACTCGACATAGGAGCCCGAGCCGTTCGCGGTGGCGATCGCCGCCTTGTAGACCTTGGGGTAGAAGCGGAAGGTCTTCGCCGGTTTCGCGTCCTCCTCGCCGGTCAGCGACCGCGCCCGCTCATTGGTGTCCTCGTCGAGATCGGAAAAACCGACCCCGCCGCTCTCGGAGGCGGCGAACGCCTCCGTTTGGAAGATCTCCGCCAACTCCGGCTTGACTCCGATTGAGGAGAACTGGCGTGCGTAGCCGCGCACCTCGTGGATGCCGAGCGTCGAGATCACTTTCTCGATCCCCTTCGTCAGCGCGTCGCAAAGGTTGGAGACGTCGGTCTCGTAGTCGTCGACGCAAACGACCTCGACCATCGTGTAGGGGCAGACACCGTTGGCGCCGAGACCAAGCGCAAGCATCACGTCATGAACGTTGCGGATCGCGGCGGAGCGCAGCACGATCCCACAGCGGCGGCGCAGGTTCTCCTCGCCGAGCTCGACCCGGAACCCCTTCAGCGCCTGGTCGACCGCCGAGGCGGCAAGGTGCGGATCGAGGTAGCGGCGACCGGCGTCGTAGACGGTGCGGTCGGTCAGGACGAGCAGCTCGGCGCCGTCGCGCACCTTCTTCACCGCCTCCTGCTTGATCCTCTCGATCGCGCCCTGGGTGGTCTCGGACTCCAGCAGGGAGATGTCCACGGCCGCGGCGCGGCCGCGAAACTCCTCCCAGAGATCCTCCAGCAGGTAGGTGCGATGCTCGCGGGCGATGCGACGGTAGGTCTTGTCGGAGAGCGGCGCCATCTCGTGGTGGCCGCCGAGGATCACCGGGAAGGACGTCTCCACTGCCCCGGTGTCCTCGCTCGGGGTGTGGATCGAGGGGCGGCGTCCAAACACCGTGCGGGTCGAGAAGTGCTCGATCTCCCGCTCGCGGTCGATCGCCGGATTGGTGACGACCGCGACCGTCTCCTTGAAGTAGTCGGCCAGGTTCTGACGTTCGGGAGAGAGAGCGGCCAGCGGCCCGTCGTAGCCGAGCGAGCCGATCGGCTCGGCCCCATTTGAGGCCATCTGCTGGACCAGTTTGACGTCGTCGCGCTGCCAGCCAAAGCCGGCAAGGATGCGGTCGGCGACCTTGACCGGCTCCTCGGGGCCGGCGTCTGAGTAGCCGGGGACGTCCTCGCCGTCCAGCGGGCCGCCGGTCTGCAGGGCGCGGTCGTGGGGGCCGGCCGTCTCGGCGCCGGTACGCGCCATCCAGCGATCGCGGACGATCCGCAGCATCTCGTCGTGGGGGCGCAGAGTGGAGCGCTTTCGCTCGCGGTCGATCAGGACCAGCGCCTTCTCGCCGGGGGCGAGTGGCTTCGGCTCGTAGATCATCTCGCCGACCGAGACCACACCGGGCTCGGAGCTGAAGACGAAGTCCTCGCCCGTCTCCACCTGCCAGAGCGGGCGCAAACCCAGGGCGTCGGCAGAGAAGACGCACTCGCCGGCATGCCGGGCGATCAGCGCCACGGGGCCCTGGGCGAACGGCCCCATCGCCTGGTGCAGGTACATGTAGAAGGGGTGCAGGTCTTCCGGCAGCGAGCGGATCTCTTCGACGATCGGCGGCACCACCATCTCCATCGCCTCGGCGAGGCTGAGACCCTCGCGACTGACCAGCGTGTCGATCGTGCGGTTGAGATCCTGGGAGTCGGAGGAACCGGGCTGGATCGGCACGCCGAGCATGCGCGCCTCCTGGCGCAGCTGCTCGATCGTGTTGATCTCGCCGTTGTGGCCCAGCACCGAGAAGGGCTGGACCCGTTTGAAGGAGGGCCAGGTGTTGGTCGAGTAGCGATTGTGGCCAAAGCAGCCGACCGTCTCGAAGCGCTGGTCGCGTAGGTCCGGGTAGTAGTCGGGCAACACCTTCGGCGCCCCCATCACCTTGTAGACGCACGTCGTCGCCGAGAAGGACGGGATGTGGACGTCGAGCCGCTGCTCCAGCTCGATCATCAGGTCGAAAAGGACGCGGTCGCGATTCGCGGGGTCGGCGACCAGGCCGGCCAGCTGCCAGAAATGTGGCTCTTCCTCACGCGCCGTCGGGCCCAGCGCAGTCGAGTCGACGACGCCGATCCGCTCGGCGAGGATGCGGAATCCCCCCTGGCCGAGCAGCTCGCGGGCATCGTGCTGGACCTTCCGCAGATCTCGGGAGCGGTCGACGAAGACGTGGGCGACGGCGAAAGCGTCGCCGAGCGCCAGCGAAGGGTCATGGCCGCCGGCCCTGACCTCTTCGGCCCAGATCTTGCGCGGCACGTCCAGCAGCACTCCGCAACCGTCGCCCTCGCCGTCGACGTTGCCGGCGCGGTGGAGCATCTTCTGCAGGGCCGGGATCGCCAGCTCGATCGGAGCGTGGCTGGGCGTCGCGTCCTTGCGGACCGAGGCATAGATCGCGCAGGCATCCTTGTCTTCGACGCTCGGCGGCGAGACCAGCGGGCGATAAGGAAGCTCGGGCGAGTAGCGCTGCGTTCTCGCGCCGGGACGTGACTGGTGCTTGGACATCCAACCTCCCGGTTTCCATGCCTTCTTCGAGGGGGCACGCGACGGGTTGACGGGTCGGCGCATTATAGGGCCGCGGATGGAACGCCGTCCAGGGCTACAGCTCGGGAACGTCGGCGCCGTGAGGGGTGAAGGGGAGGCGGCGGACATCGGCCCAGCCTGCGCAGCGACCTTCCAGCTCGGTGGCCACCTTGCCGGCGTCCTGCCAGGTGGTCCAGACGAGGAGAGTCGGTCCAGCGCCGGAGATCGTGGCGCCAAGGGCGCCGATCTCGCGAGCGGAGTCGACCAACTCCATCGAGCGCGGGTAGAGGTCGCGACGGCGAGCCTGATGGATGTGGTCTTCCAGGCCGCGAGCGACGAGGTCGAGGTCCCCGGTCTGCAGGCCGAGCACCAGCAGCGAGGCGGCAGAGACGTTGGCGACGGCGTCGGCAAGGGGGATCTCGACGGGGATCGCCTCGCGAGCGCGCTCGGTCGACACCTCCTCGCCCGGTATCACCGCGATGCCCTCCAAGCCTCCAGGCGGGTCGAAGCGAGCGGCGCCCCACTCGCCCTCTTCCCCCCGGCCGCAGATCACGAAGCCGCCGTAGATCGCCGCCGCGACGTTGTCGGGATGACCCTCCAGCTCGGCCGCCCGGGACAGCATCTCCTCCCTGGACAGCGCCAGCTCGAAAAGGTGGTCGGCGGCGAAGAGGCCGGCGACGATCGCCGCGGCGCTGGAGCCGAGCCCGCGGGCGAGCGGGATCTCGCTGCTCAGGCGGAAGGCGATCCCGTCGGCCGGATGCAGGCTCTCGAACGCGCGCACCACCAGGTTGTCGCGGTCCGACGAGACGTCGAGCCCGCCGGGATCCAGCGAGAACTCCCCCGCTTCCTCCACTTCCAGCTCGAGGCACAGGGAAACCGCAGCCGCCATCACGTCATAACCCGGGCCGAGGTTGGCCGAGGAGGCGGGAACGCGGATGAGTCGGTGCCGAGCGGTCACCGGCGCCAGCTTAGACGCGGCCGTGGGTCGTCAGTTGAAAACGGCCCGCTCGACGGAGCTGAGGTCGTTTTCGCAGTTGATCACCGCGGGGGCCTTGCCGAGCGCGGTGTCGGGGTCCTTGAGGCCGTGACCGGTGAGAACGCAGACGACCGACTCAGGCGGCGGGGCGCCCTCGGCCACGGGCATCCCGTGCGCAAGCAGCCCGGCCACCGACGCGGCCGACGCCGGCTCGCAGAACACACCCTCGCTGGCGGCCAACCAGCGGTAGGCGTCGAGGATCTGCGCATCCGAGACCGCGGCCACGCGTCCCCGCGAGGAGGTGAAGGCGTTCATCGCCTCCTCCCAGCGAGCTGGGTTTCCGATCCGGATCGCGGAAGCGACCGTCTCGGGGTTGGCGACCGGTGCCCCGTGCACCAGCGGCGCCGCCCCCTCGGCCTGGAACCCGTAAAGCACCGGAGCCGCGTCAACCTCCTGGAACCCCTGCCAGTAGGCGGTCACGTTCCCCGCATTCCCGACCGGTGTCGCCAGGGCCCCCGGCGCCCCACCCAGCTCCTCGACAACCTCGAACGCGGCCGTCTTCTGCCCTTCGATCCGGAAGGGATTGACCGAATTGACCAGCTCGATCGGATGCTTGTCGGCAAGCTCCCGAACGATCCGCAACGCATCGTCGAAGTTCCCCCGCAAGGCGACAACGCGCGCTCCGTGCATCAGCGCTTGGGCCAGCTTCCCAATCGCGATCTTCCCCTCGGGCACGATCACCGCGCCCCGCAGCCCGGCCCGAGCCGCGTACGCGGCGGCACTGGCGGCCGTGTTCCCGGTAGAGGCGCAGATGACCGCCTCCGCCCCGCGCCCCTTTGCCCGGGACACCGCGACGGTCATTCCCCGGTCCTTGAAAGACCCGGTCGGGTTCGCGCCCTCGAACTTCAGATAGGCGCGCGCCCCGATCCGCTCCGACAGCCTGGGGGCTTCGATCAGCGGGGTCGATCCCTCGTTGAGGGTCACGACAGGATCGCCCGGCTCGAGCGGAAGTCGATCCCGATACCTCTCGATCAATCCAAGCGGCATTAGACGAACTCTTCTTCGATCACCCTGATCGCGCGCGGCGAAGACCTGAGGAAGTCGAGCTCGGCGATCGCATCGACGGCCGCCTTGAACCGCGACTCCAGGCACTCGTGGAGGACCATGACCAGCCGGGCGTCGTCCCCGATGCCGCGCTGGACCACGCTCTTCACGGATATCTCGTTGTCCCCCAACACCTGCGCGATCTGCGCCAGCACGCCGGGGCGGTCCGCCACCTCCAGATGCAGGTAGAAGGAGGAGGTGACGTCGGCGACGATCGGCAGATCCTCCCGGGCTTCGTGGATCGGGGCTTCGCCGGCGAGGATCGAGACGACATCGCCGAGCACCGCCGATGCGGTCTGCACCCCCCCGGCCCCCGGCCCCGACATCGTCACCTCGGTTATCGCCGGCGCTTCGACCATCACCGCGTTGAACGGGCCCTCGACCGGAGAAAGCGGGTGGCCCGGATACAAGAAGCATGGGAAGACGCGGACGCTGAGGCCGCCGTCGCGCCGTTCGGCAACGCCCAGCAGCTTCAGCGAGAGCCCCAGCTCCTTTGCGTAGGCCAGGTCGTCGGGCTGGATCGTCTCGATCCCCTCGTAGGCAACCTCCGAGAGGGTCACCGGCGCGTGGAAGGCAAGCCGCGCGAGGATCGCCATCTTGGCTGCGGCGTCGGCGCCGTTGACATCGTCGGTCGGGTCGGCCTCCGCGTAGCCCAGCTCCTGGGCGCGTCTCAGCACATCCTCGTAGGCGGCGCCGGTTGCGGCCATCTCGCTGAGGATGAAGTTCGTCGTGCCGTTGACGATGCCGAGCACCTTGCCGCTCTCCGTCACGCCGAAGCTCTCCTGG
>CAZHZI010000127.1:0-5712 GCA_964536955.1 uncultured Conexibacteraceae bacterium
GCCCTCCTGCCCGATGGGCCGGCGCAGATCATCGCCCCGGCGGGCAGCGGCAAGACGACGACCCTGATCGCGCGGCTCGGGGTCCTGCTCGCCCGCGGCGTGGCCGCGGACCGGATCTGCGTCGTCACCTTCAACCGCGATGCGGCCGCCGAGCTCAGCGCTCGGATCGCATCGCGGCTGGGATCACTGGTCCCCGGCGCAACCGGGATCGAGGTGCGAACCCTGCACGCGCTGGCACGCCAGGTGCTGCTCGATGCCGGCCATCCGGTGCACCTGCTCGCCGACCGCCTGCCGCTGCTGCGCGCCGCCCGACGACGAGTCCTCACCGGCCGCTCGCCGCAGGAGGCGCCGATCCCGGAGGCCGCCGCGCTGGATACACATCTCTCCGCCTGGAAGATCGAGGGCCGGCCGCCCCCGGATGATGCCCGCGCCGCGCTGGCCGCCTTCGCGACGCTGATGGAGGCACGCGGCGCGCTCGACTTCGACGGCCTGGTGGTACGGGCGGTCGAGCTCCTCGAGGGGGATGCGGCGCTGCGCGGGCGCTGGCAGGCCCGCTTCTCGCATCTGTGCGTCGACGAATTCCAGGACGTCGACGCGGCCCAGCTGCGGCTGGTGCGCATCCTGGCCGAGCCGGAGCAGAACCTGTTCGTGGTCGGCGACGACGACCAGCCGTAGTTCAGAACTCGCACATACAGCTTCGTAGTGGTCGGCAGCCACGCACGGCGATGAGTGTCATGTCAACGCGTCTGCGATGGATTCGGCGCCTTCTCGACGCCCAGAACGTCATCGAGCATCGCACCGAAGGGTATGGCCCTCCCATCGGCCTCGGCGCCCTCGATCGCCTCCGGAATGAGCTGACGCCGCGCGCCGCCGATGAATCGGTCTTGGAGCGCGGTCCAGAAGGCGCTCGTCCCCTGCATGCCGAGAGCATCCTTTTCCGCATACGCGGCCGCGGCTAGCCTGAGTCCTCGCTCCCCGTTTCCCTGGGCGGCTGTCGACATGGCGACCCCCAGCAGCTCGTCGGTGCACATCACCGCCATCCCCCACTCACGCGCGTGGGCCAACGCTCGAAGGTACCGCCGCTCGGCTTCGCCGTAGTCGCCGCCGATGAGCGCGCAATCCGCGAAGTAGTGCATGCCCGAGTGCTCCACGCGCCAAGCGCCCAGGCGCTTCCCCGTTTCAGACAGGTGCGTAGCCAAGGGCTCCGCGCGTTCGATCTCGCCCGACGCCACCAGGAGCTGGCACAGCCCGCGCATGGACTCGACAACCTCGAGCTGAGGCGCTCCGGCCTGCTCCCGGAGGGCCAGGCTTCGCTCAAAGGCAACCCGCGCCGGCTCCAGCTCGCCGAGACCAATCTGTGTGTAGCCAATCGAATCGAGCGTATGAGCCTCTTCGCGACTGTCGCCCGCCGCCCGCCACAAGTCGAGCGCGGCTTCGAGGTGGGGCAACGCCTCTCGATCGCTGCCCACGGAGCCCATGATGTCGCCTTGAGCCGCCAGCAGCCGCGCGCGAACGTGGTCACGCTGCGTGTAGCGCGCCATCGCCTGGGTCACCCGTGCATGCGCCTCGGCAGCGCGTCCGCGGACCAGCCAGTAGTGAGTCACGGCCCCCGCCAGCATGGCCTCGGACTGGGGCTGACCTTCCGCTGCCCACTCTAGGCCGGCACGGATGTTGTCATGCTCGGCATCGATGATCGGGAACCATTCGGGCGCGGAGGTGACCCGCTGGGCATAGGCCAGCTCGACCAGGTTCGAGAAGTGGGCGAGGTGCCGGTCTCGAAGCGGGCCTCCCTCTCCGCCTTCGCGGAGTCGCTCTTCGGCGAACTCGCGGATCGTCTCCAGCATCCAGAACCGGTCGTCGTGGTGACGGAGGAGGCTCTTGTCGACGAGCGATTGGAGCGTGTCGAGGTCGGCGTCGACGACCTCCTCTGCGGCCTCGAGCGTTGAGCCGCCGCCGAAAACCGCCAGTCGAGCGAAGAGGCGCTGCTCCTCCTCGCCGAGGAGCTGATAGGACCACTCGATCGTCGCCCGCAGGGTCTGCTGGCGCGGGTCGGCGTCCCGGCCGCCCTTCAACAAGTCGAGGCGCTTGGAGAGACGTTCGAGGATCTGCTTCGGTGTGAGCACGCTGGTCCTCGCGGCCGCGAGCTCGAGTGCGAGCGGCAGGTTATCGAGCGCGCGGCACAGCTCCCGGACCGTTTCATCGGGCTCGACCTGTCCACGGGCACAGAACAACTCGACCGCCTCAGGGTGGGCGAGCGGCGGCACCGGGTACTCGACCTCGCCTCTGACCCGTAGCCGCTCCCGGCTGGTGCTCAGCAAGCGCAGGTTCGGACAGGCCTCGACCAGGGCGGCGAGCTCCACTGCGGCCTCGACCACCTGCTCGACGTTGTCGAGCACGAGCAGCATCTCCCGCTCGCCGATGTGCTCGGCAAGGCCGTCCTTGGCGCCGAGCGTCTGCGCGATCGTCTCGGTGACAAGCGCCGGGTCACGGAGCGGCGCCAGCCCCACCCAGAAGACGCCCGCCTTGAAGTCGGGCACCAGCCCGGCGGCGGCCTCGATCGCCAGCCGCGACTTGCCCGTGCCGCCCGGCCCGGTGAGGGTCAGCAGGCGGGCACCGTCGCTGAGCAGCGAGCCGATCTCCTCGACCTCGCGCTCCCTACCCACGAACGAGCTGGCCGGGCGCGGCAGGTTGGTGTTGGAGATCGACTTGAGCGGCGGGAAGCGCTCCGTACCAAGCTGGAAGATCGACACCGGCGTATCGAAGTCCTTGACGCGATGCTCGCCAAGGTCGGTGACCTCGGCGTCGACGAGCTGGCGGGTCTCCTTCGAGAGCAGCACCTGGCCGCCATGTCCGGCGGCGGCGATGCGCGCTCCCTCATGCACGTCTGGACCGATGTAGCCCTCGGCGGTGAGGTGCGGCGTACCGGTGTGGAGACCCATCCGCACCCGAATCCGCCCCTCCGTGAGCCGATCTCGCCCTTCCTCGGCCGCGGCGAGCGCACCCGGAGCGGTCGGGAAGGCGACGAAGAAGGCGTCTCCCTGTGTATCGACCTCCACGCCGCCGTGCGAGGCGAATGCCTCGCGCAGGATGCGGCGATGCTCGAGAAGGGCCTCCGCGTACTCCTCGGCGCCCAGCTCGCGGAGCAACTTCGTCGAACCCTCGACATCGGTGAAGAGGAAGGTGACGGTGCCCGATGGGAGATCGCGACGCACGCGGTCATGATGCGCGAAAGCCAGTTCCACGTCATGGGGACTTCGCTATTCCGCCGATGGTGGTGTCATCGAAGAGTCGTTGCGCACAGCGGTGGGCGAGCCACCACGGCCACGGAACGGTCGGTAAGCGATTGTTCATCGGCCGGTAAGCGCAGCTCGACATCCTCGACCGATGACGATGACGCCGCCCACCGCAGCACCGGCGGCGGCCAGCCTGCTCGGGTCGCTCGATCCCGAGCAGCGGGCGGCCGCCAGGCTCCCCGACGGGCCGGCCCAGGTCATCGCCCCGGCCGGCAGCGGCAAGACGACCACCCTCATCGCGCGTCTCGGCGTGCTCCTCGGCCGCGGGGTGGCCGCCGATCGGATCGCGGTCGTCACCTTCAACCGCGACGCCGCTGCCGAGCTCTCGGCCCGCATCGCCAGCCGGCTCGCCCTGCACGCGCCCGGCGCCGAGGCGATCGAGGTCCGGACGTTGCACGCCATGGCTCGCCAGGTGCTGCTCGATGCCGGGCGCCCGGTACGGCTGCTCCCCGACCGTCTCCCACTGTTGCGCGCCGCGCGGCGGCGGGCGCTGGCCGAGCTTCCCGTCGTGGCTGACAGCGAGGATCCGCCACCGGAGCCTCCTGATCCGGCGGCGCTCGACACCATCGTCTCGGCCTGGAAGGTCGAGGGCCGGCCACCGCCCCCGGCCGCGCGGAGCGCGGTGCAGGCCTTCCAGGCGCTGATGGAGGCTCGTGGGCTCATCGACTTCGACGACCTGGTGGTCGGCGCGGTGGCGGCGCTCGAAGGCGATCCGCAGCTTCGAGGCCGCTGGCAGCGCCGCTTTTCGCACCTCCTGGTGGACGAGTTCCAGGACGTCGACGCGGCGCAGCTGCGGCTCGTCCAGCTCCTCGCGGCACCAGAGAACAACCTTTTCGTTGTTGGTGACGATGATCAGACGTTATTCAGATCACACCCATACTCATGAGCCCGGGCCGACGCCGGGCCAGGACCGCTGAGCGGCGCAACCCGGCGCCCGGGGAGGCTGCCAGCGCCTGCGCCGTCTCCAGTTATGCTGCGCGGGCGGGCTGCCCCTGAGGGCCTTCAACGTCAACGTGATCCTGGCGGCAGATTCACCGCCGCCCAGTATCCCGTTTGGCTCCCGCCGAGACTGTCGAGGCGCGGATGGACGGCAGCAGCCCGCTACACTCGCCAATCATGGTCGTGACGTGCCCGTCGTGCGGCACCGACAACGCTGAGGGGGCAAAGTTCTGCGCGGAGTGTGCCACCCCGCTGGCGCCCATAGCCCGGCCGCGCGAGTCTCGCCGCACAGTGACGATCCTGTTCGCCGACGTGTCGGGCTCGACCAGCCTCGGCGAGCAGCTCGATCCCGAGTCGCTGCGCGCCTTGATGGGCCGCTACTTCGCCGCCATGCAAACGATCATCGAGCGCCATGGCGGAACGGTCGAGAAGTTCATCGGGGATGCGGTGATGGCGGTGTTCGGCATTCCCCAGCTGCACGAGGACGACGCCCTCCGCGCGGTGCGGGCGGCGGCCGAGATCGGCGAGCGGCTGACCGAGCTCAACGCCGAGCTGTCGGCCGAGCGAGGGGTCGCCATCCGCTTCCGAACGGGGGTCAACACTGGCCAGGTGGTGGCCGGCGACCCAGCCTCCGGCCAGACGCTGGTCACCGGCGATGCGGTCAACACGGCGGCACGACTGGAGCAGGCCGCCGCGCCGGGCGAGATCGTGCTCGGGCCGACCACGTATCAGCTCGTGCGCGACGCGGTATTAGTCGAGCCGCTCGAGCCGCTCGAGCTGAAGGGCAAGTCGGAGGCGGTGAACGCCTATCGGCTGCTGTCGGTGATTCCGGGTGCCAGCGGCCACGCACGCCGCCTCGACGCGCCGCTGGTCGGGCGGGAGCCCGAGCTGGCCCGCCTGCAGCAGGCATTCGCCGATGCGGTGGCCGAGCGACGCTGTGAGCTGCTGACCCTGCTTGGACCGGCCGGGGTGGGCAAGAGCCGCCTGGTGGCGGAGTTCCTGGCGTCAGTCGCGAGCCGCTCGACCGTTCTGGCCGGTCGCTGCCTGCCGTATGGCGAGGGGATCATCTACTGGCCGGTGGCCGAGGTGATCAGGATGGCGGCGGCCATCGATGATGCCGACGATCGCGACGCTGCGACGGCCAAGCTGCGTCGGCTGGCGGCTGAGACCCCCGATGCCGAGGTCGTGGCCGAGCGGGTCGGCCAGGCGATCGGACTCGAGGGTGGCTCGGCGCCGCAGGAGGAGATCTTCTGGGCGCTGCGCAAGCTGCTCGAGACGCTCGCCCGACAGCGTCCCCTGGTTATCGAGTTCGACGACATCCAATGGGCCGACGACACCTTCCTCGACCTCATCGAGCACATCGTTCAGCTGGCGCACGACGCGCCGCTGCTGATCGTGTGCCCGGCGCGACCCGAGCTGCTCGAGCGGCGTCCGGGCTGGGCTGGCGGCCTGGCGCAGGCCGCGACCCTGCGCCTCGAGC
>CAZHZI010000128.1:0-5698 GCA_964536955.1 uncultured Conexibacteraceae bacterium
GCCGGCGCGCTCGTCCTGGTGGAAGTGCGCCGCCGCGGCCGCCAGCAGGCCGGCGGCCGCGTGCGCGCCCTCGCAGACCGTCTCAGGTAGCCGTCGCGGCTCGCGTCCTTTCCCTCTCCACCGGAGTCGCAAGCGCCGCGCCGATCCCGAGCACCCCGAGGATGACGTGCAGCCAGTTGTCCTCGGTGTTTACCGGGATGAAGCCGAGGAGCGAGTCGCCGCTGCCGATGATGAATCCCCAGGCCGCGATGACGATGTAGACGATTCCCAGGTACAGCGCGTACTGGCGCGCCGCGTAGCCGGCAACCAGCAGGCCGATCGCGCCGGTGAGGATGTGGACCAGGTTGTGCCAGGCGTTGACGGCGAGAATCCCAAATACGCTGTCGACATTGCCGGGGCTGCCGAACGAGGCGCTGTAGAAAAAACCGATGATGCCCGCGAGGACCAGGGCACCCCCGACCAGAGTCGCATAGAGCCGGGCTGGGCTTGCACCTTCCATTTCTCTCCTCCTCTTCGGAATCGGGGAGTGCTGCTAGCGATTGCCTTGTCTATACCCGCCTGGCGCAAGGCTTAGGCTCCCCGTTTCGTGGCCCAGACTTGCTACCGGCATCCCGACCGCGAAACCGGCGTCTCCTGCTCCTCGTGCGGCAGGCCGATCTGCCCCGACTGCATGAGTCCAAGTCCGGTCGGCATGCGCTGTCCGGAATGCGGCAGCCAGCGCACCCGGGTGACCCACGGCCCGGCGGCGTTGGGCCGCACCGGCAATGCGCCCGCGACCTTCGTCCTGATCGGTGTCAACGTCGTCGCCTTCCTTGCCGAGATCGCCGGCGGCGCCGGCGGCCTCAGCACCGGCGGCAGCTCGGTCGTCGACAGCTTTGGCTTGCGGGGCGTGTCGGTTGCCGACGGCGAGTGGTACCGGCTGTTGACCGGTGGCTTCCTGCACGCCGGGATGATCCACCTGCTCTTCAACATGTTCGCGCTCTACGTCCTGGGACGGCTGCTGGAGCCGGCGATCGGCACGCCGCGCTTTCTCGCCCTCTACTTTGCCTCGCTGTTCGCCGGCGCCTTTGGGGCGCTGGCGCTGACCGACCCGGGCCAGCTGACCGTCGGCGCTTCGGGGGCGATCTTCGGCACCTTCGGCGCCACTTTCGTGATCGCCCGCGCTCGCGGAATGAACGCGATCGCCTCGGAGATCGGATTCGTGCTGCTGATCAACCTGGCGCTCACCTTCGGTATCAGCGGGATCAGCATCGGCGGGCACTTGGGCGGCCTGGCGGGCGGCCTGCTTTGCGCGGTGGCGATCGTCGCCGGCGACCGGGGGCTGCTCGGGTCGCGCCGCCTTCCGGTGGAGATGGCCACGATGGCCGCGCTCGGCGTCGTCGCGATCGTCGGGGCGCTCGCGGTCGCCTGAGGCCTTAGCGCGACCGGTGATGGCGGACCGGCGCGCGCAGCTCGGCGAAGGCGATGTTCCCCGGCGGGTCGATCAGGTCGGGATGGAGGATGTGCCCGAGCAGCTCGACTCCATCGACCAGCCGTGGGCCGGGGCGGGAGAAGGTCGATGCCGCGTCGACCGCGAAGACCCGGCCGGCGCCCAGCGCCTCGATCTGCCCCCAGTGCTCCATCGCCTGGGCGCGGGAGTCCTCCACATACCAGCCGCAGGGCATCGCGATCACGACGTCGGGGCTCAATCCGGAGAGCTCGTTCCACCAGACCTCGGCCGACTTCAGTCCCGGCGGGCCGGCGACGAGCTCGCCGCCGGCGATCGAGATCATCTCCGGAATCCAGTGTCCCCCGACGTAGGGCGGGTCGAGCCATTCCAGCGCGATCACGCGCGGCTTGCTCGCTCCCGCGATCGCCGCCTGCACCGTGGCCAGCCTTCCCTCCAGCTCGCCGCGCAGCTCGTGGGCCTCCGTCTCCATCCCGGTCGCCTCACCCAGCTGAATCAAGTCGTCGAGCATCTCTCGCAGCGTGCTCGGGTCCTGCTGGATGACGCGAGGACGGCTGGGCAGGCGGGTGGCCACCTCGACCACGTCCTCGAAGGAGACCGCGCAGACATCGCAGACCGCCTGGGTGACGATCAGGTCCGGCGCGAGCTCGGTCAGCATCTCCTCGTCCAGCCGGTACAGCGCGCGACCCTCGCCGACGATCGCCTTTACTGCCGCGTCGATCTCGCCGGCGCTGAGCGTCTCCGGCAAGACTGTCCTGGTCAGGCGGGGGAGTGAACCCGCCTCGGCCGGGTAGTCGCACTCATGGGTGACGGCGACGACACTGTCGCCCAGTTCGAGGGCAAACAGCATCTCCGTTGCCGAGGGGACGAGGCTCGCGATCCGCATTCGTAGCGCAATATGGCACTTATCGAAACCGCGGCGCGGCGGAGAGCTATATTCCGTTCGCCGCATGGCCGAAGACGACCTCCCCCGAAGTATCGGGCCACATAACCGATGAGCGCCCTGCTGCTCGTCTTGCTGTTCGTGCTGATTGCCGCCAACGGTTTCTTCGTCGCGGCCGAGTTCGCCTTGGTCCGCAGCCGGCGCGGAAAAATCGAGCAGCTCGTCGAGGAGGGAGAGGCGGGGGCGGAGGCCGTGATCGAGCAGCTCGACAAGATCGACGAGTCGCTCTCCGCTTGCCAGGTCGGAATCACGATGGCCTCGATCGGCATCGGCTTCCTCGGCGAGCCCTCGCTGGCAAAGCTGCTTGAGCCTGCGTTCGGCGGTCTCTCACACGGGGTAGCCGTGGCGCTTTCGTTGGCGATCGCCTTCACCCTGGTCACCGCGCTGCACATCAGCATCGGCGAGCAGGTGCCGAAGATGTTGGCAATCGCCCACGCCGAGCGAACGGCCCGCCGCGTCTCCCGCCCGCTCAACTGGTTTCGCGCGATCACCGCGCCCGTCGTATTCGCATTGAGCGGGTTCTCCAACGCGATCATCCGCCTCTTCGGCGTCGACCCCACGGACATCGAGGAGCGCCATACCGCTGAGGATCTGAAGCAGATCATCGATCGCTCGAAACTGGGGGGCACGCTCGACCCGGGCGAGGCCGGGATGCTCGGTGGCGTCTTCCACCTGCATGAGCAGGAGGCGCGCGAGGTGATGACGCCGATCCCGGCCGTGGTCACCGTCGACGCGTCGGAAACGGTCGAGGCGGGGCTACGCCGCTGCGTCACCTCCGGTCACACGCGTCTGGTGGTGATCGAGGACGACAACCCCGATCGGGTGAAGGGGATCGTCCACAACAACAGCCTCGTCCGCCTCTACATGAGCGACGGCGCCGAAGCATCTATCGAGTCGGTCGTCCGTGACGCGGTGATCGTCCCGGAGACCCGCCCCCTCGACGACCTCCTCCACGACCTCCAGGTCCAGCGGACCTCGCTCGCCGTCGTCGTCGACGAGTACGGGCGGACTGTCGGGATCGTCACCGTCGAGGACATTCTCGAGGAGGTCGTGGGGGAGATCGAGGACGAGACCGACCCCCGCGCCGCGGCGCTGCGTCAGCTCACCAACGGCGACTGGTTCGTGCGCGGACACGTTTCGCTGGGCGACCTCTCCGACGCCGGCATCACGCTGCCCGTCGACAGCGACGCCTACAACTCGGTCGGGGGGTATGTCTTCGGCGAGCTGGGACGCCTGCCAAAGCGCGGCGACACCATCGTCGCCAACGGCTACGAGATTCGGGTCGAGTCCGTGCGCGAGAATCGGATCGAGGCAGTGCGGATTTCCGGCACCGAAGACGCCGGTTCCGTCCGCGCACCGGCCTAAGTTAAATCTCCAACCGAAGCCGCCGCCGCCGTTGGAGGTGCTCGATGTGGGTCATTCGCTTGAGCGACAAGCAGCTTGAGGTCCTGAGAGCGCTGCTGCGCTCCGAAGAGCACCTCGGCCCCGCACTCCAGGGGGCGCTGGAATCCCTGGACCTGGCTCGCTGGGACGATCTGCCCGAGGCCGAGCTGCCCTGGGAAGACGTCACCGCCGTGGCGCGCAGTCAGGGAATCTCGGAGGCCGACGTGATCTGGGACCTGAGCGGCAAGCGTCAGTCGTACTCGTAGAAGCCGGCGCCGCTCTTGCGGCCCAGCTTGCCCTTGCCGGCCATCTTGGTCATCAACTCCGGCGGCTTGTGGGCGGCCTCGGAGGAGTCGGCGTAGAGGGCATCGCCGATCGCCTCGGCGACGTCGAGGCCGACGAAGTCGAGCAGCGCCAGCGGCCCCATCGGGTGCCCGGCGCCGAGTTTCATGCAGGTATCGACCTCACCGGCCTCCATGCCGGTTTGCTCGAGCATCCGCACGGCGTCGAAGAGGTAGGGGAAGAGGAGACGGTTGACGACGAAGCCGGACTGGTCTGGGACCTCGACCGCGGTCTTGCCAAGCGCCGCGCACCAGGCCAGCGCCTTGACCCGTGTCGCATCGGAGACGCCGTCGGGGAAGCAGACCTCGACCAGCTTCATCCGCGGAACGGGATTGAAGACATGCAGGGCGAAGAGGCGTCCATCGCTGCCGCTCGCGGCGGCGATCTCGGCAACCCCGAGGGACGAGGTGGTTGTGGCGAGATCGGCCTTCGGACAGGCTTCGGCGACCGTGGAGATCACCTCGCCCTTCGGCTCCAACTCCTCGATCACGGACTCCACGACGATGTCGCAGTCGGCGAGGTCGGCCGGGTTGGTGGTGACCCTCAGGCGGGAGGGGTCGCCCCCCTCGATCTTGGCGCAGGCGGCGACGGCTTTCTCCTCAGCCCGCCAGGCCGAGGCCTCGCTGCGGGCGAGCAGGATCGTGTCGGCCGTGGTGGTCGAAACAGCGGCAAGCCCGGTGGCGATTGCCCCGCTGCCGGCGATTCCCGGATTCTCGTACCCCTGATTTGAGCCCATTCGGACGGGGTTCCTATCACAAGACCTCCTGGCTGACCCGCCAGTCAACTTAAGTAGAGTTGACCTGTCAGCGATCGAACGGAGGCTCTGATGGCGGAGAACGGCAAGGGAAGGTTCGGAGGCCGCGAGGTCGTAATCGTCGAGGCGGTCCGCACGCCGATCGGCCGCGGGCACGAGGAGAAGGGGTACTACAAGGACGTCCACCCCTCGAACCTCCTCGCCAAGGCCTATGGGGAGCTCTTCGAACGATCCGGGGTCGCGCCGGCCGAGACCGGCGACGTGGTCACGGGCTGCGCGCAGCAGTTTGGCGAGCAAGGGGTCAACATCGGCCGCAACGCCTGGCTCGAGGCCGGGCTGCCGGTCGAGACTCCCGCCGCCACGATCGACCGGCAGTGCGGCTCCGCTCAGCAGGCCGTCAACTTCGCCGCAGCCCTGATCGCGACGGGGGTGCACGACGTCGCCGTCGGCTCCGGGGTCGAGCACATGGGTCATATCTCCTTCGCCGACGGCTACTCGGTGATGAAGGATCACGGCAACCCGTTTTCGCCCGAGCTGATGGAACGTTACGACCTCGTTCCTCAGGGCCTCTCGGCCGAGATGATCGCCGACAAGTGGGAGATCTCCCGCTCTGAGCTGGACGAGATCGGCCTGCGCTCCCAGCAGCTTGCCGCCCAGGCCACCGAGGAGGGTCGCTTCGAACGCGAGATCGTCCCCTTCAGCGTCAACGGCGACACCTACGTCACCGACCAGGGCATTCGCCCCGACACCTCGCTGGAGGCGCTCGCCAACCTGAAGCCGGCCTTCAAGGAGGACGGCAAGATCACCGCCGGCAATTCTTCGCAGGTCT
>CAZHZI010000129.1:0-5680 GCA_964536955.1 uncultured Conexibacteraceae bacterium
TCAAGGACCTATCGAGCCCCCGGGTGTCGGGGGCACTTGGAGACAGCGCAGCCTAAGAGTCAGCCCGTCGCCGTCCCGAGAACCAACCGGCCCGGTCGGACGCCAGCCGTCGACCGTGGGCCGACGATGACAGTGAGACGAGCCTAAGACCCGGGGCGGGGATACGCTTGGCGGCCATGGTCCACCTGCGGATCGTCGTTCCCTCAGACCGGTCCGAGAAGGTCCTCGACCTGCTCGGCGCGACGGCCTCGGTCTGCAACCTCGTCTTCCTGGCCAAGGCTGCCCGGCGCCCGGCGGGGGACGTGATCCTTTGCGACGTGGCCCGCGAGGACGCCAGCGTGGTGATCGAGGACCTGAAGGAACTGGATGTCCACCACGACGGCTCGATCACCCTCGAGCAGATCGATTCGCAGCTCTCGGATGCCGCCGAGCGCGCCGAGCGCGCGACGCGCGGCGCTCCTTCCGATGCGGTCGTCTGGGAAGAGGTCGAGGCACGCACGTCCGAGAGCATCGAGCTGGGGGGCAACTTCCTGATCTTCATGATGCTTGCCTGCCTGATCGCCTCGGTCGGGATCTTTCTGGGCTCGCCGATCTTGATCGTCGGGGCGATGGTCGTCGGCCCGGAGTTCGGACCGATCGCCGGGTTCTGCGTGGCCATCGTGGAGCGACGCCTCGGCGTCGCCCTGCGCTCGCTGACGGCGCTGGCGGTCGGCTTCCCGATCGGCATCACCGCCGCCTTTCTCTTCACGCTGATCTGCAGGGGGACCGGCCTTCTCGGCGACGACTTCAGCAGCGCCAACCACCCGCTGACCCAGTTCATCTCTCGCCCGGACAGCTTCTCCTTCATCGTCGCCGCATTCGCCGGGGCGGCCGGGGTGCTCTCGTTGACGTCGGCCAAGTCCGGCGCGCTGGTGGGGGTGCTGATCTCGGTGACGACGATCCCCGCGGCCGCCAACATCGGCGTAGCCGCCGCGCTCGCCGACTGGCCGGAGTGGCGGGGCGCGATGGCCCAGCTCGCGGTCAACCTGATCGCGATCGTGCTCGCTGGGGTCTTCACGCTCTATGTGCAGCGCAAGCTCTACGAACGTCGCCGGCAGCGGCATCTCGGCGACCGGGGGCGCGCCGCGGCCGGTCTGCCTGACCACGAGGGAAGCCCAGCCGGCGCCCGTGACTAAGCGGCTGCGCGCTCGGCCAGCAGCAGCTCGGCGAGCTTCAGGTCGATCGGGGTGGTCACCTTGATGTTCTCGGCCGGCGAGGGATGTATCAGGACCCTGCCGCCTGCCGCCTCGACCAGCATCGCCTCGTCGGTCGCCGCGGCGACCCGCTCGGGGTCGGCGGCGAGCGCGGCGCGCAGCGCCTCCGTGCGGAAGACCTGAGGCGTCTGCGCGGCCCAGAGGCCGGCGCGGTCGAGGGTCGTCTCGACGACGAGCCCCCCGTTTCCCCTGTCATGCATGGAAAACGGAGGTTCGGCGGCAACGGATGGGCTCGCCGGGGCGACTTGCTCTCCGCTATCTGCGCGCTTGATCGTGTCGGCGACCGCAGCGGCGGGGACCACGCCGGCCGCCTCGGGATTCGCCATGAGGGCGGCGACCAAGGCCTCGATCAGCTCAGGCGTGACCAACGGACGGGCCGCGTCGTGGACCGCGACGAGCTCGGTGCCGACCGCCACCAGGGCATTGGAGACCGATTCGACCCTGGTCTCTCCACCGGAGACGACGGTGAGGCCTTGACCGCCAACCTCGCCGACGTGCCCGGGCGGCACAGCGACGACGATCGTCTGCACCGCGCCGGCCGCCCGGAAGGCCTCGATCGACCACTCGACCATCGGCCTTCCCGCGACCGGCACGAGGGCCTTCGGCCTGCCGGCCCCGAGCCTCTGCCCGGAGCCGGCGGCCGCGATGACCGCGGCAACGGCGCTGCTACGCCGTGGCGGCGAAGCGGTCCTCCAGGAGCCCGTCCAGGTACTCCTCCGCGCCCTCCTCGTCCTTGTCGAGCGCGTACATGAATTCCGACGCGAGGATCTTCTTGGCCCGTGTGTACATCTGCTTCTCGCCGGTGGAGAGACCCTTCTCCATCTCGCGAAGCGCCAGGTTGCGGACCACCTCGGCGAGCTCGAACACGTCGCCGGTCTTGATCTTCTCGCGGTTGTACTTGAAGCGCCGGTTCCAGTTCTTCGGCATGTCCGACACGTCATCGGTGAGGACCTGGGTGACTTTCTTGATCTGGTCCTCGTCGATCACCCGCCGCAGCCCTGCCATGCCGGCGTTCTCACACGGGACCATCACCGTGAGTTCGTTGTGGAGGATCTTGATGGTGAGGTACTCGCGCTCCTCGCCCATCAACTCCCGCTGCTCTTTCTTCATCACGAGGCCCGCTCCGTGGTGGGGATAGACGACCTTGTCCCCCTCTTCGAAGTCGCAGACGTAGGGAACGTCCTCTTCGAAGCCTGCCTCCATGGCCTCCTCTAGCTCGGGAATCGCTATCTCCTTTCGATTTGCGACGGCGCTCATCGCCATCAGCTCTGCAAGTACCGGTCGACCATGTCGACCTCCTGAAGCCTCCGCAGGCCCTCGCGGATGTCCTTGGCCCTGGTGGGGCCGACTCCTTCGACGGCCTCGAGGTCGGCGTCGGAGGCCGCAAGGACCTCCTCCAAACCACCGAGCTCGTGGATGATCTTCTGGACTACAAGCTTGGGAACCCGGGGGACGCGGCCGAGGACCCGGTAGCCGCGCGGCGCGACCGGGAAGTCGAGCGTGTTCATCTTGCGGTCGTAGCCGAGCAGCTCGGCGAGACGGCCGAAATCGAGCACGTCCTGATGCGGCGTGCGGACCAGGGACTGGAGCACCGTGGCGAGATTCTGTTCGGAGTCCTCAACCGAGTAGTCGCGGACGAGCGCCGTCTTGTCGGCGGCGACGCCGACCATCGTCTCCTCGAGCTGCATCTCGATAAGGCGTCCCTCGGTGCCGAGTTCGACGATGTAGCGCTCGACCTCGACCGCCATGCGAGTGACCAGCTCGGCACGCTGCAGCACGGCGAGCACGTCGTACAGGACGCCGCCGCCCTCGAACTCGAGCACGGTAAGCCGCGAGGAAACCTCGTCGAGGCGAGCGCGGTACTTGTCCAGCGTGGCCAGCCCCTGGTTGGCCTTGGCCAGCACGGCGGGGATGTCCTGAAGGATGTACTTCGTGCCCTCCACGTAGAGGGAGACGACGTCGCGGCGCTGTGAGATCGCGATCACCAGGGCATCGGTCTGCTTGGAGACGCGCTCGGCCGTGCGGTGGCGTGTGCCCGTCTCCGCCGAGAGAATCGTCGGGTCGGGCATCAGCTGCACGTTGGCCCACGCGATCTTCGTCGCCTCGGAGTTGAGAACGATCGCCCCGTCCATCTTCGCCACCTGGTAGAGCAGCGCCGGGCTGTAGTCGACATCGAGCGTGATCCCACCGGAAAGCAGGTGGGAGAGGTCTTCCAAGTCGCCAACGACGATCAGCCCACCGGTGCGAGAATGGACGATGTTGTCGAGCCCCTCGCGCAGGGCGCTTCCCGGCGCGACAACGTCAAGGGCCCTCAGAAGCCGGGGGTCCTGCCGTTCCGAATGCTCGTGAAGCCCATCCCCGGGCAGCGAAGACATCCTGACTAGGATGGCAGAAACCGCTCTGGAATGCGGTCTGGTGATCTCCGAGTGGACAGGTCGGGATGGCATTTGTCAAGCAACGCGGTCAATTTAGGGCGCAATCCCCGCCCCAGACCCAATCAGGTGGCGCCGGCCAAGTCGCGTTCAGGGTCGATGCCCCAACGCTCGCCGACGGCGATCAACTCCTCGTCGAGGCTCCAACGGTCGGGGCCCTCCTCGCCGTCATGCTCGGCACTGGCGCCCTTCAACGCCATGCGGCCGGTGTTGTCGCCGACCGCGCGGATCGCCGCGATGTCCTCTTCGCCAAAGCGCTGTTCGGCCGGCAGAGCGGCGAGCTCGATCCGCTTCTCCTCGATTGGGCGGGCATCCGGCCCCGCCTCCTGGATCAGGGTCGGCGCCACGCACTCCACGGCAGCATGGGCGAGGTTCCACTGGCAGGCAAGCTGAATCGAGGAGAGCCCGGCGCGCTCTCCGATCGGCCGCACCCGCTCGAGCTTCTCCAGGCCGGCCTCGATCCAGCCGGCGGGACGGAAGGCGCGATGATCCCCCGGCGCCAGCTCCATCCCGGCATACAGGTCGCCCCAGAAGAGGCCGCCGTAGTCGACCACCCGAGTTATCACCTTGACGTCGTAGCGGGCGGCGGCCTTGAGGCAGAGCTCGCCAGGCCAGGGCTCGAAAGGGTTGAGGATGATCATCGCCCAGTCGATCCGCTCGCCAAAGCGCTCCAAGCAGGAGATCAAGTCGAGGGTGAAGCCGTTGGCGGGTCCCGGCGCGACGCCGATCCTCGCCGCCAGCCCGGCTTCCCGCAACGCCTCCATGCCGTCCCAGACCGCCTCGCTCGAGTAACCGGCGCGGTCCGGATTGTGAAGCAGCAAAAGGTCGAAGGAGGAGGCGCCGATCCGCTCCAGACTGCGCTCGGCCGCCATGTGCAGGTAGTCCGCATACTCGCCTTCTCCCCGCAGTCGCGGGTCGGTGAAGCGCGGATAGCCGCGCGGTCCGTCGCGCTCGCCCTCGTAGAAGTCGTGCCCGACCGCGCCGATCAGGCAGTACCCCTCGCGGGAGGCGCCGGCCAGCGCCCGCCCCAGCACGCGATCGGCTTCGCCCTGCCCGTAGGCGTCGGCGGTGAGGACAGTGTCTATCCCGCCGCCGGGACGCAGCAGCCCCTCAAGCCGCTCCTCTTCGACCGCATCGCCGAAGCGGAGAAACCGCCCCCCGCTCCAGGCGCCGATCGCGCTGCGGCCAGGCTCGCGCATCGTGTTGCTTTGCTCAGACTTCGGCGTCGCCGGAGGACTGCTCGGGCACGTCCGGCTCGTCGCCGTCGTCCTTCTTGGCGCCGACGCCGACCTTCTCCGGCTCCCGCTTGCGCTTCGTCGGCGGAATGATCGTCAGCTTCAGCGGGCGATCCTCCTCGTCGCCGGCCACATCGCGCTCGACCAACACCGTGGAGCCGGAAGCCATCCCTCCCTGGCGGAGCACCTCGTCGGCGAGCGGGTCTTCGATGTAGCGCTGGATCGCGCGGCGCAGCGGCCGGGCACCCATCGAGGGATCCCAGCCTTTCTCGACCAGGATGTCCTTGGCATCTTCTGCCAGCTCCAGCTGCAGCTCGTGCTCGGCGACCTGGACGCGGACCCGGTTGATCATCAGGTCGATGATCTCCTTGACCTCTTCCTTGGCGAGCTTGTGGAAGACGATCACCTCGTCGATCCGGTTGAGGAACTCGGGCCGGAAGACCTTTTTGAGGTCGCTCATGATCCGGTTCTTCATGTCGTCGTAGGACATGCCGGTCTCGTCGGCGACGGTGAAGCCGATCGAGGTGTTCTTGGCGATCTCAGAGGCCCCGATGTTCGAAGTCATGATCACGATCGCGTTGCGGAAGTCCACGGTGCGCCCTTGGGCGTCGGTCAACCGCCCGTCCTCGAGGATCTGCAGCAGGATGTTGAAGACGTCGGGATGGGCCTTCTCGATCTCGTCGAGCAGCAACACGCTGTAGGGCTTGCGCCGCACGGCCTCGGTCAACTGACCACCCTCGTCGTAGCCGATGTAGCCCGG
>CAZHZI010000130.1:0-5678 GCA_964536955.1 uncultured Conexibacteraceae bacterium
TGGTCGACTACGCCTACACCCCGGACTCGCTGGAGAACGTGCTGCGCGCAGCGCGGCGGCTGACAGAGGACCGGGTCATCGTTGTCTTCGGCGCCGGAGGCGACCGCGACCGCGACAAGCGGCCGAAGATGGGCCGGGCCGGGGCTGAGCTCTCCGACCTGGCGATCGTCACCTCCGACAATCCTCGCTCCGAGGATCCCGCCGCGATCGTCGCCGAAGTCCTCGCCGGAATCGACGACGACCCGCATGTGGAGGTGGAAGTGGATCGCCGGGCCGCGATCGCGCTCGCCCTCGGTCGGGCCGAGCCGGGCGACACCGTGGTGATAGCCGGCAAGGGCCACGAACAGGGACAGGAGTTTGAGGGCGGCCGCAAGGTGCCCTTCGACGACCGCGAGGTCGCCCGCGAGGAGCTGCGAAAGCTGGGCAGCCGCTCGTGAACCTCACGGCCGGGCAGATCGCCGAGGCGATGGGCGCGGAGGTCGTCGCCGGGGGGGGCGCCGGCTTGCCCGAGCGCGGCGCCATCGACTCCCGCGAGGCGGCCGGCGCTCTCTTCTTTGGGCTGCGTGGCGAGAATGTCGACGGGGCCGAGTTCGGCAGGGAGGCGATCGTGGCGGGGGCATGGGGGGTCGTCGTCCCACCCGATCGGGCCGCCCCGCTCGAGGGCGCCTGGGTCTTCGCTGCCACCGATCCGCTCGCGGCCCTCCAGTCCTTGGCGCGGGCCTGGCGCCGCACCCTCAGCGCTCGGGTCCTCGGCGTCACCGGCTCGGTTGGCAAGACCTCGGTCAAGGACATCGCACGGGCCCTGATGCCCGGCAGGGTCCACGCCAACCGGGAGAACCTCAACACCGAGATCGGGCTGCCGCTGACCGTGTTGGAGGCGCCTTTTGGCACCCAGACGCTCGTCCTGGAGATGGCGATGCGCGGGCCCGGCCAGATCGCCGAGCTGGCGGAGATCGCCGAGCCCGACGTCGCGGTGATCACCAACGTCGGTCCTGTCCACGTTGAGCTGCTTGGCTCTGTCGAGGCGATTGCGGAGGCGAAGGCGGAGGTCCTGGCTGTGCTGCCCGAGGATGGGGCGGCGGTCGTTCCGGTCGACGCCGCCGAGCTCGAGCCCCACCTCGCGAACGCTCCCCGCCTGGTTCGCTTCGGCCCCGGCGGCGATGTCAGCCTCATCGAGCAACGCCTCGACGATGGCGTCACCGAGGCGTTGATCGAAACCCCCGCCGGTCGCCAGCTCTTCCACTTTCCCTTCGCGCAGGCGCACAACCTCACCAACGCGCTCGCCGCGGTCGCGGCGGGTGTCGCCTTGGGGGCCTCGCCGGCCGAGATGGCGGACGGGGCGGCCGATATAGGCTTCTCCCGCTTCCGCGGCGAGCGCCTCGAGCTGGGCGACGGAATAGTCCTCGTGAACGACTGCTACAACGCCAACCCGGTGTCGATGCGAGCGGCGCTCGACCATCTGGCTTCGCTGGATGCCGAGCGCACCGTCGCCGTTCTGGGCGAGATGGCGGAGCTCGGGACGGGGGCCGCCGCCTATCACCGCGAGATTGGGGAGCACGCCCGGAAGAAAACGATCGACGTCTTGGTCGGGGTCGGCGAGGCCGCTCGCGACTACGGCCCGGATGAGCTTGTCGGTGCTCCGGAGGACGCCGCCGAGCTGCTGGCCGCACGGCTGGAGCCGGGCGATGCGGTTCTCGTCAAGGGCTCCCGCTCCGTCGGCCTGGAAGCCGTCGCCGATGCGCTGGGGGGATTGATGGGGAGGCGAGGGACCGATGGGTGAGGTCCTCATCGCGGGGATGGCCGCGATGCTGATCTGCATCTTCCTCGGCCCCAAGTTCATCGAGTACCTGCGGGTGAAGGAGTTCGGCCAGCACATCCGCGAGGAGGGACCGCAGGAGCACCACGCCAAGGCCGGCACCCCGACGATGGGCGGGCTGATCATCTTCGCCGCGATCTGCGTTCCCTTCCTCGTCCTCTCCGACCGCGATGCACAGAGCCTCGCCGTCTTCGGCGTCGCCCTCGGCTGTGCGGCGCTGGGCTTCGCCGACGACTTCGTGAAGATCGTCAAGCGGCGTTCGCTGGGGCTCTCGGCTCGCTCCAAGCTGCTGTGCCAGCTGCTGCTGGCGCTCGGCCTGTGGTGGGTGGCGCGCCACGAGGTCGGCCTCGAGCCCACTCTCTTCTTCCGCATCGGCGATGCCAGCATCGACCTCGGGCCGGTCCTCTACTTCGTCCTCGTCTTCCTCGTCATCGCCGGCACGTCCAACGGCGTCAACCTCACCGACGGCCTCGACGGCCTCGCGGCGGGAGCCTGCGCGATCGTCCTCCTTGCCTACACGGCGATCACCTTCGTCACAAACGAGCAGCAGAACCTGGCGCTGCTCGCGGCCTGCTTGGTGGGCGCCTGCGTGGGATTCCTCTGGTTCAACGCCTTCCCGGCGTCGATCTTCATGGGGGACACCGGCTCGCTCGGCCTCGGGGGAGCGATCGGCGCCCTGGCGGTGATGACCCAGACCGAGGTCCTGTTGATCATCATCGGAGGCATCTTCGTCATCGAGGCCCTCTCGGTGGCGATTCAGGTCTTCTCCTTCAAAACCTTCCGCCGCCGTGTCCTGCTGATGGCGCCGCTGCACCACCACTTCGAGATGATGGCCTGGTCGGAGACGAAGATCATGCTCCGCTTCTGGATCATCGCCGCCGTCTGCTCGGGAATCGGCTTCACGCTCTACCAGCAGAGCATTGGCCGGTAGGCAGAGCGCACAGGGTCCATTGGGTAGAGGGCGAAACTGGTCTTTGAGATGAGCACCCCACCTCCCAGGAAGCCTCGGCCGAAGCTACCGGGAGGTCCCTATCTTGTCGTTGGCCTGGCTCGTTCCGGCCAGGCTGCGGCGCGGCTGCTTGCCGATCGTGGTGAGGCAGTCAACGGGGTTGATTCTGGGCATCCGGATGGGGCGGCAGGGCTGGAGGCGGTTGGCGTCGAAGTCGTCCTGGATACGGATGGATTGGCTCTTCTCGAAGGGACGCGAACTGTCGTCAAGAGCCCGGGTGTGCCCCGGGAGGCGCCGGTGATCGCCGCCGCGGTGGAACGCGGGATCGAGGTCGTCGGGGAGCTCGAGCTGGCCTGGCGGGCGATACCAAACCGCTTCGTCGCTGTGACCGGGACCAACGGCAAGACGACGACTGTGGAACTGCTCGGACACCTGTACAGGACCGGGGGCGAGCCGGTCGCCGTGGCCGGCAACGTCGGCACGCCGCTTTCCTCGCTGGCCGGCGAGTTCGATCCCGGCGCCACCGTCGTCTGCGAAGCCTCGAGCTTTCAGCTCGAGGACGCCATGGCCTTCGCCCCCGAGTGCGCCGTCTTCCTCAATCTGGCGCCCGACCACCTTGACCGCCACGCCGACCTCGACGCCTACCTGAACGCCAAGCTGCGGATCTTCGCCAACCAGGGCAATGAGGACCTCGCCGTCTACAACGCCGACGAGCCGGCGCTCGCCGGCGTCGATCTCGGCGGTTGCGCCCGGCGCGTCTCGTTCTGCCACGGGGCTGGGCCCGATTGCGAGGTCTCGCTCTCGGGGGGGACGATCTTCTACGACGGCGAGCCGCTGCTCACAGTCGAGGAGCTGGGGCTGCTCGGCGAGCACAACGTCGCCAACGCGATGGCCGCCGCCGCCGCGGCACTCTCGATGGGGCTGGACCGCGACGCCGTGCGCGAGGGGCTGCGCTCCTTCGCGGGCGTCCCGCACCGGCTCGAGCAGGCCGCGGAGATCGGCGGCGTTCGCTTCGTCAACGACTCCAAGGCAACCAACGTCGCCTCGGCCACGGTGGGGATCCGCGCCTTTGAGGGCGGCGTCCACGCGATCCTCGGGGGCAGCGAGAAGGGCGAGCCGTTCGCGCCGCTCGCTGGTTCCGTCAGCGAGCGCTGCGTCGCCTGCTATTTGATCGGCGCGGCGGCCGAGCGCCTTGCCGAAGCGCTCGCGCCCGTCATCGGGGGTGGGGTCGAGTTGCACCGCTGCGCCGACCTCGAGGACGCCGTCCGCCGGGCTGCCGCCGCGGCGCGGCCCGGCGAGGTCGTCCTGCTCTCACCCGCCTGCGCCAGCTTCGACGCCTTCCGGGACTTCGAAGAACGCGGCGACTGCTTTCGCCGAATCGTGGAGGGCCTTCGATGAGCGCTCGCACCTTCCCCCTCGGCCGCCTCGCCATGCCTCGCAAGGCCACCGGGAAGAAGAAGCGCGCCCGTGCCTCCGCGCGTTCCACCGAATACAACATGCTGCTCACGGCGACGCTCTGCCTGCTTGCCCTGGGCGCGGTGATGGTCTTCTCCGCCAGTTCGACGACTCAGGTGCTGAACGACGGCGGCCTCTCCAACAGCGCCTTCTATCTGAAGCGCACGCTGCTCTTCGGCGCCATTGGCCTGGTGATCATGCATCTCGCGGCACGCCACGGGCTGGCTGTCGTACGCCGCCTCACCCCGGCGATCTTGGTGGGCACTTTCTTCCTGCTGCTTGCCGTCCTCGCGATCGGCTCCACCGTCAACGGCTCCAGCCGTTGGATCGGCTCGGGCTTCGTGCAGATCCAGCCCTCAGAGCTGGCGAAGGTGGCGCTGATCCTCTACGGCGTCGACCTGCTCGCATCCAAGCCGAAACGGGCGCGGACGATGGAGGGCCTTATGCCCTTCCTGATCGTGGTCGGGCTCGCCTGCATGCTGATCGTGGTCGAGCCGGACCTGGGGACCACGATGGTCCTCGCTTTCGCGGTCGGCGCGACCCTGGTCGCAGCGGGCGCTCGCATCCGCGACCTCGCGGTGATCGGGCTCGGGCTGGCCGTTCTGGCCCTCCTTCTCACCGTGATAGAGCCCTACCGGATGGCCCGGCTGACCGGCTTCCTCAACCCCGGCGACGACGCGGCCGGGGCCGGGTTCCAGGCGGCGCAGGCGAAGATCGCGCTCGGCTCCGGCGGCCTGTTCGGGGTGGGGATCGGCAACGGAGTGCAGAAGGCCTTTTACCTGCCCGAAGCCCACACCGACATGATCTCCGCGGTGATCGGAGAGGAGCTGGGCTTGATCGGGATCGCCAGCGTCATCGGCCTTTTCGCGATGTTCGGCTTCGCGGGCTTGCGAGTCGCCCAGAAGGCGAAGGACACCTACGGCAAGCTGCTTGCCGCGGGCCTCACCTCACTGATCTTGATCCAGGCGACGATCAACCTTTTCGCGGTGATGGGGTTGGCCCCGCTGACCGGCGTGCCGTTGCCATTCGTCTCCTACGGCAACAGCAGTTTGATGACGAGCCTGTTCGCGGTCGGGCTGATCCTCAACGTGGCGCAGGGGGGCACTGCCACCGCCGCGAGGTCCGGTCGTCCCCGTGCTGGCAAACTGCGCGTCGTCGAGGGCGGCCGATCGCCCGAGCGCGGAAGGAGCGGAAGCAGCGGTGCCAAAAGGTCCCAGAGTCGTAGTGGCGGCGGGGGGAACCGCCGGCCACGTCGTGCCGGCCATGGCGGTCGCCGCCGAGCTTCGAGCTAGCGGTGCGGAGGTCAGCTTCCTGGGCACGCGCGAGCGGATCGAGGCGGAGCTGGTCCCTGCCGCCGGTTACGAGATCGACCACCTGACGGCGCGCGGGATCGACCGGCGCAACCCGCTGCGCGCGGCGCACGCTGGGCTGCAGGCGCTGGGGGCGGTCGCCGCCGCG
>CAZHZI010000131.1:0-5641 GCA_964536955.1 uncultured Conexibacteraceae bacterium
GAAGTCGGCGATGACGCCGTCCTTGAGCGGGCGGATCGCGGTGATCGTGCCGGGAGTGCGGCCCAGCATCCGCTTCGCCTCGACGCCGACCGCGTGGACCTGTCCGTTGCGGGAGTCGATCGCCACAACCGAGGGCTCGGAAAGCACGATGCCGCGACCGCGCACGTAGACGAGCGTGTTGGCGGTCCCGAGGTCGACGGCCATGTCGCGGCCGCCGAACCCAGTCAGACGGCTGAACAGGCCCATGCGTGCGTATAGAGAGCCATCGAGGGAGCATCATCCCAAATGCATGGATCGCTGCCCTCGCAGTGGCCGGCTTGGGCGCGCATAGTCAGAAACACCAGAGCAGTTCCGTGCTGCGCGTCGGGGCTCAGCCGTCAAATAGCTCTGGAGCAAGCTCGAGCAGCAGCCCGACGGGAAGTCCCACCACGTTGGAGACGCTCCCTTCGATGCGCTCGACCAAGGTCGATCCAAGCGTTTGGATCGCGTATCCGCCCGAACGCCCCCGCCACTCGCCGAAACGCATGTAGCGCTCCTTCGCCGCCTCGTCCAGGTCCTTGAAGACGACCGTCGTGCGCTCCACCCCGCTCCGCTCTTCCCCCCGCAGAACCACCAGGCCGCTCAAGACTTGGTGGGGGCGCCCCGACAGCAGCTCCAGGTACTCGCGAGCCTCTCGCTCGTCTTGGGGCTTGCCCAGGGCGCGGCCGTCAACGGCGACATCCGTGTCGCAGGCGATCACCATGCCGTCGCGATCGATCGCCCGTGCCTTTCGCCGCGCGTTTTCGAGGACTTCAACCTCGGGATCCCCACCGGTCAGCTCCTCGACCCCCGGCACGACGACTTCGAACTCCACCCCCAGCTTGCGAAGGATCTCGCTCCGCTGCGGGGAGCCGGATGCGAGGACTACAGTCAGCTCAGCTCTGGGAACCAGATGGCGATCTCGCGCTCGGCGGACTCATCGGAATCCGAGCCGTGGACCATGTTGAAGGTGACTTCCAGGGCGAAGTCGCCGCGAATCGAGCCGGGAGCCGCCTCGACGGGGTTGGTGGCGCCGATGACCTGGCGCGCGGCGGGAACCGCCTCGGGGCCCTCCATGACCAGGGAGACCAGCGGGCCGCCGGTGATGAAGGAGACCAGCTCGCCGAAGAAGGGCTTCTCGGTGTGCTCCGCGTAATGCTCCTTGGCGATGGCCTCGTCGGCCTGCATCTTCTTCAGCGCCGAGATGCGAAGGCCCTTGCGCTCGAAACGGGCGATCACCTCGCCGGTGAGGGCGCCCTCGAAGGCGTCAGGCTTGACGAGGATCAGGGTCCGGCTCACGTGCGGTGCTCCTTTGCTGTCGTTTTGGGCTTGACGCCTCCTTGGAGGCGGCACGAGGGGCCGGCTCTTCCTTGGTCGTGGGGCGTGCAGTCTCTTTGGAGGAAGCCGCGGTCGTGTTCTTGCGCGTCGTCCGCTGGCGTTTTGGGACGGGTCGCTCGCGCTCTTCGCGGGAAGGCGTCGAACGGCTCGCCGACCTCTGGGTGCGCGTGGTGCGACGCTGCAACTCGGTCTCGCAGTACGGACAGAGGGCCCAGCGCGGGTCGACCGGCTTGCTGCAGCTGGGGCAGGGGTCCTTGAGGCGGCGCTGGCAGTTGGGGCAGCGCAGGAAGCTCTTCTCGATCGGGTACTCGCAGCTGGGGCACGACTGCTCGGTCAGCTGGCGCACCCGCAGCTCGGCGGCCTTGATCTCCAGCTCGCGCTCGTGGGCATCCTCGAGGAACTCCGGCGGCCGAACGATCGCGTAGACGGCCGTGCCGATGTATGGGAAGAACGAGGCGACCGTGGCGCAGCCGACGAGAAAGGAATCGGAGATGCGGCGCTTGGCGTCGAGGTAGGTGTAGACGATCAGCGCCAGCCAAACGACGAAGAAGCCCAGCACGAGGACGGACACGACCAAGTTGAGGCCGCTGTTGCTGATGCCGAAGATCGCGAGTGACATGGGAGGTGGCGTCCGCCGAGAGGGGAGCGGCAGTCTACTTCGCCGTGAGGGCCGCGAACCCTGTCTGGGAGGTGGGGGGAGCGGTCAGAAGAAGAGCCTTCCGAACAGGTAGCCGATGCCGAAGAAGACGAGGATCACCGCGGCGACCACCGCGGCGACCAGTCCCATCATCGAGAGGAGCTCGGAACCGGCGCTTCTGTCCATGCCCTTGATCCTCGCACAGGCGGGGGGAATTCTGGCCTCTCAAGCGGCGCCGAGCATGCGGCGGGCGGGGTCCAGGACGTAGTGGGAGCCGCTGACGAGAAGCGCGCAGCCTGGGGACTCGGTTGCCACGGCTTTGGCGCGACCGAGGGCCTCTTTGAAGCGCGGTTCGGCCTCGGCGCGCACGCCCGCGGCTTCGCAGAGGCGCGCCAGCTCGGACGCGGGATGTGAGGACGCGCCCGGGCGTCCATGGCCGGCGAGCCCCTCGCCCGGAACCTCAGTGCAGATGACCCGGTCGAGCGCCGGCGCCAGCGCCCCGATCATCGCCGCGGCGTCCTTGTCGGCGAGGATCGCCAGGCAGGCGACGACGGCGCCACCGCCGACGACCTCGGGCAACGCCTCCGACAGCGCGGCGGCGCCATCGGGATTGTGGGCGGCGTCGAGGAAGGTGGGCGGTTCCTGGGCAACCCGCTCGAGGCGACCGGGAATCGACAGCGTCGCGGCTACGGCGGCAACCCGCTCGGGATCGATCTCGCCGACGAAAGCCTCTGCGGCCGCCATCGCCAAAGCGAAGTTGCGCCGCTGGAAGCGGCCGGGGGCGCGCAGGCGCAGCTGCGGCCCGGGGTCCTCGGGGGCGCGGATGAGCTGTGCCCCCCGCGCGCGAGCTGTCTCCTCCGCAAGCGCGTCCACCGCTGGGCCGACCCGGCCCAGCACCAGGGTCGACTGGTCGCGCAGCACGGCCAGCTTCTCAGTGGCGATCTCTACCTCGGTCTGCCCCAGCCACTCGGTGTGGTCAAGCCCGACCGAGGTGAGCACGGTCACCCGCGAGGGGATCGTGTTCGTCGCGTCCAGCCTGCCCCCGAGGCCCGCCTCGATCACCCCGGCCTGGACGCGCGCCGCCGCAAGGGCGAGAAAGGTCGCCGCCGTGGCAGCCTCGAACTGGGTCACCACCTCCCCCTCCTCCAGGCTCCGGTTGACGACCTCGGCGGCCTCCGCGACGCGTCGCACCGCCGCGGAGAACTCGTCTGCGCCGACCTCCTTACCGTGGACGAGCGTCCGCTCAGACCAGTGTGAGGCGTGAGGAGAGATGCAGGCGCCGGCGCTCACTCCATGCGCCCCCAGCAGCGCCGCCGTCATCCGCGTCACCGAGGACTTGCCGTTGGTGCCGACGACGTGGATCGAGGCGAAGCGATGCTGGGGCATCCCGAGCGCCGTCGTCAGCCTGTGCATCCGATCGAGACCGAGCCTCCAGCCGATCGGCTCCAGCGAGTTCAGATAGGCCTCCGGATCAGAGCCTGCCGACGGCTGCTCCGCTTCGCGTCCGCCGCCGTCGGGGAATTGCGCCACCGCTCCTGGCCACCTTTAGCCGAGTTCGGCGAGCTCGGCACGGTAGCGCTCGAGCTTGCCGCGCTCCTCCTCGACGACCTCCACCGGGGCCTTGGCGACAAAGCCCTCGTTGGCGAGCTTGCTCTCGCCCCGCGCCACCTCGGAGCGCAGCTCGCCGCGGCGCTTCTCCAGCCGGGACTCGACCGCCGCGCTATCGATCTCCGCCGAGGGCAGCACCCTCACCGGGCCGACCGAGGCGACCGGGTCCCCCCCATCGCCCGTGAACTCGAATCGGGAGAGGCGGCCGACGAACTCCTGCGGCTCGATCCCGTCGACTCGGGCCGGCAGCACGCTTCCCACCGGGACCTCGACCAGGTCGCGCCAGGCGCGCAGCCCCCGGGTCAGCTCGATCCCGCCTTCCACGTCGGCCTCGGCGGCGGCGTCGAACAGCGACTCGTCGGCCTGCGGAAAGGGATGGACCGCCAGGTGCCCCCGGCGGGAGGGGTGGTAGGACCAGATCTCCTCGGTGACGAAGGGCATGATCGGGTGCAGCAGCGCGAGGACCCGCTCGAGCGTCCAGAGGAGCGTCGCCGAGACCTCGGGCTCCCCTTCGTAGAGGCGCGGCTTGGCGATCTCCAGGTACCAGTCGCAGAGCTCCGACCAGAAGAACGAGTAGGCCTCCTGGGCGGCGTGAGCAAAGTCGTAGGACTCCAGTTTCCCCGTCACCGAGGCGATCGTCCGCTCCAGCCGCGAGAGGATCCAGCGGTCCTCGACGTGCACCGGATTGGGGCTCGGCGTTCTCCCTGCTACCGCCGCCCGAACTTGGTCCGGCGGCGCATCGGTGAGCGATTGATTCTGCTCGAGTTTCACATTCAGCAGAATCAATCGCCCGGCGTTCCAGAGCTTGTTGGCGAGATCGCGTCCCTGCTCGACCTTCGCGTCGGAGTAGCGCACATCCTGCGTCGAGGACATCGCCAGCAAGCCAAAGCGCAGGGCATCGGCGCCATTGACGTCGATTTCCTCCAGCGGGTCGATCCCCGTGCCGAGGCTCTTCGACATCCGACGCCCGTCCCGTGCCTGGATCACCGAGTGGACGTAGACGTCGCGGAAGGGCACCCCGCCGGGGAACTCGAGCCCGGTCATGATCATCCGCGCCACCCAGAGGAAGAGGATCTCCCGCGCCGTGGTGAGGAAGCTGGTCGGGTAGAACGCGCGCAGCTCGGGGGTGTCGTCGGGCCATCCCAGCGTGGCGAACGGCCAGATCGCCGAGCTGAACCAGGTGTCGAGCACGTCCTCCTCCTGGCGCAGCTCGCCGCCACAGGGGCCGCAGCGCTCGGGCGCATGCTCTCCCACGAAGGTCTCTTCGCATGGGTCGCAGTACCAGACCGGGATCCGATGACCCCACCAGAGCTGGCGCGAGATGCACCAGGGTCGGATCTCGTTCATCCAGTCGAGGTAGACGCGCTTCCACTGCGGTGGGGTGATCCGCACCTCGTCGCGCTCGACCGCCTCGATCGCCGGCTTCGCAAGCTCGTCCATGCGGCAGAACCACTGCAGGGAGATCAGCGGCTCGATCCGCTCGCCGGATCGGTGCGAGAAAGGCACCGAGTGGACATAGGGCTCCTCGTCGCGCAGCAACCCCTCCTCGCGCAGCGCCGTAACCACGGCGTCCTGCGCCTCGGCAGCGGTCACCCCCGCAAAGCGGCCGGCCTCCTCCGTCATCCGCCCGTCGGGGCCGATCACACCGATCTCCTCGAGCCCGTGCCTGCGGCCGATCTCGAAGTCGTTGGGATCGTGGCCAGGGGTGATCTTCAGCGCCCCGGTTCCGAACTCGGGATCGACGTGCTCGTCGGCGATGATCGGCAGGCGACGGCCGACCAAGGGCAGGATGCAGCGCTCGCCGACGAGGTCCCTGTAACGCTCGTCGTTCGGGTTGACGGCGACAGCGGTGTCGGCCAGCATCGTCTCCGGCCGCACGGTGGCGACGGTCAGCACCCGATCGGATCCCTCCACCGGGTAGTCGACCGAGTAGAGGGTGTCCTCGATCTCGCGGTTCTCGACCTCGAGGTCGGAGATCGCCGAGTGCGACCCGGGGTCCCAGTTGACCATGTAGTTGTCGCGGTAGATGTAGCCCTTGTC
>CAZHZI010000132.1:0-5612 GCA_964536955.1 uncultured Conexibacteraceae bacterium
CAGCCACAAGCTCTACGAGGTGCTCGAGATCGCCGACCGCATCACCGTCATCCGGCGGGGCAAGGTCGTCGGCTCGCGCATCCCGTCCGAGACGGACGAGGAGGACCTCGCCGAGCTGATGGTCGGTCGCGACGTGCAGCTGACCGTCGACCGCGGGGAGAGCAAGCCGGGCGAGGTCATGCTCAGGACAGATGCGCTCCGGGTCGCCGACGACCGCGGCCACGAGGTCGTGCACGGCGTGAGCTTCGAGGTGCGCTCCGGCGAGATCTTCGGGATCGCCGGGGTGGCCGGCAACGGCCAGGACGAGCTGGTCGAGGCGATCATGGGCCTCAGGCGCAAGATCTCCGGCCGCATCACCCTGGGCGACCGTGACGTGACGACCGCCTCGCCGCGCGACCTCCATGGCCAGGGCGTCGGCTTCGTCCCCGCCGATCGCCATCGCTTTGGACTCGTGCTGTCGTTCCCGCTCACCGACAACATCGTCCTGAACGACTACCACAGCGCGCCGTACGCTCGGGGCCTCGTCCGCGACGACGAGCAGATTCGCGAACGGGCACAGGAGTGCGTGACCGAGTTCGACGTACGAACCCCGTCGATCCTGGTAAATGCCGGCACCCTCTCCGGCGGGAATCAGCAGAAGGTCGTGGTTGCCCGAGAGCTGGGCCGCGAGCCGAAGCTGTTGGTCCTCGATCAGCCGACGCGCGGACTCGATGTCGGCAGCATCGAGTTCATCCACCGCCAGACGATCGAGCGCCGAACCGCAGGCACGGCCGTGCTCCTCGTCTCGGCCGAGCTCGACGAGGTCCTCGAGCTTTCCGACCGAATCGGGGTGATGTATCGCGGCGAGCTCGTGGCGGTCGTCGACGCCCGGCAGGCCGACAAGGAGGAGATCGGTCTGCTCATGGCGACCGGCGGTCGCGTCAGCCTGGAAGCGACGAAGAACATGACCGCGGAGCTGGAGCAGGCCTCGTGACGGCCGGGAGCGAGACGCGGGAGCCTCCGCGTTCTCGATCCGTCCTTGCCCGTGGCGTGGCTTACGCGATCATCCCGCTTGCGGCCATCGTGGGAGGGCTTGCCGTCGGCGCCGTCATCATCATCGTGTCGAGCCTCGTCCAGGGATCGGTTGACCTGCTGCTGCCCCTCCAGGCGTACGCGAATCTCGGTGAGGGGGCATTCGGCAGCGTGCGCGGCCTGGTCTTCACCCTGATCAGCGCGACGCCCCTGATCCTCGGCGGCATGGCCGTGGGCCTCGGCTTCAAGGCCGGCCTGTTCAACATCGGCGCCCAGGGCCAGTTCCTGATGGGTGCGCTCGGGGCGGCGGCCGTCGGCGCCTACGTTGCCGGGGCGCCGCCGATCATTGCGATCCCGGTCGCCATCGGCGCCGGCGCGGTGCTCGGAGCGGCGTGGGGCTTCATCCCGGGGGCACTGAAGGCATGGACCGGCGCCCACGAGGTCGTGACCACGATCATGCTGAACTTCATCGCCGGCGCCCTCATCGGCTACCTCATCACCGGGCCGCTAGAGGCGGCCGGATTCTCGTTCTCGCGCACCGCTCCGCTCGGCAACGCCGAGCTGCCGACCTTCTTCGGCTCGAGCCTCCACCTCGGGACCATCATCGCCTTCGCGCTGGTCCCGGTTGTGTGGTGGCTCCTGTGGCGCAGCACCCTCGGGTTCGAGATCCGGACCGTCGGCGCCAACCCGGACGCAGCTCGCTACGCCGGCATGCGTCCCGCCTTCCTGACGATCCTGACCATGTCGCTCTGCGGCCTGCTGGCCGGTTTGGCCGGGGCCGGTCAGATCCTCGGCATCAGCCACTTCATGACCGCCTCGTACGGGACCTCCATCGGCTTCGACGCGATCTCCGTCGCGCTGCTCGGGCGCGCCCACCCGGTCGGCATCATGCTTGCCGCCCTCCTGTTCGGCGCGATGCGCGCCGGGTCGGGCCTCATGCAGATCGAGGCCGGCATCCCCGTCGAGATCATCGACGTCATCCAGGCCGCGATCCTTCTCTTCCTGGCGGCGGACATCGTGATCCGGCGCCTGCTCAGGATTCGCGCTCCGAGTGCCGAGCCGGGTGAGCTCCAGACGGTGACGAAGAGCTACGGCAGCGGGACACCGACCTGATGGACGTCGTGTACGGGCTCCCGATCATCGGGATCCTCTTCCAGTTCATCGGGTACGTGATCGAGGTCACGCCTGGGATCGCGCCAATCGTTCTGGGCCTGGCCGCGCCGATCGCCCTGGGGGCCCTGTGCGGGGTCATGAACGAGCGGTCCGGCATCGTCAACATCGGCATCGAGGGGATGATGCTGTCCGGCGCGTTCGCGGGGTTCCTCGCCGCCGGGCTCTGGCACCAGGCCTTCCCCGCCGACCCGTGGGGTCCGTTCGGAGTAACGCCCGCCCTCCTCGTCGGCGTCGTGACTGCCATCGGCGTGGCGATGCTCCTCTCGCTGCTCCACGCGTGGCTGTCGATCACGATCGCGGCGGACCAGATCATCAGCGGCGTGATCATCAACGTGGCCGCACTCGGTCTCACCGGCTACCTCAATCGTCTGCTGATCGGGCCGAACCCGCGCCTCGGCGCGGGGACTTTCGATACGTTCCGCCTCCCTCCCGAGGTGGTGGACATCCCGGTGATCGGCTGGTTCCTCGAGATGTTCCTGGAGCAGGGCCCGATCGCCATGTCGGTCATCGTGTTCGTGCTCGTCCTGCAGGTCCTGCTGTTCCGCTCGCGCTGGGGCCTGCGCACCCGCGCGGTCGGCGAGCATCCGCGCGCGGCCGAGACCGTCGGGATCGACGTCTTCCGGCTTCGCTATCGCAACGTGATCATCGCCGGAGTCTTCGCCGGGCTGGCCGGCGCCTATCTCACCCTCGAGGGGACGAGCTCGTTCCAGAACGGCATGACCGCCGGGCGCGGGTTCATCGCACTGGCGGCCGTGATCTTCGGCCGTTGGACGCCGATCGGCGCGTTCGCGGGCGCGCTCCTGTTCGCCTATTCCGGCGCGTTCGGCCAGGCCGTTCGTATCCGCCCACCAGGCGACGAGTATCCGGACCTCGGCGCGATCATGGCGGCGGTGCCGTCCCAGGTGTACGGCGCGCTGCCGTACATCGTCACGATCATCATCCTGGCCGGAGTCGTCGGACGCAGCATCGCGCCTGCGGCGGTTGGCCGTCCCTACGAGAAGGAAGCACACAGCTGACCATGAGCGAGAAGCTACTCGACAAGAGCGCGGTCGGACGGGACGTCCGGCAGTTCCATATCGGCGTCGCGCCAGGCGAGGTCTCCACGGTCGCCCTGCTGCCCGGTGACCCGTTCCGGGTGCCGCTGATCGCCGAGCACCTCTCGGACGTCCGGGAGGTCGCGCACCGGCGCGAGCACAGGACGGTGGTTGGCACATACCAGGGCCGCCAGATCACCGCGACGTCGACCGGCATGGGCTGCCCGTCGACCGCGATCGCGGCCGAGGAGCTTGCCCGAGTGGGAGTCACCTCGATGATCCGGGTTGGCAGTACTGCCGCGCTCCAACCTGGCATCGCACCCGGAGACCTCGTCGTGAGCCAGGGCTCGTTCCGAAACGACGGTACCTCTGACGCGTACGTGCCGAAGGGCTATCCCGCCGTTCCGGACCTGGAGATCACGCTTCGCCTCGAGCATGAGGCGCGCGAGCTGGCTGCCGGCGGCGGCTTCGCCGTCCACGCGGGCCTCAACATCACCGACGACGCCTTCTATGCCGAGTCCCCGGAGTGGACGAGCCAGATGTCCGGCCTCGGCCTGCTCAACGTCGAGATGGAGAGCTCCGCTCTGTTCGTGGTGGCCCGGCTGCGCGGCCTGCGGGCCGCGATGGTCTGCTCCGTTTCGAGCAACCTGGTGGAGGGTGCAAGTGTCTACGACTCGCACGATGCGCTGGCCGCGGGCTGGCACCACAGCATCGAGGTGGCGCTGAGGACGGCGGTCGCCCTCTCGCTGTGACCGACCACCGCTCGAGCGGCGCGGTTGGCCTGAACCTCCACACTCACCTCGAGGGCTCTATCCGACCCCAGACGGCGGCGGAGCTCGCGTCGGCGATCGGCGTCCCCACCCCGGCCGGCGGATGGGACGCCGCGCTGCGGATGCGCGAGCCCGGAACGCTCACCACCTTCCTGGCGCACGTTGCGCAGGCCTATCCGCTCTTCGCGACCCAGGAGGCCGTGAGTCGCCTCGTCGCCGAGGCGGTCGAGGATGCCGGCGCCGACGGGGTCGCGTACCTCGAACTGCGATTCGGTCCTGCCACGCATGCGACCGGGGCGATGACCATCGATGACGTCATCCGCGCGGCGTGCGATGGACTGCGGGAGGGCACGCGTCGTTCGGGCACGCCGGCCGGCCTGATTGCCTGTGCGCTGCGCCATCACGACGCAGCGACCAACGAAGCGGTGGGCCGCGCGGCCGCAGATCACGCCGGGCGGGGCATCGTCGGGTTCGACGTCGCGGGTGACGAGCTCCTCTACCCGTCGCTGGAGCCAATGGAGCGGCCGTTCGCCATCGCCGCCGCCGCCGGCCTGGGCCTCACCGCTCACGCGGCCGAGGCGGGCACGGCCCAGCACGTCCGCGAGGCGGTGGAGCGGCTTGGAGTTCGTCGCGTCGGTCACGGGATCCGGGCCGTCGACTCGGACGAGGTGGTCCGGTGGGCGGCCGACGAAGGCGTCTGCTTCGAGCTGTGCCCGACCTCGAACGTGCTCACCGGTGCGGTGCCGTCGTACGCGGAGCATCCCATTCGCGCGTTCCTTGCGGCGCGCTGCGATGTCGCCATCGGCGACGACGACCCGACGACCACCGGTGCGCCACTCTCAGTCGAGTTCAGGCACCTCGTCGACAGTGTCGGTCTGAGCCCAGACGAGATCCGCCGCATTCAGGAGACGTCGGTGGCGCGAGTCTTCTGCGACGACTCGACGCGCGTGGCGCTCCGCACCCAAATCGAGGCCGGGTTGCCGGGAGAGACGACCGCCTAGGCCCTGCGTGCCTCGGCCGGCACGTGCGGGTGGGCCGTGGGTGGCACGCGCAGCAGGTCGACCGAGAGGCCGGCCGCGGTGAGGTCACGTACGACGGACAGGTGGTCGTAGTCGACCGAGCGGAAGCCGATGGCGATGTCGGGATCGCCGATGTAGACGACTGCATAGCGAGCCCGGGCATCGCCCTCCGTCCCGCACCCCACCGACCCGCAGGCCACGAAGTGCGCCTGCCCGACGACGCGGTGGAACGACTCGTGGGTGTGGCCGAAGCAGAAAAGGTCGTCGGCCTCGTCGCTGGCGAGCCGCGCCAGCACGCGAGATGGTCGTTCGGCCCATAGGTACTCGTTCTCCCGCAGAGGGGAGCCGTGGAAGAGCAGGGCTGAGCGCCCTACCAGGTCGACGCGCATGGTAGTCGGCAGCTGGCGCAGCCAGGCCTTGTTCTCGTCGGTCAAGGTCTCTGCGGTCCAGCGCATCGACGCCTCGCCGGCAGCCTCGAGCTCGGCCGAGGGCCACGCGGCTCCGGTCTGCTCGCGGTCCATCCCGACCGCCTCGTCCCAGTTGCCCTGCACGGTCGGGATCTCGAGGCTGCGGACCAGGTCGACCGTCTCGTTGGGGTGGGGGCC
>CAZHZI010000133.1:0-5572 GCA_964536955.1 uncultured Conexibacteraceae bacterium
CATGAGGTTGAGCGTGCCGAGCGCGATGCCGAAGGCGGCGAGCAGGAACAGGACGACGGCGATCAGGAGCAGGATCGTTCGGGGCGTCAGGGCCACTGGAGACCTCCCTCAGTCGCGGCTGCAGGTCGGGATCGATCGGCACGTCGCGTGCGGCGCACGGTACACGGGCGGTGAGGGCTGCGTGGGCGGGGATGCGGCACGCCCGGTAGAGTGCGTCTCGTGACGGATGCCCGAGGCGTTCAGCGGACCTACCTCGCCCTGACGCTGCTCACGACGCTGGCCGCTTCGTTCATCTGGGGCGTCAACACGCTGTTCCTGCTCGACGCCGGGCTCAGCAACGCGGAGGCGTTCGCCGCCAACGCCTTCTTCAGCGTCGGCATGCTCGTCTTTGAGATCCCTACCGGCGTGGTGGCAGACACCCGCGGACGGCGCCCGTCCTTCCTGCTCGGGGCGGGCACGCTCCTGCTGTCCACGCTCCTCTACCTCGTCATGTGGCAGATCCAGGCGCCACTGTGGGGCTGGGCAATCGCCTCGATCCTCCTCGGGCTGGGATTCACGTTCTTCTCCGGCGCCACCGAGGCCTGGCTGGTGGACGCCCTCGCCGCGACCGGCTTCACCGGCAACCTTGAGTCGGTCTTCGGACGGGCGCAGGTCGTGGCGGGCGGAGCGATGCTGGCCGGATCGGTCGCAGGCGGGGTGATCGCGCAGTTCAGCAACCTGGGCGTGCCGTACGTGGTGCGGGCGGCGATGCTGGGCGTCACGCTGGTGGTCGCGTGGAGGTTCATGCACGACATCGGCTTTACGCCCGAACGCGGCGTCACCACCGGCAAGGCGGTCCGCAACGTGGTCAATGGTGCGCTGAACGGCGGCCTGCGGAATCCGCCCGTACGCTGGCTGATGCTCGCGTCGCCCTTCATCGGCGGCGTGGGCTTTTACGCTTTCTACGCCTTCCAGCCCTACCTGCTCGAGCTCTACGGCGACCCAAATGCCTACAGCATCGCCGGCCTGGCGGCCGCGATCGTGGCCGGGGCGCAGATCCTGGGCGGGCTGATCGTGCCGTGGGTGCGGCGCGTCTTCAAGCGCCGGACGGACGCATTGATCCTCGGCGGCATCATCAACGTGGTGCTGCTGGCGGTCGTCGGCCGGGTGCCGAACTTCTGGCTGGCGATCGCCCTGCTGGCCACCTGGGCCATGGTCTTCGCCTTTGAGGCGCCTCTCCGCCAGGCCTTCATCAACGGCCTCATCCCGTCTGAGCAGCGCGCGACGGTGCTGTCGTTCGACTCCTTCATGGGCTCGGCCGGAGGGGTGGTCATCCAGCCGGCGCTCGGTCGGACCGCCGACCTGTTCGGCTATCCCGCCTCCTACGTGGCCGCGGCGGCCATCCATGCGCTCGCGCTGCCGTTCGCCCTGCTCGCCCGCCGGGAGAACGCCTCCTCCGATCCGATCACGGCCGAGGCTGATCCCGAAGCCGCAGTGGTCGGCCCCTGAGGCGGTCCGACTCATCTTCCTGACGCTCGATGTCAGGAAATGTCGATAGCATCGACAGGACAGCACCGATGGAGAACCATATGGCCACCAAGGTCCAGGTCGTGTTCGACTGCGCCGATCCCGCACGCGTCGCAGCGTTCTGGGAGCAGGCGCTGCATTACATCAGCCCCGATCCACCTCCGCCGCACACAACCTGGGAGGAGTGGGCGAAGGCGGAGGGCGTCCCGGAGGAGCATTGGAACGATTTCAGCGCCGTGGAGGACCCGGCCGGCGATGGCCCACGGCTCTTCTTCCAGAAGGTCCCGGAGAGCAAGGTCGCCAAGAACCGCATGCACCTCGACCTCAACGTGAGCGGCGGTTCATCGGTCCCGATCGAGGACCGGCGCGAGCGCGTGAACGCCGAGGTCGCCCGCCTGAAGCAGCTCGGCGCGACCGATGAGCGCGGTGCGATAGAGAAGCAGGGCGAGTACTGGGTACGCATGAACGATCCTGAGGGAAACGAGTTCTGCGTCCAGTAGCCTTGGCGGAGTGAATCAAACCGCGCGGATCGTCGTTGCCGTCGTGGTGGCGCTCACGACCGGCCTGCCACGGACCGATGCCTGGTGGATCCCCGCGCATGTGCTGCTCGGGATCGGCATCGGGGCCGCGACGATCGTCGGGGCGCTACCCGCGAGCACGGATCAGGACCAGCGCGGTTAGGTCGGGGCGCCCTCGGGCTCCATCGGCGCGCCGGCAGGCCGCTCCCCGACCTTGCCGGCCGGGAGGAACACCAGCACGACGAGCGCGGCGAGGAGCGCGGTCACGATCCCGACCGCGAACGTGGCACCGGTGGCGATGGAGAACGCGTTGTGGATGCCGTCGACGATGGCCGGGATCATCGGCTCCACGAACGGGCGGGCCTGCTCGGGCACGTCCGCGAGGATGGCCGCGCCGAGGTCGCCAACGCCGGCGATGTCGTTCAGGGCCGATCCCTCGCCGCCGGATGCGAACTCATCGGTGAACTGCGCCGGCACGCCGGATGCCTCCAGCTGCCGCGGAAGCTGCTCCAGCAGGACAGAGCCGAAGACCGTGCCCGCAATGGCGAGGCCGACCGAACCGCCCACCTGCTGGAAGAACGTGACGGCCGACGTGCCCGCCCCGAGCTCCCGCACCGGAACGGCGTTCTGCACCACGAGCGTGAATACCGCAAACGACGGGCCGATCCCGAGGCCCGCCACGAGCATCCAGAGCCAGATGAGCGGGCCGGGTGAATCGGTCCGGATGTTGGTCAGCAGGAAGACGCCGAAGGCCAGCAGCACCAGTGCGCCGGCGATGAGCGCCTTGTACCGGCCGGTCCGCGATACGAGCTGCCCGGCCGTGACGGCCGACACGATGAGCCCGCCGAGCAGCGGCAGGATCTGGTAGCCCGACTCCGTGGCGGAGACGCCACCGACGACCTGGTACCAGCGCGGCAGGAAGACGACGGCCGTGAAGAAGCCCATCGCCGCCAGGAAGATGGCCACCACGCTGGCCGTGAAAGCCCGGATCCGGAAGAGCTTGAGCGGCAGGATCGGCTCCTTCGCCCGGGACTCCACCCACACGAACACGGCTGTCACAAGCAGGCCGACGGCGATCAGGCCGCCCACTTCGGGATCGGTCCATTCGCCGAACTGCTTGTTGGTGAGGCCGAGGAGGATCGGCACCAGTGCCGCCACGAAGACCGCTGCGCCCAGGTAGTCGATGTGCCGGTCGGCGTCACGCTCTCGGTGGGTCGGCAGCGTGCGCCAGATGATGAACAGCACGACCGCCCCGAGCGGGATGTTGACGATGAAGATCCAATGCCAGCCGAAGTTGTCGGTGATCAGGCCACCGATCGCCGGACCGATGAGTGAGCTGACCCCGAAGATGGCCCCGAAGAAACCCTGATACTTGCCCCGCTCCGACGGCGCGAAGATGTCGCCGATGATCGCCAGCGCGACCGGGAAGAGCGCCCCGGCGCCCAGGCCCTGCACGCCGCGGAAGACGAGGAACTGCCACATCTCCTGGCTGAGGGCGCACAGCAGCGAGCCGATCAGGAAGATGCCCACGCCGATCATGAAGATCGGGCGACGTCCGAAGATATCGGACAGCTTCCCGTAGATCGGGCCGCTCACCGTGGCGGTGAGCAGATATGCGGTGAAGGCCCAGATGTAGACGTCGTTGCCCTCGAGGGCGGTCACGATCGTCGGGAGGGCGGTGCCGACGATGGTCTGGTCGAGCGCGGCGAGGAGGATGCCGAGCAGAACGGCTCCAAGGATCTCGAGGCGGACGCGATGTGGCAGCTCGACCGGCGCGCGGTCGTGGTCGTTCGAAGTCACGGCGGTCGTCATACGGAAGGAAGCCCTCTCGGCTCGGTTGGGATGGGTCGGGCTCGGTCCCCAACGTCCCAGTCTATGACGCATCCCGCCTGTGCGCTTGGCGGGGTCAGGCTCCCTCGCGACGGAAGGCCAGGACCGAGACGCCGACCAGGACGGTCGCACCTCCGACGAGCGCCAGGACGCCGATCGGAAGGCTTCCGCCGCTCTCCTCCGACCCGACGGTGCTCGACACATTTGCCGGCAGCACCCACTCGTCGGGGATGCTTCCGCCCATCCCGCTGCCGTCCGGCCACTGCACGCAGACCATACGAGCGGCGGGCACGTCGGCGCCCTTGCCCCCGTCCCCGCCGACGCCACCGACCGGCATGGGCACCGGCCCGCCCATCGACACCGGACCGGCGGTGACCCAGATCATCCCGACCCTGTTCGCATCAGGCCCACCCGCGAAGTCGCCGAGCCCGATCGCGCTCAAGGTGGTCTCGCCGGCGAAGGCGAGCTCAGCGGTCTGGCACTCCGGGAAGACCATCGGCTGGTCCGCTACGCCGACGCCGACTCCGGGGCCTGTGACACCCGATCCGGCCAGGGCGCAGCCGGCGGTCGATAGCGCCAGCATCGCCAGGGCCAGGGCCGAGCGCATTCGCATGCCTGCATTGTCGCCGCTGTGTCCAGACGGACGCGGCTCGCGACGCACGAGCTGTCGCGGCCAGCCGCTACCCTTCGCTGCATGGGGAGGAGCATCCATTGCAGCTGATCGACGGCCAGCCGGTCTTCTCGGCGACCGATCTCGTGGGCTACCTGGCCTGCGAGCACCTCACCGCCCTCGAGCGCGCGGCGCTGAAGGGATTGGTGAAGCGCCCGAACCGGGCTGATCCGGAGCTCGACATCATCCGCGAACGCGGCTTCCAGCACGAGGCGCGCTACCTGGCCGACCTCATGGCATCCGGACGGTCCGTGGCCGAGATCGTGCGCAACGATGACGAGGATCGCGGTGAGCGGATCCGGCGCCAGGCAGCCGAGACGATCGCCGCCATGGAGTCCGGCGCGGACGTCGTCTTCCAGGCGACCTTCTTCGACGGAAGGTGGCTCGGCTACGCCGACTTCCTGCTGCGCGTCGACGATCCGGCGAGGCCATCGGTCTGGGGTCCGTACCACTACGAGGTCGCCGACACGAAGCTGGCGCGCCACGTCAAGGCCGGGGCCGTGCTCCAGATCTGCTCGTACGTGGAGCAGCTCGAGCGCATCCAGGGCGTTCGGCCCGAGAAGATGAAGGTCGTGCTGGGCGGCAGCGCTCGCGAGACCGCCGAGCTCCGGGTCGACGACTACATGGCCTACTACCGCGCGGCCAAGCGCCGGTTCACCGAGACGGTGCTGGGGACGGAGCTTGCCCCCGCACCCGAGCCCACCTATCCGCCCGCCGCGACCTACCCTGAGCCGGTCGAGCATTGCGACGTCTGTCGCTGGGCGGAGCTGTGCGTGAAGCGGCGTCGAGAAGATGACCACCTCTCGCTCGTCGCCGGCATCACGTCGCGCCAGCGAAAGGGCCTCGTGGCCCGGGAGCTTGACACCGTGGTTCGGCTGGCGTCCGCCCCGCTGCCGCTCGATCCGCCCCTCGATGGATCGAACTCCGCGTCCATCGAACGGGTCCGAGAACAGGCCAGAATCCAGGTCGAGGGTCGCGGCCTGCCGAAGCCGATCTACGAGCTGCTGGCCCCCACAGACGGTGAGCCGATCGAGCCCGAGCGCGGGCT
>CAZHZI010000134.1:0-5456 GCA_964536955.1 uncultured Conexibacteraceae bacterium
GCCTGCGCCGACTCCTTCATCACGTCGCCCAGCTGGCCCGTGATCGTCAGTTGGCCCGAACCGGGCATCCCGGTCGCCTCGATGAAGAGAACGTCGCCGCCGGTCGGCGTCCACGCCAGGCCGGTAGCCACACCCGGGTCCTTCGTGCGGCGCCGCTGCTCGGAGAAGAAGCGGCGGCGGCCGAGCAGCTCGCGGGCCCGCTTCGCCGAGATCTTCACCTTGCCGTCAACCTTGTCCTCGGCGACGTCGCGGGCGACTTTGCGGCAGATCGTGCCGATCTGGCGCTCCAGGTTGCGCACGCCGGCCTCGCGCGTGTACTCCTCGATGATCGCGACCAGTGCCGAGTCGGAGAGCTCGATCTGGGACGGTTTCAGTCCGTTGGCTTCGATCTGGCGCGGCACCAAATAGCGGCGCGCGATGTGCTTCTTCTCGTCCAGCGTGTAGCCCGCCAGCTCGATCGTCTCCATCCGATCCTGGAGGGGGCCGGGGATCGTGTCGAGGATGTTCGCCGTCGCGATGAACATCACCTCGGAGAGGTCGAACTCGAGATCGAGGTAGTGATCGCGAAAGGAGTCGTTCTGAGCCGGGTCGAGGACCTCGAGCATCGCCGAGGAGGGATCGCCGCGGAAGTCGGTGCCCATCTTGTCGATCTCGTCGATCATGAAGACGGGATTGCGGGAACCGGCGTCCCGAAGGGCCCGGATGATCGTCCCGGGCATGGCCCCTATATAGGTGCGGCGGTGTCCGCGGATCTCAGCCTCGTCGCGGACGCCGCCCACGCTGATTCGCTCGAACTTCCGCCCGAGGGCTTTGGCGATCGATCGGCCGAGGCTGGTCTTACCGACCCCCGGGGGGCCGACGAAGCAGAGGATCGGCCCGGGGGAATCGGGCTTCAGCTTGCGCACCGCCAGGTATTCCAGGATGCGATCCTTGACTTTCTCCAGGTCGTAGTGGTCGGCGTCGAGGACGCCACGAGCGTGGCCGATGTCGAGGTTGTCATCGGTCCCCCCCGACCAGGGCAGCTCGACCAGCCACTCCAGGTAGGTGCGGATCACCCCGTGCTCGGCGGCGGCGGGGGGCAGCTTCTCCAGGCGGGAGAGCTCGCGCTCAGCGGCTTTGCGCGCGTGTTCGGGCAGGTCCACCTCCTCAATCCGCTCGCGCAGCTCTTTGACCTCCGCCTGCTGCTCGTCCCCCTCCCCCAGCTCATCCTGGATCGCTTTCAGCTGCTGTCGCAGGAAGAATTCCCGCTGGCCCTGGTCGATCTCCGACTGCACCTGGGATTGAATCTGGGTGCCAAGCTGAACCACCTCCAGCTCCCGGGCGAGGATCTGTGAGAGGTGCCGCAGCCGCTTGGCGACGTCGACCTCCTCAAGCAGCTTCTGCTTCTCCTCGGTGGAGATGCGCAGGGCGCCGGCGATCAGATGGCCGAGGGCGGCGGGGTCGTCGATGTTGGCGACCGCCATCTGCAGCTCCTCGGGCAGATAGGGGATCTGCTCGATGATCTCCGAGAAGGTGCGCTGGACGTTGCGGGTCAGAGCCTCCAGCTCGGGGCTGTCGACGACGACGTCGGGCTGTTCGGCGATTCGCGCGACGAGGTAGGGCTCCTCGGCGACGTAGGGGCCGAGCTTCACCCGCTGCGTCCCCTGCACGAGGATGCGGATCGTGCCGTCGGGGATCTTGATCATCCGAGCGACGACGCCGACGACGCCGATGTCATGGAGATCGTCCGGGCCCGGCTCCTCGTTGTCGAGGTCGCGGGAGGCGACCATCGCCAACATCCGGTTGGCGCCGAGCACGTCGTTTACCAGTTTGATCGAGCGCTCCTGGCCCACCGCCAGCGGCGTCAGGGTGTCGGGGAAAGTGACCATCTCGCGCAGCGGCAGAACCGGCAGCGCGTCGGGGAGCGGCTCGCTGGCGCGGATCGCGTCCTCAGCGTCGATGGGCGACTCAACGACCTCCAGGACCGGACTGCCCTCCATCAGTCGCGCCCTATCGGCACCTGGCGGGTGGCCTCCGCCGGATCGCGCAGCGGCAGGTCGATGCGCAGGACACCGTCCTCGTAGGTGGCCTTGGCCCGCTCCGCGTCCACGTCGACCTGGAGCTCGACGATGCGCCGAAACGGGCCCGACGGGACCTCGACCTGCTGGTACACGCGGCCCTCCGTCTCCTGCACCGGCCGCTGACCGACGATCGCCAGTTGGCGGCCGCTGACCTCGATGCCGATGTCCGCAAGCTGGACGCCGGCCAGGTCCACTTTCACCACCGCGCGCTGCGGGTCGCCGCAGTAGTAGACGTCGACGTTGGGCGAGAAGCCGGTGGTGCGGCGTCGGACGTACGCCCCGCGGCCCCATGCATCCCCCAGCATCTGGTCCATCTCCCGCCGCATGCGGGCAAAGTTCGCGAACAGGTCACGTTCCGGCATGAGCGAAAACGATAGCCGGGTCCGGCTACGCGGCGCGTGACTCAGATGCCCAGCGGGGAGCGCGCATCAGAAGAACCGGCTGGCGGGGTGGGACGAGACCCTCTGGTCGGTTGGGGCGAAAAGTCGCGCAGGGCTCCTTCAGCTCCAAGGCACAGAGGAGGTTCTTGTGGAAATAGCAGTCATCGCAGCTGGGGGCCTTTGGCTTGCGCGGCATGGCGGCGCATATTGGCACCGTCGCGATGCCATTGCGACGCTCATTTCCGCAAATCGCAACCTCTTTGACACGGCCCTGTCACATCTTCCCTGCGTCTTGCGGGAGTCCCGATCGCCGTCGCTACCATTGAAGCGGATGGAAGCCCACAAGCGCACCGAGAAGCTCTCGGCCTCTCCGCCGCTCTTCGAGAGCGACTTCCTCAACTTCTTCAGCCGCGTGCACCCGGCGATCCCCGCGATCGTCTTCGTGCCCGTGGTCATCGCGATGCAGTGGCTGGCGGCGGACGGCGGGTACGCCGCCTGGCGGCTGGCGCTGCTGACCCTCTGCGGAGTGGGCATCTGGACGCTCACGGAGTACTGGCTGCACCGGCTCGTCTTCCACTGGGAGCCGGACAATGCCTTCGGGCGCCGGATGCACTTCATCATCCACGGCATCCACCACGACCACCCCAACGACAAGCTGCGGCTCGTCATGCCGCCGGCAGTGTCGATCCCGCTTGCGGCCCTCTTCTTCTTCGCATTCACACTGCTTTTCGGCGCGCCGGCGGCGTACCCGCTGTTCGGCGGCTTCATCGCCGGCTATCTCTTTTATGACTACGCGCACTACTACGTTCACCACTTCGTGCCGAAATCCGATCTGGGCAAGCGCCTGCGCGAGCAGCACATGCGCCATCACTTTCAGGACCACCGCTACGGCTTTGGTGTGTCGTCTCCCATCTGGGACGTGGTCTTCAGAACGTTGCCTCGCATGCGGCGCCATTAGCCGCTGCGCTTCGAAGAGATTCGCCTACTGGCCCTTTCGGCCTAGGTTGGACAGTTCTCTTCGACCAAATGAACAGTCATACTGACTGTGACCCTGTGCCACACTGCAAAGTGGCAGAAGCCTTACTGATGAAAGGGAAGAGATGGCCAGCATTTCCAATGTGATCAACGAGGCCCGTGGGCTGCTAGAGAAGCGCCTCTCCGAGCTTGACGACGAGCGCAAGCGTGTCGAACGTGCGCTCGGGAACCTGATCGAGGGCAAAGGCGCACCCCGCCGCCGCCCCGGACGTCCTCGCGGCTCCACCTCCAAAAAAGCCGGCGCGCCCCGTCGTCGTCGGGGCCGTCGCGGTGGAACCCGCGCCGATCAAGCCGTCAAGTTGATCGAGGCGAACCCAGGCATTTCCGCCTCGGAAATCGCCAAGACGATGAAAATCAAGCCGAACTACCTCTACCGGGTCCTCGGCGACCTCGAGAAGGAAGGGCGGCTCAAGAAGAGCGGCCGTCAGTACAACGCAGCCTGATCCCCCAGTAACGCTTCTGAGAGGCCGGTCCCGATTCGGGGCCGGCCTCTTTTTTGTGGCCTGACGTGTGGGTCTAAACCAGGCCGAGACGGCTGACGGCGTCGCGCTCCTCACGCAGCTCTGCGACGGTGGCGTCGATCCGCTCGCGTGAGAAGTCCGGCACCTCTAGCCCTTCGACGACCGACCAATCCCCGTCGGAGCAGGCGCAGGGAAGGCCCGCGACGATTCCCTCCTCGATGTCGTAGGAGCCATCGGTCGGGACGCCCATCGAGACCCAGTCCCCCTCAGGCGTGCCGAGGACCCAGTCGCGCAGATGGTCGATCGCCGCATTGGCCGCCGAGGCGGCGCTTGAAGCGCCGCGTGCCTCGATGATCGCGGCGCCGCGTTTTGCCACCCGCGGGATGAACTCCCCGGCGATCCAGGCTTCCTCGCCGATCGCTTCCCAGGCGCTCCCACCGTCCACCTTGGCGTTGACCAGGTCCGGGTACTGGGTGGTCGAGTGGTTGCCCCACACCGTCATGTTGGTGACCGCGGCGACAGGCTCGCCCAGCTTGTCCGCCAGCTGCGCGATCGCCCGGTTGTGGTCGAGCCGCATCATCGCGGTGAAGCGCTCACGCGGCACGTCGGGGGCGGCGGACATCGCGATCAGGCAGTTGGTATTTGCCGGGTTGCCAACCACCAGGACCTTGACGTCGGCGGCGGCGCCGGCATTGATCGCCTCGCCCTGCGGCTTGAAGATGCCGCCGTTGGCCTCCAACAGGTCAGAGCGCTCCATGCCCGGCCCGCGTGGACGGGCGCCAACCAGCAGCCCGACGTTGACGCCATCGAAGGCTGACCTCGGCTCGTCGTGGATGTCGATCTTGTGCAGCAACGGAAAAGCGCAGTCCTGCAGCTCCATCGCTGTGCCCTCCGCCGCCTTCACCGCTTCGGGGATCTCCAGCAGGCTCAATTCGACCGGCGTTTCTGGCCCGAGCATCTGGCCGCTGGCGATGCGAAACAGGAGCGCGTAGCCGATCTGCCCGGCGGCGCCGGTGACGGTGACCTTGACTGGAGTGCTCACGGGATCTTCTCTCCTGTGATCGGGGATTGAGGACTGGCCATCGCCGCTTGGAGGTTCTCGTCGATCGCGCCGAGGAATTCCTGTGTCGTCAAGAACTCCTGGTCGGGGCCGACGAGCAGCGCCAAGTCCTTGGTCATCTTGCCGCTCTCCACCGTCTCCACGCATACCCGCTCCAGGGTCTCGGCGAACCGTGAGACCTCGGCGGTGTCGTCGAGGCGTCCGCGGGCGGCGAGGCCGCGGGTCCACGCAAAGGTCGAGGCGATCGGGTTGGTCGAGGTGGGCTTGCCCTGCTGGTGCTGGCGATAGTGACGGGTGACGGTTCCGTGCGCGGCCTCAGCCTCGAACGTCTTGCCGTCGGCGGTCATCAACACACTGGTCATCAAGCCGAGCGAGCCGAAGCCCTGGGCGACGGTGTCGGACTGGACGTCACCGTCGTAGTTCTTGGCTGCCCAGACGATGCCGCCCTTCCACTTCAGCA
>CAZHZI010000135.1:0-5451 GCA_964536955.1 uncultured Conexibacteraceae bacterium
CGCGCAGTTCGGTGCTACACAGTCGACTCCCCGCATGGTCTCGCCGCTCCCTTCTACGACTACAGGCCCTAGGCGAACAAGCCTACTCGTGCGGCTCAAACTGATGCATTACCAGTTGCGCAAAACCGTTGACGGCCGCGGGGCCCGCTCCTATGCTGCCGCCCAGCCCGAATGAGCGGCCGCCCCCTGATCGATCGCCGCTCGTCCGAGAACTCCCCTGCGCGTTCTGCAGAGGCGCACACCCCATCGGTGTGAGGAGAAGGAGGACTTGTCTTGACCGTTGATCCCATGCACGGCGAGCAGATCGCGCGCGACGATGCGCAGTTGCGATCGCTCGGCATCAAGCCTGAGCTCAGGCGAACACTCGGCTTCCTCTCGAACTTCGCCATCGCGTTCAGCTTCATCAGCGTCTCGACCGGATCGTTCGGCAACTTCGGCTTCGGCATCGGCCTCGGCGGCCCGATGATGTTCTGGACCTGGATCGTCGTCATCGTCGGCCAGACGCTGGTGGCCCTGGTCTTCGCCGAGCTGGCCAGCCATTTCCCGGTGGCCGGATCGATCTACCAGTGGTCGAAGCGGCTCTCGAACCGAACCCTGGGCTGGTTCACCGGCTGGTTCTACTTCTGGGCCCAGGTGGTGACCGTTTCGGCGGTCGCCGTCATCGTCGGGTTCGCGGCAGACAGCCTGCACCCGGACGACCTGTTCGGCGGCCCGCCCGGGCCCCTGGGCATCTCGTGGTTCACCTACATCTCGGTTGGCACGCTGGTGCTGACCACGATCATCAACGCCTACGGGGTGCGGCTGCTGGCCCTCCTCAACAACATCGGCGTCGGCACCGAGATCCTGGGGATGGTGGTCTTCGCGCTGGTGCTGCTCTTCTTCGCCAACCACCAGTCGCCCGATGTCGTCTTCCAGACCTTCGGAGCCGAGGCTTCGCAGAACGGCAACTTGTTCGCAACGTTTGCGCTGGGCGCCTTCATGTCGATGTTCATCGTCTACGGCTTCGACACGGCAGGCTCCTTCGGCGAAGAGACCGTGGACGCCGGCCGCCAGGCGCCGCGCGGCGTGCTCTCCTCGATCTGGCTCTCCGGCGCGGTGGGGTTGGTATTCATCCTGGCCGTGATCCTTTCGCTGAAGGACGTCTCCGCGGCCATGGCGGAGGGGATGGCCGGCGGCTTCCCGATCGCCACCACGATCCTCGACAACCTGAACGGCTCACTGTTGGGTGAGTTCACCTTGGGCGACCTCTACCTGGTCGTCATCCTCGTGTCGGTCTTCGTCTGCACACTGGCCATCCACGGCGCGGCGACCCGCATGATGTTCTCGATGGGGCGCGACCGACACCTGCCGTTCGGCGGCACCTGGGGCCATGTCAGCCCGACCTTCAAGACCCCCGCCAACGCGGCGGTGGCGGTCGGCGTCCTGGCGGCGCTACCGATCGTCGTGGTGAGCCCGCTGGCCGCCATCTCGCTCTCCATCGCCGCGACCGGGTTGATCTACCTGAGCTACCTGATGTGCAACCTCGGCGTCCTGGCCGCCCGTCGTCGCGGCTGGCCACACAAGCCGGCATGGTTCAACCTCGGCCGCTGGGGAATGACGGTCAATGTCCTGGCCGTCGTGTGGGGGATCCTGGGCGTGACGAACATCGCGCTCTGGAACTCGGAGATCTTCGGCGACTTCGGCACGGAAGGGCGAGCGATCTGGAACCCGTGGATCGACTTGTTCTTCACCCCCTTCGGGCAGACGCTCAGCTGGCTGCCCCACTGGCCGCTCTTCGAGACGATGGTCGGCCTGCTGCTGGTCCTCGGCGGCCTGTACTACGTCGTCTCGGTGCGAGGCCGTCCGCATGACGTCGAGGCCGACCTGGCAACCGGCGAGGCGATGATCGCGTAGGCCTTCATCGGCAAGTCTGTCGCAGACTGCGAGCGGCTCGGCGCCCCGGCGCTGGGCCGCTCGCTTATCGTGTCCGCCACCCACAGGAGTGAGCCGTGGTCACCGAACCCGCCGAGGAGTTGCGTGGTGAGCTGCGCGACCAGCTGGTCGCGGCGCTGCAGCGCGTCCCCGAGACGGCCGGCCGCCAGCTGACGCTGACGCTGCTCTCCGGGGGGATCACCAACCGCAACTACCTCATCTCGCTGGCCGGCGAAGAGGATCGCTTCGTCATCCGCCTGGCCGGCAACGACACCCACCTGCTGGGAATCAGCCGCGAGGTCGAGCATGCCGCCACCGTGGCGGCGGCGGGCGTGGGGATCGGTCCAGAAGTGACCGCCTTCATTCGGCCGGAGGGGTATCTGGTCACCAGGTTCATCGTCGGGGCGCCGGTCAGCCTGGAGCAGGTCCACCAGCCGGAGATGCTGCGGCGCGTCGCGGACTCGATGCGCCGCATCCATGGCGGCCCCGCCATCCCGGGGCTGTTCGTGCCGCTGCGGATCGTGGAAGCCTACCGGGCGCTGGCCGCCTCGCGTGGGATCCCCGATCCTGCCGCCTGGGACCGCGCCCACGAGGCGGGTCGCCGCATCGAGCGCGCCCTGCTCGAGGCGCCGATTGAGCTGCGCCCGTGCCACAACGACCTGCTGAACGCCAACTTCATCGACGACGGCGAGCGGATCCGGATCGTCGACTGGGAGTACGCCGGCATGGGCGACCCGTTCTTCGACCTGGGCAACTTCAGCGTGAACCACGACCTCACCCCCGAAGAGGTCGCCATCCTGCTCGAGGCCTACGAGGCCGAAGCGCGCGCTCCACGGCTGGCGCGCCTGGCGTTGATGCGCGTCGTGTCGGACTTCCGCGAGGCGATGTGGGGGGTGCTGCAACAGGCGATCAGCACCCTCGACATCGACTTCGTGGCCTATGCCGACGAGCACTTCGAGCGGCTCCTGCACAACGCCTCCGGCCCAGCCTTCGAGGCGCAGCTCCGAGATGCCGCGCGTGGCTGAACCGCGCGGCCGCCTCCCCGAACAGGCGCGGGCGGTGATCATCGGCGGCGGAGTCGGCGGAGCAGCCATCGCCTATCACCTGACCCTGCTGGGCTGGAACGATCTGGTGCTGCTCGATCGGTCCGAGCTGACCAGCGGCTCGACCTTCCATTCGGCCGGCCTGGTCGGCCAGCTGCGTTCGAGCCCGACCCTGACCCGCATGATGGTCGACAGCGTGGCCACCTACCGTGGGCTGGCTGCGGAGACCGGCGTCGACCCCGGCTGGCGAGAGGTCGGCTCGCTGCGCCTGGCATCGTCCCCTGAGCGGATGGAGGAGCTGCGCCGGCAGGCCGGCTGGGCCAAGACCTATGGGCTGCCGATGGAGCTGCTCAGTGCCGCCGAGGCGCAGGGCCTCTTCCCGTTGATGGTGACCGATGGCGTGCTGGGCGCCGCCTGGCTGCCGACCGACGGCTACCTCGACCCATCGGGCCTGACCCAGGCCCTGGCCGCGGGTGCGCGCCAGCGTGGAGCGGCCATCCTGCCCCGGACGCGCGTGACCGGGATCACCGTGGAGCGCGGCCGTGTCACCGGGGTCGAGACCGAGCACGGCCCGATCCGTGCCGAGGTGGTGGTCAATGCGGGGGGCATGTTCGCCCCCGAGATCGGGCGAATGGCGGGGGTGACCGTCCCGATCATCCCGTTCGCGCACCAGTACCTGGTCACCGAACCGATCGAGGGCGTCACGCCGGACCTGCCGCAGCTGCGCGACCCCGACAACCTGGTCTACTTCCGCCCAGAGGTGCGCGGCCTGGTGATGGGCGGCTACGAGCGCAACCCGGACCCCTGGTCCCTGGGCGGAATCCCTTCCGACTTCAACGGCAAGCTGCTCTCCCCTGACTGGCCGCGCTTCGAGGAGATCAGCGCCGGGGCGGTGCGCCGGGTGCCGGCCATGCACGAGGCGGGCATCAAGCAGCTGATCAACGGCCCGGAGGGCTTCACGCCCGACAACGAGTTCATCCTCGGTGAGTCGGCGGTGCGCGGCTTCTTCGTGGCCGCGGGGTTCAGCGCCCACGGCATCGCCGGCGCCGGCGGGATGGGCCGGCAGCTGGCGCACTGGATCGTGGACGGGGAGCCGGAGCTCGACCTGTGGACGATGGATATCCGTCGCTTCGGGGCGCAGTACCGCTCGCGCGCCTACACCCTGGCCCGCGCCACGGAGAACTACGCGACCTACTACGACATCCACTACCCCAACGAGGAGCGGCGCTCGGTGCGCGGGCTGCGCCTCTCCCCGACCTACCCGCGGCTGGTCGAGCTGGGCTGCGCCTTCGGTGAGAAGTCCGGTTGGGAGCGCCCCAACTGGTTCGAGTCGAACGCGGCGGCCGGCGACGAGTCGCTCCGCCCGCGGGGCTGGGCAGGGCAGCACTGGTCGCCGGCGATCGGGGCGGAGTGCCTCGCCACTCGCAACGCCGCGGCCCTCTTCGACGAGACCAGCTTCGCCAAGATCGAGATCAGCGGGGCCGGGTCCCTCGCCTTCCTGCAGCGCCTGTGCGACAACGAGATGGATCGCCCGATCGGCCGCATCACCTACACCCAGATGCTGAACCGGCGCGGTGGGATCGAGTGCGACTTCACCGTCACGCGACTGGCGGAGGACCGCTTCTTCATCGTCACCGGCACCGCCTTCGGCAATCACGACCTGGGCTGGATCCGCAAGCACGCCCCCGATGACGGCCGCCTGACGGTCCGCGACCTCACCTCGTCGCTGGCCTGCATCGGCCTCTGGGGTCCCTTGGCGCGCCAGATCCTGGCCGCCACGACCACCGACGACCTGAGCAATGAGGCCTTCCCGTACCTTTCGATGCGCGAGATCACCGTCGGCCACGTGCCGGTCACCGCGTTGCGGGTGACCTACGTCGGTGAGCTCGGCTGGGAGCTCTACTGCCCGATGGAGTATGGCGCGCCACTGTGGGACACCCTCTGGGCGGCGGGGCAGCCGCGCGGCATGCTGGCCGGGGGCTATCGGGCGATCGACAGCCTGCGGCTCGAGAAGGGCTACCGGGTCTGGTCGAGCGACATCACCCCCGAGGAGACGCCGTACGAGGCCGGGCTCGGCTTTGCGGTGCGCCTCAACAAGGCGACCGAGTTCATCGGCCGCGACGCGCTTGTGGCCGCCAGGGAGGCGGGACCGCGCAAGCGGCTGGCCTGCCTGGTGATCGACGATCCTCGCTCGGTGGCGCTCGGCAACGAGCCGGTCCGGGTCGCGGGCGAGGTGGTGGGCCGCGTCACCTCGGGCGGCTACGGCTTCGCCGTCGAGCGCAGCATCGCCTTGGCCTACCTGCCTCCCTCCCTCGTCGAGGTGGGGCAGCGCGCCGAGGTCGAGATCTTCGGGGAGTGGGTCGGCTGCACGGTCAGCGCCGAGCCGCTCTTCGACCCGGCTGGGGAACGCATCAAGGCCTAGGCACGACCGCCCGCAGCGAACTACTCCAGGTGGAACGGGACGTCGACGACGACCGTGTTGCGGCGGAAGAAGAGG
>CAZHZI010000136.1:0-5392 GCA_964536955.1 uncultured Conexibacteraceae bacterium
GGGCTCGGGCGATTCCGATCCGCTGCCGCTGGCCACCGGAGAACTCGTGCGGGAAGCGGTGGTAGTGCTCGGCTGAGAGGCCGACCTTGTTCAGCAGCTCTCCCACCCGGCTTCGCAGCTCGCCGCCGGAGGCGACGCCCTGCAGCCTCAGCGGGTCGCCGACGATCTGCCCGACTCGCTTGCGCGGGTTGAGCGATGCATAGGGGTCCTGGAAGACCATCTGCATCTCGCGGCGCAGCGGCCGCATCTGCCGGCGTGGAAGGCCGGCGATCTCCTTGCCGTCGAAGCGGACCGAACCCGACGTCGGCTCCAGAAGCTGCAGGACGGTGCGGCAAAGGGTCGACTTGCCGCTGCCCGATTCACCCACCAGCCCGAAGGTCTCGCCGCGGTCCACCTTGAGGCTGACGCCGTCGACGGCGCGAACCTGGTCCACCTCGCGGTCGAGCAGCACGCCGCGCTTGATCGGGAAGTGCTTGACGAGGTCGGTGACCTCCAGCAGCGGGCCATCGGTGCGCCCCGGCTCGTAGGGCGGCGGCCGGTCGAGCCGGATCATCGAGTCGAGCATGCCACGGGTATGGGGATCCCTGGGGGCGTAGAAGATGTCATCCAGCGGTCCCCGTTCGACCACGCGCCCTTCGTGCATCACCAGCACCCGATCGGCGACCTCGGCGACGACGCCGAGGTCGTGGGTGATCAGGATCGTCGCCAGGTCCCGGTCGCGGTTGAGGCGTCCCAGCAGCTCGAGGATCTGCGCCTGGATGGTCACGTCGAGCGCCGTGGTCGGCTCGTCGGCGATCAGCGCGCTCGGCTCCAGGGCAAGCGCCATCGCGATCATCGCCCGCTGGCGCATTCCACCCGAGAACTCGTGCGGGTAGCTGTCGACCCGCCGCTCGGGGTCGGGGATGTCGACCGACCGCAGCATCTCCACCGCCAGCGCGCGCGCATCGTCGTCGCTCATCCTCGCGCGATGCGCTCGGATCGCCTCGACGATCTGATCTCCGATGCGGTAGACCGGGTTGAGCGAGGTCATCGGATCCTGAAAGATCATCGCGACCTCCGCGCCGCGCACCGTCTGCAGGTCCGCCTCGCTCGCGTCCAGCAGCTCCCTGCCCCGCAGTCGCACGGAACCCTCGATCTGCGCGTTGGGCGACCGGGTCAATCCCATCACCGTCTGGGCGGTGACGCTCTTGCCCGATCCCGACTCGCCGACGATCGCCAGCACCTCGCCGGCCGCCAGGTCGAAGGAGACGCCGTCGACCGCCTGCACGAGCCCGCCCTCGGTGGTGAAGCTGACGCGCAGATCGCTCACCTCGAGCAGCTTCTCGGAGGCGCTCATGGCGGGCCCCCGCGCTCTGCCCCCGGCGCGCGGAGCCAGATAGGAGTGCATCCCGCGCTCATTGCGCGCTGGCCCCCAGCCGAATCCGCGGGTCCAGGTACGCGTATGCGATATCCACCAGCGCGTTGAACAGGACGACGAAGAAGGCGCCGAACAGGGTCACGGCCATGATCGGGGGCAGGTCCAGGTTGGCGATCGAATTGGCCGCGTACTGGCCGACCCCATTGAGGTTGAAGATCGACTCGGTGAGGATCGCACCGCCTCCGACGACGGCGCCGAAGTCCAACCCGAACAGGGTCACGACCGGGATCAGCGAGTTTCGCAAGACGTGCCGAATCCGCACTTGCCTCTCCTTCAGCCCCTTGGCCCGCGCCGTGCGCACGTAGTCCTCGTTCATCACGTCGAGCATGTTGGAGCGCAGCACCCGGCTGTAGAAGCCGACGTACAGGACCGCCAGGGTTATCCAGGGCAAGACCAGGTGATACGCCCAGTCGAGTGGGTTCTCGGTCAGCGGTACGTAACTTCCCGAGGGGAACAGCTCCACCTTGAAGGTGAGGTAGTAGAGCAGGATCGCCGCAAGCCAAAACACGGGCATCGAGATCCCGACCAGGGCCAGAACCGTCAGCGCCCGGTCGGTGAAGCGCCCCGCCCTCACCGCCGAGAGGTAGCCGAAGAGGAGCCCGAAGAACATCCACAGGACCGCGGCGCCGACGCAGAGAGAGAGGGTCGCGGGGATCCCCGCCAGGATCTGCTCGTCGACATTGGTCTGGCTGGAGTAGGAGACGAGGTCGCCGGTGAAGATCTTCTCCATCATCGTCCAGTACTGGGTCGGCAGCGGCTCGTCGAAGCCCCAGTCCTCGGTGATGTTGGCGACCAGCTGCGGCGTTGCGTTCTTGCCTGCCATGCGCTGCGCGGGGTCGGAGTTCGGGATCACGTTGAAGATCAGGAAGACGATCACCGAGATCGCGAACAGCACGAGCACCATGCCAAGCAGCCGTCTGACCGCGAAGCGGGCCATCAGACCGGCTTCTCATCCGGCTCGAAGGTCCCGGCATGCGCCTCCAAACGGACCTTGGACCTGGGATCGAGCGCGTCGCGCAACCCGTCGCCGAAGACGTTCAGCGAGAGGACCGTGAGGAGGATCATCAGGCCCGGGATGATCGTAAGCAGCGGGGCGCTGTAGATCAGCTCGTAGCCGGTGGAGATCATCGTCCCCCATGAGGAGGCGGGCGGCTGCACCCCGGCGCCGAGGAAGGACAGCGCCGCCTCCAGCAGCATGTTGTTAGCGATGTTGAGGGTGAAGAAGACGATGATCGTCGACCACAGGTTGGGCAGCAGCTCCCCGAGCATCACTCGCAGCGGGCCAGCACCCTGGGCGACCGCCGCCTCGACGAATTCCTTCTCGCGCAGCGCCAGGACCTCGCCGCGGATCGGGCGCGCCATGTACGGGGTGTACACGAAGCCGATGATCAATATCGGGATCCAGATCGAGCCGCTCTCCAGCGAGACCGGCCCGATCTGAAGCCCCCCGACCGCCAGCGCCGTCCCCAGCGCGATTCCCAGGAGGATCACCGGGAAGGCCCAGATGACGTCGAGGGTGCGGGAGATCAGCGAGTCGGGCCAGCCCCGGTAATAGCCGGCGACGAGGCCGAGGCCGACGGCGAGCAGGGTGGTGATGATCGCCGCCATCACGCCGATGAACAGAGAGGTACGCCCCCCGTACATCAGCCGCACCATCTCGTCGCGGCCGAGCCGGCCGTCGGCACCGAGGAAGAACTTTCCGCCCGCCCCGAACCAGAGCGGCCCGATCGGCGTGCCGTTGGGACTGACCACGTCGCGGCGTTCTCCGTCGACGGTGACCCTCTCCAGCGTGTGAGTGCGGTTGGGCCCGGTGTCGGCCACCTCGTTGGCCCACAGTGGCGCCGCGAGGACGAAGACGACGATCGCCGCGAACAGCGCCAGGGCGCCGAGCGCCACTCGGTTGGCCCGCAGCCGCCGGTAAGCCAGGTACCAGGGGCTGCGGCCCTCCACTACTTGAACTGGAAGCTGGTCAGGTCGTTGGAGAAGGTCGGGCTGAAGATGACCTTGTCGAGATCGATGTCGCTCGAGACGAAGGTCGAGAGCTCACGAGTGCCGAACGGCGCCCATGGAGCCTGCTCCATGAAGGCCTTGTCGAGCTCGGCGTACTGGCTTTCCTGCTCCGGTCCCAGCCGCTGGGTGCGGAGGTCGGCGAGCCTGCGGCTGAGCGCAGGGTCGTCGAACCGGGCGAGGTTGGTGTTGTTGGTGGGAAAGATGCTGGTCCCGTCAAGTTGTGGCTGGAAGAAGTCGTTGGGGTGCGGGTAGTCCTCGAACCAGTTGGCCCAGCCGGTGTCCAGGTCGGGCGTGGAGAGGTTGCCGATCACCGTGAAGTAGTTGTCGCCGTTGAGGACTTTCAGCTCCGCGTCGAAGCCGAGCTTCTCCAGCACGTCCTGGTAGTAGGCGGTCGCGTCGTCGTTGGGGCTGAGGTCGTCGGTCCAGACCGTGATGTCGCGGTCCGACGGGTTCGCCTCCTCAATCAAGGCTTTCGCTTTAGCCATGTCGTGCGGGTAGAGCTCGAACTTCTCGTAGCCCGGCATCCCGGGCGGCAGGATCTGCTGACTGGGCTCGAGCTGGCCGCTGTAGATCCTCACCAGCGCCTCGGGGTCGAGCGCGTAGTTGACCGCCTGGCGGACCTTGAGGTCGTCGAAGGGGGCCTGCGTCGTGTTCAGCCAAAAGTAGTAGGTGCTGTTCGTCGACTCGGGGCGGTACTGCGTGCCCTCGTATTTGCCCTCGACCTCGGCGACGCGGTCGGCGGGCAGCGGGTCGAACATCCAGTGCGACTTGCCCTGCTCGACGTCGTTGACCTGGGTTGACTGGTTGGCGACGACGGTGATCTCGATTTTGTCGACGTGGCCGCTGGGCAGGTCGGGCAGCAACTTCGAGTTGGTCTTCTCCCAGTGGGGGTTGCGTGCGTAGGACCAGCCGCGGCCAGGGTTGGATTCGGTGATTGCGTAAGGGCCGGTAGCCGGGGGCGGGTTGGGGGATTGGTCCTCGTCCGGGGTGTCGGCCGGCACCACCGCGGCGAACGGCATCGCCAGCTCGCTCTCGAAGGTGCCGCGCGGCTTGATCAGGTCGATGACGATCTCACCTGTCGCGTCGTTCGGCTTGATCCCCTCGATCCCACCGGATTTGGTCTTTTGGAATTGCGCGGCGCCGGCGATGTCCGTGTAGAAGGGTGAGCCGCCGGAGTCGACCTTGAACATTCGCTCGATCGAGCTCTTGAAGTCCGATGCCTTGACCGGCGTTCCGTCGGAGTACTTGAGCCCCTTGCGCAGCTGCAGGGTGTAGGTCTTGCCGCCGTTGGTGACCTTGGGCAGGCTCTCCGCCAGGCCGGGGATCACTTCGCTGCCCGCCTTGCCGGTGACGTGGGCATAGGTCAGCAGGGGGATGTACGTGTTGTACATCGCCGTCCAGCCCTCGGCCGTGTAGGAGAGCTGCGGGTCGAGGTAGTCCGGGAAGCTGGCATAGCTGCCCTTCAGCGTGCCGCCCTCCTTGCCGCCGGAGTCGCCGCAGGCGATCAGCCCGAGCGCCGCCACGACCGAGAGCACCAACACCGACATGACTGCGCCAAGCTTCCTCAACTCATGACCTCCGCGTTAGACCGGGTTCCGAGTCGGACCGGGTGGGTGGACGACGCTCCGCTGGAATCAGCTCCACCATAATTTCGTCGGCGGCGGCAAGGTTTCCTTCCGAGTCAGGTTGTTCCGCGCGTTCAGGCCATTTCGTGCCAAGCAGGGGGGCGGCGACTGCGACGAGGAGCAGGACCCCGACTCCGGCCACGAGGAAGGTGGCCCTCGGAGCGAGTACGGCGGCGATTACGCCGCCCACCGCGTAACCGACTCCGGGCATCGCCGCCCCGGTCGACTCGAGCACGCTCATTACCCGCGCCTGCATCTTCTGGGTGGTCAGCTCCTGCACGGCGCTGATCACCCCCACCCACTGCACGCCGTTGCCGACCCCGCCCACCGTCGCGGCGGC
>CAZHZI010000137.1:0-5283 GCA_964536955.1 uncultured Conexibacteraceae bacterium
GCACCGTCCAGTTGATGAACGCGAGGCTCAGGGCGATCCGTTCGGCGGGCACGGCCGGAGTGTAGCCGCGGCGCGCAGTTACCATGCCCATACCGAGCCGGGAGGAAGCCGATGCCGCTCGACCCGAAGACGACGATCACCTGGTACGGACACGCCTGCATCGAGGTCGCGACGCCGGGTGGAAAGACCATCCTGATCGACCCGTGGTTCGGCAACCCGAAGAGTCCCAAGGCGCCCGCCGCCGTCGACACATGCGATGTCATGCTGGTCACTCACGGCCACGCGGACCACTTCGGCGACGCGCTGGCGATCGCCAGCCGGACCCGCCCCGCATGGCCGGCGATCCACGAGTTGTCGCTCTGGCTCGGGCGGAACTACGCCCACAAGGATTCCGTGATCGGCATGAACAAGGGTGGCACCGTGGAGGCGGGCGGGGTCAGGGTCACGATGACCCATGCCGATCACTCATCCGGTGACATCTACGGCACCGCCGAGCTTCCGATCTACCTTGGCGAACCCGTCGGCTTCGTCGTAGAACTGGAGAGCGGCTACCGGATCTACCACGCCGGCGACACGGGGCTGTTTGGCGACCTCCGGCTCATCGGCGAGGTGTACCGCCCGAACCTGGCAATACTCCCGATCGGTGGCCATTTCACGATGGGTCCGCGGGAGGCCGCGATCGCGGTCGAATGGCTCGCCGTCAAGGACGTCCTGCCGATCCACTACGGGACCTTCCCGCTCCTCGCCGGCACGCCGGAGGAGCTGCGCAAGGCGCTAAAGGATCGCGGTCTGGCGGACGTGACCGTGCACGCCCTTGAGCCGGGCGGCAGGCTCGGCTAGCGGCCGGGTCAGCCCGCGGCGGGCGTCGCGGAGTCGTCCGGGTCGGCCGCATCCGCGTCGGCCGCATCGGATCGCAGGGCCGCGTACAGCGCGGATGGCGCGTAGGGCCGCACGATCACCCGAGCCCCGGTCGCCCTAAAGACCTCCCGCTGCGCCTCGAGACGCTGGGGCAGAATGACGACCGCGGGCATCGTGGTCTCGCCGAGGACCTCCCGGATCGAGTCGACCTCGTGCGGCGTTGTGTCGGTGCCGAGGTCGAGGACGATCGCCCGTGGCTGCTGCTCTCCGGCACGCGTGCGGAGCGCCTCCACGACAGAGCGCCGCATCAGGGGCTCGAATCCTCCGAGTCGGAGCGTCACCTCGAGGACTCGCAGCCACCGCTCATCCGGTGAGACGACGAGAACATGATCGGAACTCAAGAAGCCGATGCTACACTGCCCCGGCGTGGACGAACTCCTCGAGACGCTCCTGCGGGAGGTTGCGGAGCGCGGCGCGTCGGACCTGATCTTTGTCCCCGGTCGGCCGCCGACGATCCGGGTCGACGGAGCGCTTGCGTCGCTTTCCGACAAGGTCATGATGCCCGACACGACCGAGGGGCTGACCCGCTCGCTCGCCGGCGCCCGCTGGGACGAGCTGGTCGCGCGACGCGAGCTCGAGTTCAGCTTCACGGACCAGGGCCGGGCGCGGGTCCGGGTGAACTTGTTCTATCAGCGCGGATCGCTGGCGGGCGTCCTCCGCTTCGTGCCGTACGACATTCCGACCCTCGAGCAGCTGGGGGCGCCGGCCATCTGCTCGGAGCTCGCCGACCAGCCGAACGGCCTCGTCCTCGTGACCGGCCCCAGCGGCTGCGGCAAGTCCACCACGCTGGCCGCGATGATCGACAAGATCAACCGTGAGCGTGCCGCGTGCATCATTACCGTCGAAGACCCGATCGAATACCTCCACCGCCACCAGCGCTCGGTGGTCATCCAGCGGGAGATCGGCTCCGACGCGCGGGACTTCGCGAGCGCCCTCCGCGCCGCCCTGCGGGAGAACCCCGACGTGGTCATGGTGGGCGAGATGCGTGACCTCGAGACGATGTCGGCCACGCTGACGATGGCCGAGACCGGCCACCTCGTCTTCGCGACGCTCCACACGAACGACGCCGCCCAGTCGATCGATCGCCTGGTCGACGGCTTCCCGTCGGGCCAGCAGAACCAGGTCCGCGTCCAGCTATCCCAGACGCTCCTGGCGGTGATCCACCAGCAGCTCCTGCCGCGCCTGAACGGGCCGGGCAGAGTCGCCGCCTTCGAGGTCATGGTCGCGACGCCCGCGGTCCGCAACCTCATCAAGGACGGCAAGACGAACCAGCTCCGAAACGTCGTACAGACGGGCACGGCTCAGGGGATGCGGACGCTCGAGGCGGACCTCCGGCGCCTGGTCCGCGAGGGGGCCGTCTCAGGCGACGCCGCCACGCTGCTCACCCTGCGACCTGGCGACGCGGCGCAGGCTCCAGGCCGCGGGTAAAGAAACGAGGCGCCCCTCGGGTGAGGAGCGCCCCGTGTTCGTCAGCCGATGAGGGCCGTCGAGCCCTCGGTTGGGGAGGCCTAGATGCAGCCGCCGACGGTGGCCGAAGGCGACACCAGGCCGGTGGCATCCCAGAAGTAGGCGCCCTTCGTGGTGCCCTGGCGGACGTAATCCGGCGAAAGGGCCTCGCCCGCCCCGACGACCGTCGTGACGGATGTCGTCGAACCGGGGGCCGCGACCGCTGTGACGGCCGTGAGGTTGTTCTTGGCCATCAGGGCGTCCATGGCCGTCTGGACGGTGCGGAGCTCTTCCGCACAGGCGTTGGTCTTTGCCGTGGCCGTGAGCCCGATGAGGCTCGTCGTCACGACCGCGGCCAGAATGCCGAGGATGGTGACCACGATGAGCAGCTCCACGAGAGTGAAGCCGCGCTCCTCGCGGTGCATCCGGCGCATCGTTCCGAGCATGATTCCGGTTTTCCTTTCCCTGTGGGGACGTCGTCCCAGATGTGACGGCCGATAGGGCTCCGGACCGCGACAGGCTGTCGCACAACTCCCGGGAGACGTCCCACGGCGGAGCCCAATCGTCGGGTAGAGTCGGTAAGGGGGACAGGGGGCCAATGGTCCCCCCGGAGGCGGTACCGGGTGCCCGACGGGGGCCCGGAGCCGAAAGAGTTGCGTTCGCGCGCCGGGACCCGATAGGAAGAAAGTCCGGTGGGCGGGTATGCCGCCGAGCGGACCGCTACTTCGTGACGGTCCAGGTGTCGAGGGTCGGGATCCCCGTTCCGACGTCGGTGTAATCCGTCGTCACGGTGGAGCCGCCGCCGGTTCCCACGATGGTCACCGTGGCCGGGCTGGAGCCCCGGTGAGCCACCTCGAGCATCAACGCGTCCCAGAACGGGTCCGGGGCTGCGTCCGCCGAGTAGCCGATCCGTCCGAAGGTACCGTTCAGGAGGGCCTCGCTCCACGCCACCCCTCCGGTGGACACGATCGCGGAGGCATATTTGAGCGCGCTGCCGTTCATCGTTCCCGAATGAACGAACGTCTGCCAACCGGCGAAGACTCGCGTGTCTCCCCTGTTCGACTGGTTGGCGGCTCCGTGGTACGCCACGACCGCCGATGTCGCGCGGATGCACGTCTCGGCCGTGTCCGCGAACGTCAGCTCGATGTAGGACGTGCTTGAATCGGTCAGCTGCGCGATGTAGTCGGCCGTCGAGTCCATGGGAACGTCGTCGAGCCGCGTATAGCTGTTCGCGTCGATCGCCGTTCCACCGTTGTTCGCGAAGTTCGTGGCACCGCTGCTCGTGCCCATCCCGTCCGGAAGCAGACGGGTAATCGTCACGTTGCCGATCGGGTAGTCGACCGACATCGACGAGACCATCACATCATCGAAGTACATGTCGGAGCTCGTGCCTGAGTCGGCGCCCAGCTGAACGGAGCTGACGCTCGTAGCGATTGCCTCAACCGAGGTGACGTCCGTCTGGGCGACGCCGTTCACCTGCCACTCCGCCGTCCGCGGGTCCGTGCCGACGTTGTAACGGATGTCGAGGCCGTACCAGGTCGCCGCGCTGAACGCCCCGGACATCGCGACGGGCGTGCCCGTCCCGATCCTCAGGGCGAGTTTCTGGCTGCTCCCCTGGTACATGATCGTCAGGTCGCTTCCGGTGTTCGCGTTGAATAGAGCGAGGTCGGCGTCGCTGGTCGCAGGTGACGGGAGCGTTGGCAGCTGGATCGAGAGGCGGGCAACCTGAATCGCGCCAAACGTGCTCCTCGTGGCGTAGCCGAAATTGAAGATGTCCGTGGTTTGGATCCTCAGCCCGTAGCCGCCACTGCGGGCCGCGGCCGCGGACGCAGTGACATTCGTGCCTCCGACACTGACGACGCCGCTGAACAACCCGCCGCCGCTCGAGGACACCGCTCCGTGCTCGAAGCCCGTTAGCCAGTTCGGTGTCGGTGGCGCCGAACAGCCGCCGCCACCGCCGGCGGTGCTGATCGTCGTCGAGGTGGTCACTCCGTTGATCGTCTGGGACGGCGGGTTGCCGGCCTTGCCGTTGCGCTGCCACCAGATACCGAGCTCGGTCGCGGCATCGGCGGCGTAGAAGTCGTCGCCCTGGGCGTCGCTCGTGCGCGTGGACCGGAGGGCGACCGAGGCGTGGACGGCGAGCGAGCTGCCGAGCAGGAACATGATCGTGATCAGCGACAGGACGATGACCAGCGACTGGCCGCGCTCGTCACGGTGGAGGCGAAGCATGGCCGCGGCTACCACAGCCGGGGCTGAACACGGAACGTCTGGGCAGTGCTCTCGCCGGAGGGCCCGGTGAGGGTGAGGTCGAGCCGGATCATCCACTTCCCGCTCGCGTCCTGGACCGTCTGCCACGCGCAGGCTGAGACGTTCTTCGCGACGGTCCGCGTTCCGGCCCCACTCACCCGCTGGAACCAGTAGGGACCGTCCGTGCCCTGGGCCGAGGTCTGGAAGCGCACGGCCCCGACCCCCTCCTGGAACCCGAGATTCATCACCGTCGTGCACGCTGCGGAGGTCGTCTGACTCTTGGCAGTCGCGCTGCCGAGCGCCATGGCTCCGTCACGGTCGAAGAGGAGCGTGACGATCGAGAAGGAGCTGGCGATCGAGTTCCGGTCGTCGGCCCGGCGCTGAAGGTTGTTCGTGGTGAAGACGGCGGACACGAGGGCGACGGACATCAGCCCGCTCAGCGTCACGCCGACGAGGAGCTCCGGCAGGCTGAAGCCCCGCTCATCCCGGAATCCAGCCAAAGCGAGCTTCACCATCGGTCGGCCTTGACCATCTCGATGGCCGCCACCGTCTTCGAGTCGTAGATCATCGACACGACAAGCTTCTGGAGGCCGTTCGCGTTCTGGGTGCCCACCCAGGCCGAGGTCCCGTCCCACCAGGTCACGGTCACCGACCGGGTGATGCCCGTCGGGA
>CAZHZI010000138.1:0-5281 GCA_964536955.1 uncultured Conexibacteraceae bacterium
AAGCTCGGAGCCGACCATGGGCCCACCGGTATAGATCTTTTCACCTTTCGACGTCATCGGGCCAGCGTAGACCTTCTTCACGGCCTCGACCTGCTGCATGGTCAGACACGAGGTCTTTTTCCCGGACGAGCACCGGAGTTCGGCCGGATCAAACTTGCAGCCCAGCGGATCACCGATGATACCATCCTTCAAGCCGTCACCGAGATCGCACTTCGCCACCGCCCTTTCATGCAGGACTTTCAGGTCGGCGGGGCTCACCTTGCCTGCCAGGTTCCGGCCAGCCCATTCGTAGTACATCATGGGCCCGGAGAACGTGGGGGACGGAGCGCCGGCGATGATGCCATCAAAATCCCAGGGGAAACGCTGGGCCTCCGAAAACGCCTGCTGGCCACCGGAGGAGCATCCCATGAAGTACGCTCTGCCGGGTGCCTTGGCGTAGTAATATTCCGTAATCGCCTTACCAGCCACCGCCGTCACATGCGCGCCGCGAAAGCCAAAATCAATCTGGGCCTGGAGGTTATTATAGAAGACGAGACCGTTGGTCCTTCCACCCTTGTTGCCCATGTCGGAAGCGATGCACGCATAGCCCTTTTGGAGGGGGGCGTCGCAAGCACCTATGGGAATGTTGCCGCAGAAGCCTCCGCAACCGGCCTCGAAGAATTTCCCGTTCCAATTGGATGAGGGCAGCCGGAGCTCGAACCCGACGCTCGGCAGCACGACGCCCTGTACCTGGCAATACGCGGGCAGCCCGCCGCTGGCCTCAACGAGCTTCGCACTCGTCACCCGCGCCGGGGCATCCTGGATCTCTGAAAAATTTGTGGTGGCCAGCGCCGGGCACTCGACAGCCAGAGCAGCGATGTCCGTCTCTGGATCGAGGACCCCCATTTCCCCGGGCAGCGTGAGGCCCGTCGTGTACGCCGTGGCCATCATATCAGGGGTCTTGGCGACTGGTCCTACTGCCGCTGAAGCGGCACGAACGGATAGTGGAGCTACCGTTTGGGCAGACGCACGACCTACGAGGGTTATGATTGACAGCGCTACCATGATCGCGCGCATTGGTAATCACCTTTCCTAAGCGTTGAAGAACGGGTCCTACCGTTCCCTGCCTTGCTCCGAGGGGCGGCCCTCGGAGCTAATTGGCCGCAAAATTGGGGTTGTTATCCCTCTCGGCGTTCGGTAGAGGCAAGCACCTCGTGTCACCGTACGATCCGCCCTTCAGGCCGTAAGGCGTTCCCGGAGGTGGCACAAGCGGCAGATTGAAGCGGATCGTATCGAACAAGTGCTGTCCCTCGAGGAACAGCTCTCGCCTCCGCTCTTCCAGTACCTGATTTGCTATTTCGGTCGGGTCGGTGCTGCTAAAGGGCGGCAGCCCTGCTGCCGTATGGAGCACGTTGATGATGTCAACGGCCGTCTGTCCGCCCATGACCTCGGCAATTATGAGCTGCGCTTCCGCCCACCGGGCCACCGGTATGGGGGCATCGAGTGATGGGTACTTCGAGGTAGCCCAGACGATGTTTATGCCATCCGACGCCGTCTCGCCGGTGTTGACAACCGGCACCCTCGGATCAGGCACACCCTGAAAAGTGAGATCGCGAAAGGGTTCTTCGATCGACACTCGGCCGTCACGAACGTTCATCTGATAAACCCGATTCATGGAGCGGAGCGACGCCGCGGAGTAGGTCGCATTCTTCACGAAACCTACCGGCACAAGTTGAGCGTCTGCAGCAGCCTCCGCTGTCTTCCCGAGGTCGAGCCGCGCGCGGGCGCGCCCAGTCAAGGCCATGTTCAGAAGGTCGGCCCTTCCGGCTGCTGTGGCAGCATCAATCGCCCTGGTGAACTTGGTTTCCGCGAGCGCCAGCACTTCCGCTGATGTCAGCTCTGGACCTCCATCGACTGCCGCGGTGCAAAATGCTTCTCCCAGCAGGACATGGCTGTATCCGGAATAGGCCGCCGCTGTGGCAATGAGCTCGGTGCGACCCGGGACATCCGTATCAGAAAAGCCATCGAGTAATCTGAGTGCGTTATCCGCGGCCCAGCGCGCCGTGCTGACCGGTTGATAGATGCCCCCAAAAAAATCGCAGGGTTGGGTGCCGTACTCGTTACCGGCCGGGGACACGGTTCTCCGATCGTAGTTGAACGATTCCGCCCCCTGCAGTTGTGAGTCCAGCAGCTCATCACTAACCAGCCCCGTGACATAGATGTGCGCGCCAAGGGCACAGCCGAAGTCATTCACGGCTCCGGACACGAGCAACGGCACACTGGCAGGACCAGCCAGGCTATCTGCCACTACACTTGTTGGCGCCTCAACCTCTAAAAGATCCTTGCAGCTAGTAACCGTAGTACCGATTCCCATGAGGCCCATGTAGAGGGCTGCCCTGATGAAGCAGGCGGGAACGTCGGCTGGTCGTCCGTGGCTCATGTTATCTCCCCGCTCGGAACGAGCGCGCAGATGCTCGCTAGAACCGCAAGTTGGTGGTCACCGTGAACGACGCCAGCTGTGGCACGAAAGCCTGAACCGTCCTGTCAAATGTGAAGCGCGACGCGCCTGTGCCAATCCACATGCTCTCAGGGTCAAGAGTGGTGAAGCTGGACCAGGTGTGCAGGTTACGCCCGGCGAGGCGGATCGAGGCGCTGCTCGCCCCAAGCGCGCGGGCCCAGGAGTTCGGTAGAGTCACACTCGCAGATACCTCCCGCAGCTTGGCGAACGCCGCGTCAGCGACGACAAACGAACCGATGGCTCCGCTCTGGTACTCGGCGATCAGCGCTGGATCGTATTTCTCTGGAAAGAAGTTGGCTTCGCATACTTTGAAGAGTGAGCACCTGAGGTTCGTGTCGTTGTCGGCATGCCGGACGTCCAGCTTGAAATCCACTTGAGCGTAGAGCTGCAGCACCTTGAAGAGCGTGATCGTGGTGTTGATCCCTCCTTGGCGCCGTGGATCCGACCGTCCGAGGAAAACCTGTGGCGCCAGGTCGCAGTCGACAGCGGGGCCACCTGGCAGACTGCTGTTGGGAAGCCCACCGTCACACTGGAGGTTTTGTGCAATGCCACTCGCGGCCAGCGTGGCGCTCACGACCTTCTTGCCGAACCAAGAACCAGCCGGGAAGCCGACCTGGTGGCGTAGCACAACGCCCGGATTATCCACGAGGCTCGGCACGACGATGGCGTTTGTTGTGCCTCCGCCCCCGAGTGCAACCGTGGTCCCGAGGCCACCCAGATCGAGCACTCGGTTGTCGTTCTGGGTGACATTGAAGCCAAGGTTCCAGGCCACGTTTGGCTTGTTGAGCAACGCCGTCGTCACTTGTAACTCGAGGCCCTGGTTCCGAAGTGCACCGATGTTCACGAACTGCGCTCCCGGGAACCCCAGAGATGGAGCCTGGTCGCGGAGCAGTATCGCGTCCCTGGTTTTGGTATGGTAGCCGCTGAGATCCACCGTCACGCGGTCGTCGAAAAGCGCTGCCTCGATGCCGCCCTCGAACTCGGTACTCCTCTCGGGACCGAGGTCCGGATTGCCAATGAACTGGGGAGTTATCTCGGCGGTGCCCCCACCACCGGTGGCAGGCGTAAACGTACGGAGCGCCGCAAAGGCATCGGGCTGCACTCCAGACTGACCGTAGGCTCCCCGTAGCCTCAGCGAATTGACGAAGCCCAAAGACCAGAAGGGTTCCTCACTGAGGACCCACGCCCCGCTGACTTTCGGATAGCTGACGAAGCCACGATTCTTCCCGAAGGCGCTGTTCTTGTCAAACCGAATGGCCCCGGTCAGGAAGGCCCGCCCATTCAGGCCAAGCTGTTCCTGGACATACGTACCGAGAGTCGTGTTCTGCACAAAGTCTTCCTGGCCGAACGTGACTGCCGACGCCGACACAACGCCCAAGCCACCCGCCGGAAACTGCTGTCCTATTGCGGTCACCTGTTGCGTTCGTTTGCGATACAGCTGAGCGCCGACAGATGTGGAGGCAGTAAGCCTGTCCGAAAGCCTCGCCTCAGCGGTAGCGCCGTAGTCGAACGTTTGATAGGTCGTGTGTCGAAATTGGCTGGTCCTGCTGCCGAGCGCAGTTATCGGATTGAAGAACTGCGCATCCTCTGGCGTGAGGTGCGGCCTGAAATCCTGATTCTCCTCGTTGGTCTGATCCAGCCCCGCCACCAGCCGCTGGTTCAACCATGGTGTCGCACGATAAGTGACCTGAAAACTGCCGGTAAAACGATTCAAGAGCTGCGCTTGCTCGACAGTACGTCGCAGCACGTCAGGAGGAGCGCGAAAGAAGCCCCTCTGGGGTGTGTCCCTGAGCGACGGGAACCCGTAAAGGGTATTGAACAGCGCGCCACCGCCAATGTCGTTCGCGAGGTGGATGTCAGATCGCACCAGGCCAAGGCTTGTGGTCACGTCCAGATCCTTCGTGAGCGTTGCCTGGACATTGGCGCGACCGCTAAAGCGTGTTACTCTGTTGGTCGACTCGATCCCGTTGTCGTGATCATAGCCTACATTCAGATTGTACCGCGCCAGGTCAGTGCCTCCACTCAGGTTGCCGTTATACCCCGAGAGATAGCCATTCTTGAAGATGGGCGTTCCCCGATCATTCTCCTGTTTGAGGTAGTCCAGCTCGATTACGCTGCCACTGATGGGATCTAAGCCAAAGTTGTGGGGAATACGCCCTTCGGGGTTCATGAACCACGTAGTACCTTGTCGCGTGCTCAGCTCGAATGTCGGGCGGCCTACTTGACCTCGCCTGGTGATGATTTGAATCACGCCGCTCGAAGCTTCGGTGCCGTAGAGTGTCGCTGCAGCAGGTCCTTTAATGATCTCGATACTCTCGATGTTCTCTGGAGCAAAATCGCCGAGTCGAGAGATCACCCCGGATCCAAAGCCCTGGCTTGCCGGGCCAGCAGAGATGTCGTTGTTCACACGCACCCCGTCCACATAGACGAGGGGCTGGTCACTGAGCGACAGGCTTTTTTGGCCACGAATATTGACCCGTGGCCCAGCACCGACCACGCCAGTGCCCGGCACGACCGTCACGCCCGTCGCCCGTCCGTTGATGAGCTGGGTGACATCCTGACCCGGAGAGACTTTTCGCAAATCCGCGACGTCGATGCTCGCGATCGCGTTGCCGACCGTCCGCTTCTCGACAGGGCCAGCCGTACCCGTCACCACAATGGCGTTGAGCTGAAGCGCGGCTTGGGCCAGGACCAATCGCACATCAACTCTTCCCACCGCAACCTTCTCTGAAAGCGGCGAATAGCCGATTGCTGTCACGCGCAGCGTGACCTCCGGTCCCGGAA
>CAZHZI010000139.1:0-5249 GCA_964536955.1 uncultured Conexibacteraceae bacterium
CTCCTCGGGGGTGACCCCGTTGGCGAGCATGCCGGCGACAAATGAGCCGGCGCTGGTGCCGACGTAGATGTCGAAGTTGTTGACGGTGCTGTTGACCGCGAGGAGATCGAGCGCGCGCAGGGCGCCGATCTCGTAGACGCCCCCTGTGAAGCCCCCGCCCCCGAGGACCAGGGCCGTCTTGGAGGGGCGCTTGCGGGTGCGCCGCCTGCGAGGCTTGGAGTCGATGTCCACAACTTTTCCCATAAACATGGATTATTCCAGGAGATGAGGCGGAGGAAAGCTCTACTCCTCGCGATCCTCGCGATCGCGTTGCCGCCGGCGGCCGCGGAGGTCGCCAGCGCGGCGCCATCGTGCGCGGCGATGAAGGCGCGGCTGGCGCTGGGAGGCGGCGGCGCGAGCGGCCTGATGGTGATGGACGCCACCACGGGGGAGGTGGTCTGCCGCAAGGGGGCGAACGCGCGACGGCCGCTGGCGTCGAACATGAAGCTGTTCACGACCTCGACGGCGCTGGCCCGGCTCGGTCCCGAGGCGCGAATCCCCACCAGGGTGATGAGCGACGGCAGGCTGGACGAGAATGGCGTGCTGCGGGGCAGCCTCTACCTGAAGGGCGGCGGCGACCCGGCGCTGGGCACCCCCGCCTTCTACGACCGCTTCCGCGGTGGGCTGGGGACGAACCTCTTCGCGCTGAAGGCACAGGTTCGTGCGGCGGGAATCCGCGCCGTGACCGGGCGGCTGTACGCGGACGACACCGTCTTCGACCGGCTGCGCGGCGTCGCCGACTCCGGTTTCGCGACCAGCTTCTACATCGGCCCGCTCTCGGGCCTCGCGCTCAACTCCGGCTACAGCGGTCCGAGCGGACGCAGCTTCGCCGTCGACCCGGCCAAGGTGGCGGCAGCGACGCTGGCCCGCTCGCTGCGGGCCGCCGGCGTGCGGGTGCCGGCCAAAGTGGCGCTGCGGGCTGCGCCGGAGGGCAGCGAGCTGGTCGCCGCGGTGCGCTCGCCCACCCTCGCCCGGCTGGCCGACGCCACCAACGTCCCCTCCAACAACTTCTTCGCAGAGATGCTGCTGAAGGTGATCGGCGCCCGCCTGGGGGACGGCGGCAGCACCGCGGCGGGGGCGGCGGTGGTCGCCAGGTTCGCCCGGGGGCTCGGCTCCGGCCTTCGCGCCGTCGACGGCTCCGGCCTGACCCGCTCCAACAGCGCCTCCCCTGCCCAGGTGGTCGCGCTGCTGCAGGCGATGCGGGAGAGCGACGTCGAAGACGACTTCATCCAGTCGCTCGCCCTTACCGGGCGCGAGGGCACGGTCGCCTCGCGCATGCACGGCACCGCCGCGGAGGGGCGCTGCCGGACCAAGACCGGCACCCTGACCGGGGTCAGCAACCTCTCGGGCTACTGCTTCAACCGCAGCGGCCGCATCATGGTCTTCTCGGTCCTGATGGGAAGCGTCGCCAGCCTCAGCGCCGCCCACTACGAGCAGGACCAGATCGCCGCCGCGGTGGCGAGCTACTGAAGAAGGCCGCGCAGGCCGTCCTCGTCGAGAATCGCGACGCCGAACTGCTCGGCCTTGGCGAGCTTCGAGCCTGGGCTCTCGCCGGCGACGACATAGTCGGTCTTCTTGGAGACCGAGTTGGTCACCTTGCCCCCCGCCGCCTTGATCATCGCCGCCGCCTCATCGCGGGTCAGGTCGGCAAGGGTGCCGGTCAGGACCAGCGTCCTGCCCTCCAGCGGGCCACCCCCTGCGCGACGCTCGGAGGGATCCTGCTCGAGGCGCAGGCCCTGCCGCTCCAGCTTCTCGATCAGATCCCACGTGCGCTTGTCGGCGAGCGACTCGGCAATCTGCACCGCCATGACCGGCCCCACCCCCTCAACCTCCTCGACCCGCTCGGGATCTGCGGCTCGTAGGGCCTCGATCGAGCCGAAGTGGTCGGCGAGCGCCTCGGCGGTCACGTAGCCCACTCCCGGCAGTCCCAGGGCGTAGAGGACACGCTTGAAGGGACGGGTGCGGGAGCGGTCGATCGCACTCAGCAGGCTGGGGGCGGAGACCTCCCCAAAGCCCTCGAGCTCGACCAGCTGCTCCTCGCTCAACTCGAAGATGTCGGCGACGTCCTCGATCAGTCCCTCCCGCAGAAATCGCATTGCCTGCTTCTCCCCCAGCCCGTCGATGTCCATCGCTCCCTTGCTGACGAAATGCTTGACGTGCTGGAAGGACTGACCGGGGCAGCCGGCGCGGTTGGGGCAGATCGTGAAGACGGAGTCCTCGGCCTTGACGGTCGGCGTGCCACAGGCAGGACATCTCCCTGGGGGCTTCGGTCTTCTGCGGGCGCCCTTCCTGCGGCGCTGGATCAGCGGGGCAACGACCTGAGGAATGACGTCACCGGCCCTCATCACGACAACGTCGTCGCCTACCCGCACGTCCTTGCGCGCCAAGTCCTCCTCGTTGTGGAGGGTGGCCGTGGAGACAGTGACACCGCCGACGTGGACCGGCTCCAGCATCGCGAAGGGGACCAGGTTGCCCGTGCGGCCGACGTTCCAGACGACATCGCGCAGCTTGGTGGTGGCGGTGGTCGGCGCGAACTTCCAGGCGATCGCCCAGCGCGGCTCGCGTCCCACCACCCCAAGCTCCCGCCACAACGCCCGCTCATCCACCTTGACGACGACGCCATCGATCTCGTAGTCGAGCTGCTCGCGGCGTCCCTCCCACCAGCGGCAGCGCTTCACGACGGAGTCGATCCCCGGGTGATGGGCGACATCGGGGTTGATCTTGAAGCCGCGCTCGCCCAGCCACTCGAGCTCCTCGGCATGGGTAGCGGGGTCGAGGCCCCGGCTGGCGCCGAGGCCGTAACACCAGATCGAGAGGGGGCGCTGGGCGGCGAGCGCCGGATCGAGCTGGCGTATTGAGCCGGCGGCGGCATTGCGCGGGTTGGCGAAGGCGGGCTCGCCGGCTTCCGCGCGGCGCTCGTTCAGAGCTTTGAAGTCGGCGATCGGCAGGTAGACCTCACTCCGGACCTCTGCCAGGGCCGGCGCATCGTCGATCCGCAGCGGTATCGCCCCGATCGTGCGCAAGTTCTGCGTCACGTCCTCGCCGATCCGGCCGTCGCCGCGGGTGGCGCCGCGGCTGAGGACACCGTCCTCGTAGATGAGGGAAATCGCCAGGCCGTCGATCTTTGGCTCGGTCGTGTAGCTGAACTCCGATGCGGTGATGTCGAGGCGCTTCAGGTGGTTGCGTATCCGCGTCTCCCAGGCGCGCAGCTCCTCCTCGTTGCGGGCGTTGGCCAGGGAGAGCATCGGCTCGGCGTGCTCAACCCGCTCGAAGCGGTCCAGCGGCGCTGCGCCGACACGCTGGGTGGGCGAATCGGCGGTGCGCAGCTCGGGCTGATTGGCCTCGATCGCGCGCAGCTCGTCCAGCAGCGCGTCGTAGGCGTCATCGTCGATCTCGGAGTCGTCGAGAACGTAGTAACGGCGGTTGTGGTGCTCGAGCTGGCGTCGCAACTCGGCGGCGCGCTCGGCGTCTGCCTTGGAGGCGCTCACGCCGTTGTGAGGCTCGCCGCCAGCATCTCCTCGAAGCGCCAGCCGCGCAGGCGCTCCAGGCCCCCGTGGTCGGTGAGGTCGAAGTGGATCGGGGTCACGGCGATCTGCCCCCGGGCGATCGCAGTCAGGTCGGTTCCCTCCGCCTCTTCGAAGCCCGGCTGCCAACCGTAGATCTCGTAGCGACGGCGGCCCCTGTCGTCTTCCTCGACCAGCTTCAGCTCATCGTTGTAGAGGCGTTTGCCCAGCTTCGCCACCTCGACCCCGCTCGGCTCGCCGGCGGGGCAGTTGACGTTGATCAGCGTGGCGGGGGGCATCGGCTCCGCGATCAAGCAACGCACCAGCTCTGCCGTGAAAGATGCGGCGACGCCGAAGTGGAACTGACCGCTGACGTAGCCCATGCCCCCGCCGGCCGACTGCTGGGAGACCGCCACCGCCGGAATGCCGAGCACTATCCCCTCGAAGGCGGCGGCGACGGTGCCCGAGTAGGTGATGTCATCGCCGAGGTTGGCGCCGTGGTTGATGCCGGAGACGATCAGGTCTGGCCGGTTGCCGACCAGGCCCAGCTCGGCAAAGCGGACGCAATCGACCGGGGTGCCGTCGGTGGCAAAGCCGCGGTCCCCGTCGCCGAACTCCACCTCCTCCACGGTGAGCGGTGAGCGGGTGGTGATGCTGCGCGCGGTGGCGCTGCGGTTGGAGTCCGGGGCGATGACACCGACTTCGACGCCGTCGATCTCGCGCAGGGCGCGGCGGGCCGCCTGGAGGCCGGGGGCGGAGATTCCGTCGTCGTTGGTCAGGAGGACCCTCATCGCGTCGATTCTACGGACGGCTCTCCGAGTTCCGTGGCGGGGTCAGTCGCCGGCGAGCGTCTCGACCCGCCCTGCCGCGGCACGGGCCAGGGAATCGACCCGAGACGCCGGGGCCCGCGTCTGCATCGAGTCCTCGAGGAGCCGCATGGCGTGCGTGGCGGCAGCGTAGCCGGCGGCATCCACGGCCCGCATGTCCTCGGCAGCGGCGGCAAGCGCGTCAGCCGCCCGCCCGGCCGCTGCCCGGGAAGCCCCGTACTCGGTCGGCTCGACAACCCTGCCGCCTCTCACCGAGCTGCCGTACTCGACCGGGACCAACTCCAGCCCGGCGGCGGCCGGCGCCAGCTCCGCCCGGGCGTCGGCGACCAGCTCGGTGAGAGGCGGCTCGTCGACGGACCCCTTGCCAAAAAGGAAGCCGCCCAGCCCCCCGAGCAGCAGCGCGGCGATCAGCCAGGCGGCGATCGTGCCGATGTTCCGCCCACCGGCCTGGCGATAGAGAGACATCAGAGATCGATCATTTCGCGAGCACCGCGACCGTGGCTCCGTCGTGTTCTCCGAGCGCCCGCTCGGCGGCCGTCAAGACCTCCCCCGGCCGCCGGGCGTCGGAGAGATCGATGATTCGCGGTCCGCAGACGAGCGCCACCCGGGGCAGCATCGCCGCGACGCCGAGGTTGACCGAAGCGTCGTCGACCGCGACGCCGAGGCGGGCGATGAAGTCTTCGCCCTCGCCGACCAAAAGCGCCCGGGCGCTCTCCGCTAGCGGCACGCCGCCCAGTGGGTCGACGACGGCCACCTCCCCGCCGGAACCGTTGCCCGAGTAGTACACCCGGTAGAAGTCGTTGACCGCGACCAGCGCGAGCCGGCCGGCGTCCATCCTCAGCGCCGCGGCGGCGGCGGCGAGGCGCTGCGCCTCTCCGGC
>CAZHZI010000140.1:0-5249 GCA_964536955.1 uncultured Conexibacteraceae bacterium
ATACCCAGCGGCTGTCGTACGAGTACGTGAGCGACGCCGGCCCCCTGCTGATCACGCCTCGGGAGGCGCAGAACCCGCTGGCGCTCTTCCAGGGGCCGGACGGCTGGCTCTTCGAGCCCGGCGCGTACGAGATGCGCCTGGTCGCCGACCGCATCGTGGCTCCCGATTCGCTTGAGGCATCGTTCGAGCTGCAGCTCACGGCCGACGACGTCGCCTTCCTGAACGAATCGGATGGAACGGAGTTCCTGACCATCCCGATCCAGGCGGGAGCCGATACCGCCGGCGGCTGAGCCGCAAGGACGCTGGCCCTGCCCCGGCTATACTCGTGCCCCTCGGTCGGGGCGTAGCGCAGTCTGGTAGCGCACTTGAATGGGGTTCAAGAGGTCGGAGGTTCGAATCCTCTCGCCCCGACACCAATCTTGATCATGCGACGGCGCTCAAAGTTGTTCGGCGACCGCAGCATGGGCGGCGGCAAGCACACGCCCTATCTCATCCGCGCCGATGGTCACCGTGCCCCCGGCACGTCGGTCCAACGCCTTCTCGACTGCTGTCAGGGAGGGATCGCGGGCTCGTGCCCACTGAGCTGCGCCCGACTTCGAAGAGTGCATGCGTTCCTCCGCGAACTGCCAAATGCGGCAGGCCGTCAGCACCATCAGCTCGGCGTGCCGGTCATCGTCCGTCAACTGCTGCCATCGCGCGAGCAGCTGCTCGCCGTAAGCGTTGATCCATTTGGCCGGCACGTGGCCAATCAATGACTCCGGTTCGGATCCGACGAGGTTTCGGCCGTGCGCGCGGGCCAAGGAGAACTCCACGAGCAGGTCAGGCTCGTTGGCTCGCAACTCGATTTCAGTCTGCTGTCCGTGACAGCCGACGTAGGCCTCCATCTGGGGAGTGCGAGGAGCAGGGAACCGTGCAGGATGCCCGCGACCATGGGATCGCGGCCTCCCGCTCGCAGAGCCCTCTTACAGGCGTCGGTCCGTTTTCGTGCGACTGCTTCGGCGTCCTCGATCATTGGACCATCGTCGCATCAAGGCACAGCGCCTCTAGGCTCAAGCCACTGCGAAAACTCGATGCGATGAGTATGGGAACCACAATCCGGCATTTGGTAACGGCCGGATTGAGCTTGGTGGGTGAGCCGATTAGCCCGCTCTCTCACGGTCGTGCCTGTGCTCATCGGGACGTGGTTGGCGGAAACTTGGCACTTGGTACTGGCCGGCTTGAGTCCTCTCGCCCGACACCAACCTTCGCGACAGCCTCCGATGGCGGCCATGTCGGGTAGGTGGGAAAGCGATCGCCTGGGGGACTATCGGCGACTTCTGGTTGCCCCGCCATGGAAATAGACTGAACCTCCGCGGTGCCCCGACCTGTAGAGCATGGCGAAGGGAAGGGATTTCCAGTGCCATCAACTCTGCATCGCGCTTTGGCGTCCGTGCTCCTGGTCGTCGCAAGTTTCGCGCTGCTCGGCACCCCGGCGGATCGGTACGAGCCCCAGATTTCCGCCGACAGGTTCCAGTCTGTCGAGCTGTCAGGCAACCAGCCTATCGGCTCCACCACCGTCCGTCTGCTCGTCAGTCGGGAAGCGATCGACGGGCTCGACTCGGCGATGTCGTCCGTCCTTGTCACCGCCGACGCGAATGATCCCGCCGGAGGAATCGTTGCGCCCGAGCTGCGGGTCACCGGCGTCGCCGCCGGCGAGGCCGCATCCGGCCAGCGAAACGACCAGGCCATCGCGGAGTGGCGTCTCGGAGAGCTCTGTCCCGCTGGCGACGCGTGTGATGTCACGCTCGAGCTCACGGTCGAGTGGCTGAATGCGATTCCCGACACGACGCAGCACGTGACCCTGGAGGTCGAGGCGGGCATCGATTACGGCCAGGAGAGCGACGTACCGGGCGGTGCAACCATCGCGCTCGAAGTCGATGACCCGCTGGCCGTGTCGGACGAGATCGCGACCCTGCGCGCCCGGACCGAACCCGACACCGTGAACCTGTCGGCCGATGCGCCATTCGCCATGCGACACGTGACCGTCGACGTGGCCGAGGACGTCGTACCGGACACCGGCGACGAGGAGAAGACCCAGACCGCGATCTTTGCGGTCAGCGGGCTCGAGGGTGGGAGGGCGGTGGCCAGGGTCTGGTCGGATGATGACGAGAGAGCGCAGAACGGCAATCAACCCGGTTCGGAGATGCCGCTCTCGTGCGAGCCCGTGTTTTCCTGTCAGCGGGGGTACACGCTCGTCCTGGAATGGACGGGACGGGAACCACTCGACACCGCCAGCGTCACCTGGGACTTCACGTCGATTCTCCGCTTTCCGGACTCCGTCGCTGCGCCGGAGGGATCGATGACGGCCAGGGTTGACCGTTTCGTGGACACGATGAGCGAGGACGGCGACCGGCTCACGATGGAGCTCAGCGATACCATCCGACGCTCCCCCGCGGATCCGCCTGTCCAGGTCGGGACCGAGCCCGGTGACGGTCCGCATACGTTCGTCGTCGACCTCAGGACGTGGACACCTGTCTCCAGCGGCCGTCGGGTGGGCGTGCCGACAACCGGAGCGATCACTTTCGCAGCACGCTCCGCAGACGGTTCTCCGCTGCAAGGACCGGTGCGCGTGGACGTCGTCACGCAAAATCTGGTGGTGAATCTTGGTAGTCCCTATGTGGAGCTCACGCCGGACCAGCCGGAACAGACGCTGACTGTGCTTCCGACTCGTGGGTGCGTTGAAGTGGATCCCGCGGAGTCCGGCGGCGGCGACCGTCGCTGCACGGTGCCATTCGAGTTGTACGTGCGAACGCCAAGCGAGGAGACGGGACCGGTCATCGTTGAATGGTCGGCCGTGTTCCAGGCAATCGAGATCGACATCCTGAGGTTGCGTGACGGCGACCTGAGCGTGGAGATGGGCGGATGACGGCAATCTCCTCCACTCACAGAGTCCACCAAGTCCACCCGGTTGCCGGAGACGCGCTCCTCCACCCGTTCGCCCTGGTGGCGCTGGTGGCGCTGCTGCTAAATGACCATGTCCTGAAGCCGTCCGTCCCGGGCTGGTGGACCGGCAAGTTATCTGATGTCGCCGCGCTGGTAGTCCTGGCGCTCGTCGTCCAGGCGGTTGCGGAGGTCCTCGGCGCCCCGGTCAACCAGCGCGTGCTGGCTGCTTCGCTTATCGCCTCTGGCTTAGCGCTGGTGGCCATCAAGCTGCTTCCCCTCGCTGGCACTTTCTATCGATGGGGCCTGGGCGCGGCGCAATGGGTGCCCGCTGCCGGCGGAGCCATCCTGGACGGAGTTCCTGCGCCCGCCGTTGTGCCGGCGGCGCTCACGCGCGACCCGACCGACCTCATGACGTTGCCGATCCTCTTGGTTACCTGGCTCGTGTTCCGGGAGCGCGGTCCCCAGAGGTCGAGCCGCTCGCACCAGGGTACGAAGTCAGGGCGCAATCGTTCATCAGTCGCCGCGCGTGAAACGCAGGATCCGATCGTCGATACCGTTCGAGGTCGAGACGTAGAGCGCTCCATCGGGACCGATAACCACCGCCCGTAGCCTCCCGAATTGACCGTCGAGCGTCTCTACGAGCGTGGCGCTGCCATTCACGCCAATGGAGAACCGTCGCAGGTCCTGCTCCTTGAGCGTGCTGACCACGAGGTTGCCCTCCCAGTCGCCCCAGTCGGAACCCGACAGGAACGCTGCGCCCGACGTCGCCAGGGTTGGCGAGCCCGAAGCCCAAGCTGGAGGCAGGTACTCCGCAGCCGGCCCGCAGCCGTCGGGGATCGGTCCGGGGGCATCGGCGCCGGTGAAGCACGGGTAACCGTAGTTGCCGCCGGGCTGGAGCCGGTTGATCTCGTCGTTCTCATCGGTCCCGTGCTCGACCGCCCAGGCGGTGCCATCCGAATCGAAGGCGACGCCCTGAGGGTTGCGGTGGCCGAGGCTGTAGACCGGGCTGCCGAACGGGTTGTCCGCCGGGACGGACCCGTCGAGGTTCAGGCGCAGCACCTTGCCATTGAGCCGATCCGGATCCTGCCCTCGGTTCTGGCCCGCCGGCAGGTTGGCGTCTCCCACGGTGAGCCACAGGTGGTCGTCCGCGTCCACCTCGACCGCGCATCCCTGGTGACGCGGCGCGCCGGTCATCTCGCCGATGGGCATCACCTCGAACGGCGCAAGCGAGCCGTCGGGGGCGAGGGTCGAGCGCAACAGCTCGATCCGCCACGCGTCGCCGGGATCGCGCGATGCGCACACGAACACCGCGTCGTCGTGGACGGCGATGCCCATCAGCCCGGACTCGAGCTCCGCCCGAACGTCGGGAATTGTCGCCGAGGAAAGCAGCGCGGCGCCCTGGTCGCTGCCGGAGAAGACGAGCACGCGGCCGATGCGCTCGGTGACGAGCAGCCTGCCGTCGTCGGCGAAGGCGATGTCCCACGGGTGATCGAGGCCTTCCTGGACGACCTCGACGCGTACCGGCTCGAAGGGCCGGAACAGCAACATGAGACCGACACCGGCCGCAGCCAGGAGGGCGAGCGCGAGCAGGACCATCGGGACGGTGCGTGAACGTGTCGCGCGGCGGCGTACGGGAGTCATCGGTGGTCAAGAGTAGGTGTGAGGCTGGATTGGCGCTCATCGGCCCGTGACTGCCGCGTACGATGCGGGCATGCTCGAAGGGCAGCGCATCCGCCTTCGGCCGGTTCGCGAGGCCGACCTGGACCGCCTCTACGAGGCGCACACCGCCATCAGCTTGCGCGGGGCCTTCTTCCCGCTCGGCGTCATGTCCGAGAGCGCGTTCCGCCGCGAGTTCGCGGAAAACGGCTTCTGGCAGAAGACCGAGGGCATGCTGCTCATCGTGACCTCCGAGGACGAGATGGCCGGCCACATCGAGTTCTTCCGGCCGGTCTCGTACTGGGACGCCTTCGAGCTCTCGTACCAGCTCTATGACGACCGCCATGCCGGCAAGGGCTACGTAACCGAGGCGGTGCAGCTGCTCGTCGACTACCTGTTCGCGACCAAGAAGGAGCACCGCATCCACCTGGTCATCGTTCCGGAGAACGCCGCGTCACGGCGGATCGCGGAGAAGTGCGGCTTCATCCAGGAGGGAACGCTCCGCGGCGCATTCTTCAACGACGGCCGAAACCAGGACGTGCTGCTGTATTCGCTGCTTCGAACGGATCCACGGCCGTGGGACAAGCCGGCCGCCGACGGCGTCTGACAGTACGCGGGCATGCAAAAGGCGGCTGACGGAACATCCAGGTCGGACGCCGGCAGCCGCCGCA
>CAZHZI010000141.1:0-5203 GCA_964536955.1 uncultured Conexibacteraceae bacterium
GCTGCCCGAACGGCTGCAGCCAGCACCACATCGCCAACATCGGCTTCTACGGCGCCTCGCTGAAGATGGGAGAGCGCCAGGTGCCCGCTTACATTCCGCACATCGGTGGCAACTACGAGGGCGGCGAGGTCGTCTATGGCACCCGGCTGAAGGCGCGCATCCCGGCCAAGCGCGTCCCCGAGGCCGTCGAACGCTGGCTGCGGCTCTACGAGGCCGAGCGCTCCGAGGGGGAGGAGTTCAACGCCTTCGCCGAGCGCGTTGGCTCGGCTCGCTTCGAGGAGGAGGTCAAGGACTTGACCTTGCCTGCCGAGTTCAGCCTGGAGACGATGCAGCAGTTCATCGACTGGGACCGCTCCAGCCCCTACAAGGTCGAAAGAGGGGAGGGAGAATGCGCGATCTAGCGTTAAAAGAGACCCGACCCGCCGCCGACCTGCGCCCGCCCGGACGCGAAGCGGAGGACGTGCGCGGAAATGGTTCCGCGCCCATTCCTCTCCCGTCCATATCTGAACCCTCGGGAGAGGGATGGGCGCGTGCCGACATCGATCACGAGGCCGTCGCCGCCGACCTCGAAGGCCGCTCCGCGCGCGAGGCGCTGGAATGGATGTTCGACACCTTCGGCCAGGACCACTACATCGCCTGCTCGTTCCAGAAAACGAGCTCGGTGACGCTGCACCTGGCGACGCAGATCAACCCCGAGGCGCGCTTTTTCTACCTGGACACCGACGTCCTCTTTCCGGAGACGTATGAGACGCGCGACCGGCTGGCTGAGCACTTCGGCGTCGAGTTCGATCGCTACCACAACCTCACGCTGGAGGAGCAGGCGGCACAGCACGGCGACGAGCTGTGGAAGCGCGATCCCGACTCCTGCTGCGGGTTGCGCAAGGTCGAGCCGATGCGGCGCGCCCTTTCTTCCGTAGACTGCTGGGTCGCCGGCGTCCGCCGCGAGGACTCCACGAATCGCGCAAAGACCCCAAAATTCGGCTGGGACAAGCGCTTCGACCTATGGAAGCTCAACCCCCTTGCCGACTGGACCAAGCGCGACGTTTGGAACTACATCCATGAGCACCACCTCCCGTACAACCCCCTCCACGATCAGGGCTACCCCTCGATCGGCTGCACCCACTGCACGCAGCCGGTCGGGCCGGATGCCTCGCCGCGCGCCGGCCGTTGGATGGGCGTCGCCAAGACCGAGTGCGGGATCAACTAGCGGCGCCGCGGCCCAACCCTCCGAATAACCCTTTCCTCCGACCGATTGGTGAGAACCCGATGAGCGAGACTGCGACTGAGCTTTCCCTGACCCTTTCCGAGCGCCACACAGCCGACTTCGAGATGATCGGCAACGGCGGCTTCGCGCCGCTGACCGGCTTCCAGGGTTCCGCCGACTGGGAGCGCGTCTGTACCGAGATGCGCACCGCCGCCGGCGAGTACTGGCCGATCCCGATCACCCTGGCAACCGACCTGGAGTGCTCGGTCGGCGACGTGGTGGAGCTCACCAGTGACGAGGGCAAGCCGCTTGGGCGGATCACCGTCGAGGAGATCTTCGACCGTGACCTGCGCCGGGAGGCCGAGCTGGTCTATCGCACAACCGACGAGGCGCACCCCGGCGTGGCCGCGATCTACGAGGAGGGCAGCCGCTGTATCGCCGGCCCTATCGAGGTCGACGCGCTGCCCGACCACGAGGAAGCCTTCATGCGGCGCTACAAGACTCCGGCTGAGACGAAGCAGGAGTTTGCCGACCGGGGCTGGAAGCGGATCGTCGCCTTTCAGACCCGCAACCCGATCCACCGCGCCCACGAGTACCTGACCAAGGCCGCTCTGGAGACTTGCGACGGCCTCTTCATCCACCCGCTGATCGGCAAGACCAAGGCCGGCGACATTCCCGCCGACGTGCGGATGCGCTGCTACGAGGTGCTGATGGAGAAGTACTACCCCCAGGACCGGGTCATCCTCGGCGTCAAGCCGGCGAAGATGCACTATGCGGGCCCGCGTGAGGCGGTGCTGCACGCGATCGTCCGCCGCAACTACGGTGCCACGCACTTCATCGTCGGCCGCGACCACGCGGGCGCCGGCGACTACTACGGCACCTACGACGCGCAGAAGATCTTCGACGAGATCGACATCGACGAGCTCGGAATCGAGCCGTTGATGTTCGAGCACACGTTCTGGTGCAACGAGTGTGAGGGCCTTGCCTCCGGCAAGACCTGCCCCCACGACTCCGAGGCCCACCTGTTCCTGTCGGGGACCAAGGTTCGCGAGATGCTCGGCCGTGGCGAGAAGCCACCGCACGAGTTCTCCCGCGACGAGGTCGCCGAGATCCTGATCGACGCTTACAAGGAGGACTGAAAAAGCATGGCTAGTGAGAAGGGCTTCACCCTCTGGTTCACCGGGCTCTCCGGAGCCGGCAAGACGACCATCTCGAAGCTGCTGGAGGGGGACCTGCTCGAGCGCAGCTCGAAGCTGGAGATCCTCGACGGCGACGTGGTTCGCGAGAACCTTTCGAAGGGGCTCGGCTTCTCGAAAGAAGACCGCGACACCAACATCCGTCGCATCGCCTTCGTCGCCGACCTGCTCAGCCGCAACGGCGTGCCGGTGATCACCGCGGCGATCTCCCCTTACGCGGAGATCCGCGACGAAGCGCGCGAGCTGATGGGCGACCGCTTCATCGAGGTCTTCGTGAAAGCCTCAGTCGACACCTGCGCCGAGCGCGACGTCAAGGGCCTCTACAAGAAAGCCTTTGCGGGCGAGATCAAAGAGTTCACGGGTGTGTCCGACCCCTATGAGGCGCCGGAGAACCCCGAGGTCGTCTGCGACACCGAAAATGAGACGCCCGAGGAGTCGGCCGAGAAGCTGCTTGCCTACCTCGAGGAACGGGACCTGATTCCTGCCGCGGCCGTCACTGCCTAGCCATAGCGCTCGCCGCACCCTTGGAGCGGGCTAGGGCTTCAAAGGCACCTGCGGATTGGCAAGGTCGTAGGTGTCGTAGGCCCCGAAGCTCGCGAAGGTCTTGTGGGTGGGGCCGTGGTAGTCGGATGAGCCGGTGGGGATGAGGCCGAGCTCTTCGCAAAGGGAAAGCAGGTGGGCGGTCTGCTCCTTGGTGTGGGAGGGGTAAAAGGTTTCGATTCCGTCGATGTCGAGGGCGCGGATCAGTGCCTCCACCTTCGCCGGTTCGGAGATGTCCCAGTATGGATGGGCGACGACGGCGGAGCCGCCGGCGTCGTGGATGAGTCCCACCGCCTGCGCGGCGGTCGGCCAGCGGCGGGAGACGAAGGCTTTGGCGCCGGGGACCAGGTACTCCTCGAAGAAGGGCCCCATGTCCTCGCCCGCTCCCGCCGCACGGGCGATGTGGGGGCGGCCGATCGACAAGGCGTCCCCCGCCTCCTTGACCGCGTCCTCCAGGTGGATGTCGAATCCGAAGCGACGCAGGTTCTCGACGATCTCTCCGGCCCGCGTCACCCGCTCATGCTGGGCCCGCTCGCATGCCGGAGCGATCCCCCCCAGGTCGACCCAGTAGCCGCAGACGTGCAAGTCGTCGGCGTACTCGTGCACGCAGGACATCTCGATCGCCGGCACCAGCTCGATCCCCAGTCGCTCGGCGGCCTCAGCGGCCTCCGGCACCCCCGCGATCGCATCATGGTCCGTCAGCGCCAGCGTGGTCACGCCCGCCTCGGAAGCTTTTGCGACAACCTCCGCGGGCGCCAGCTGCCCATCGGACACGGTCGAGTGACTCTGTAGCTCAATCAGCATCGGCCGCGCAGATTAATGACGGCCTGCAGTTGGCGGGGTCCAGGGGTCGCCTCCCCTAGCCTCCCCCGGCACCGCGGAGAGATATTTGCCCCGAAGGGGCACAAGATCCGTTCCCGCCGCAGGCGGGGACATAGGCGTAAGGGAGGCGACCCCCACACCCCGCCCACCGCCGCCCACCCAAATAGACTGCGCCGCCGTGTTTCAGAAGGTCCTCATAGCCAACCGCGGGGAAATTGCGATCCGGGTTGCGCGGACCCTGAAGGAGATGGGGATCGGGTCCGTTGCCGTCTATTCCGAGATCGATCGGGAGGCTCCTCACGTTCGTGAGGCCGACGAGGCGTTCCTGATCGGGCCGGCGGTACCGGCCGAGAGCTATCTGAACGTGCCGAAGATCATCGCCACGGCGAAGGAAGCCGGGGCTGAGGCGATCCATCCCGGCTACGGTTTCCTGGCCGAGAATGCCGACTTCGCCCGGGCGTGCGGCGAGGCGGGGATCACGTTCATCGGCCCCCCGCCCGAGGCGATCGAGGCGATGGGATCCAAGACCCGGGCGCGGGAGATCATGGCCGAGGCCGGAGTGCCGATCGTGCCGGGCGCGACCGCGGCGGCCGCGGACCTGGAGGAGGCGCGCAAACAGGCCGACGAGGCCGGCTATCCCGTTGCCTGCAAGGCTGCGGGCGGCGGCGGCGGCAAGGGCTTCCGGGTGGCGATGTCCCCCGACGAGCTCGAGGAGGCTTTCGAGGGCGCCGCGCGGGAGGGAGAGAAGTTCTTCTCCGACGCGCGCGTCTACGTAGAGCGCTACCTGGAGGATCCGCGCCACGTCGAGGTTCAGGTCCTGGCGGACTCGCACGGCAACGTGATCCACCTCGGCGAGCGCGACTGCTCGGTCCAGCGCCGCCACCAGAAGGTGATCGAGGAGGCGCCCGGCCCCCACGTCGATGGGGAGATGCGCGATCGGATAGGCAGGATCGCCACCGAAGCGGCCGCTGCGGTCGGATATCGCTCGGCGGGCACGGTCGAGGGATTGCAGGTCGGCGAGGACTACTTCTTCCTCGAGATGAACACGCGGGTGCAGGTCGAGCACTGCGTTACGGAGATGGTCACCGGCGTCGACATCGTCCGCGAGCAGATCCTCGTCGCCGCCGGCGAGGAGCTCTCGATCTCCCAGGACGACGTCGAGCTGCGCGGGCACGCGATCGAGTGCCGCATCAACGCCGAAGCCGCCCACAAGAACTTCGCACCGGCGCCGGGGGCGATCACGACCTACCGCGAGCCCGCCGGGCCCGGCGTGCGGGTCGACTCCGGCGTGGAGGCCGGTTCCGAAGTGACGCCGATGTACGACCCGATGGTCGCCAAGCTGATCGTCTGGGACGTCGACCGCGAGCAGGCCACGCGGCGCATGCTGCGCGCGCTCGGCGAGTACGAGATCGAGGGTCTCAAGACGCTGATCCCGTTCCAC
>CAZHZI010000142.1:0-5098 GCA_964536955.1 uncultured Conexibacteraceae bacterium
GCGAGTGCTGCGCCAGGACCCGGACGTGATCCTGATCGGCGAGATGCGCGACGAGGAGACGGTGCGCACCGCGCTCTCCGCGGCCGAGACCGGCCACCTCGTTCTCTCCACCGTCCACACGCTCGACGCGACCGAGACGATCAACCGGATCATCGACTTCTTCCCGCCGCACCTCCAGCAGCAGGCCCGAGTGATGCTGTCCTCGACCCTGAGAGGGGCGATCGCGCAGCGGCTCGTGCCCGACCTGACCGGCAGGGGACGCGTCGCCGCCTCCGAGGTGCTGATCGTCACCGGCCGCGTGCAGGACCTGATCCTCAGCCCTGAGGAGACGGGCAAGATCACAGAAGTCATTTCCGAGGGCGAGTACTACGGAATGCGGACCTTCGACCAGTCGTTGCTGAGGTACGTGATGGATGGCCGCATCTCCGAGGAAGTCGCCCTCGACGCGGCGTCCAGCCCCCACGACTTCAAATTGATGCTGGCTGCCGGAGGCCGGCGGGCGAGCGGGATCGAGCAGGTCGCAGGTCAGCCAACCGCGTAGTACGGGCGTCCAGGCCGCCGAGCCTCGCCCATGCGCGATTCAAGCCTCCGGCGTGCGGCGTCGATCAGCTATGCGATGACCCTCCTCGGTCGACTGCGCTGCCGCCTGCGACTCCTTGCCGGGAGCGAGCGCGGCATGGCGCTGCCGACGGCCCTCTTCGCGATGATCGCCAGCCTCGGCTTCGCCAGCGCCGCGGTTATGGCTTCCGTCGACACCCAACGGGGCAGCGCCCGCGACCAGGACTCCAAGAGCGCCATCGCCGCTGCGGACGCCGGCGCGAGCATCGCGATGATGCGGCTCAACCGCTATGCCAGCGTGCTCAACATGTCCAATCCCTGCCTGGGGGTCAGCGGGAGCACGCTGGTCCTCAGTGGCGTCACCGTCGACGGTTGGTGCCCGCCGGTCTCCGGCAGCGTCGGCGATGCGAGCTACAGCTACCGGGTCAGCCCCCAGGTCACCGACGGCACGACCACCGTCGTCTCGACCGGCGCCGACGGCTCCGTCAGCCGCCGCATCGCGGTCTCCTTCGACACGACCACGGTCGGCAGCGTCTTCTCCAGCGCCGGGCTGATCGGCCAGGACAAAATCACCTTGACCAACAACGTCGACGTTCGGGTCGGGGTCGGGACCAACGGGGACATCTCGCTTTCCAACAGCGCCACGATCTGCGGAAACATCCGCCACGGCGTCGGCAAAGGCGTGACCTTCAACCACAGCTCGGGTCAGTGCAGCGGCTACGCCATCACCGAGGGGAGCCAGTCGCTGCCCGAAGTCAGCACTTTCATGCCCACCGACATCGCGACCAACAACAACAACCATCTCCTCGCCAAATGCGTCTCCGCGGGCACCCCGCTGGGATGCCAGACGGACACCTACACCACAAGCTGGTCGGACACGGTCCCCTGGGATCCCGTCACCCGCACGATCTCGACGGAGAAAAACGCGACTCTGACCCTGGGGGGTGGCGACTACTGGATATGTCGCCTCCTGCTCAGCAACAACTCGCACGTGATCATGCCCGCCGGCGCCGCCGTGCGGCTGTTCTTCGATACCCCGGAGACCTGCAAAATTCCCCCCGGCGGCACGCAGGTGGACATCTCCAGCCACGCCGACCTCACCTCGACCGGCTACCAGCCGACGCTTGGCGACTACGACGTGCCGGGCCTCTACCTGATGGGCTCGACGACGATTCCGACGGTCGCCAACTGGTCCAACAACACGAACACCAGCGAGATGGTCTTCTACGCGCCCCACACCGACATCGTCATCGACAACGATGCCACCTACGTGGGAATCCTGGCCGGGAAAACCGTGACGCTGGGCAACCACGTGGTGGTCAAACAGGACCCCGGCTTCATCCCCCCACAGATTGGCGGGGCGACGCTCTACCAGCGCCAGTCCTACGTCGAGTGCACGGGCGCGACCGCCTCGCCGCCCAACGCCAACTGCTGAAGCGCCTCGTGGTGGCGGGAGGCCGCTGCCGCCACTCAAGGTCTCGGCCGCGGATGTCGAGCTAGATAAGCGAACTTCGATGAGGGAGAAGCTCAACAGCAACCCACTCGCACAGGCCGCCGTGATCGGCGTCCTGCTGCTCTTTGGCGGCTTCTTCTTCATGTCGACGATGGGTGGAGGCGAGGACCCCGGCTCGACGAGCACGACCAGCACGGCAACCGTCGAGACTCCGACGGGTACAACCTCCGTGACCGCAACCGTCACCACACCCACTGGGGCCGCGGCCCCCTCTCCAAGCCTTCCTCCAGTATCTCCCGCTCAAGCCGCCGCCGCCGCGCCTCCGCTGCCCTCGGCGGTCACCGAGGCGTGGTCCGCGAATGAGACGGTTGTCCTGCTCTTCGTTCGCAACGGCGGCGTAGACGATCGCCTGGTCGCCGCCACGGTCGAGCGCCTGCGCGCCCTCCCGGGCGCCGCCGTCTTCGTCGTGCCCGCCGGGCGCATCGCCCGTTACGCGGCGATCGCCCAGGGCGTCGAGGTCAATCGCGTGCCCGCCCTGGTCGTGCTGCGGCCGAAGCGGCTCGACAAGGGAATACCCACCGCGTCCGTCCATTACGGGTTCCAGAGCCCCGGCAGCGTCGTGCAGGCGATCGTCGACGCCGGTTACAAGGGTCGCACGGTCCCCTACCACCCTTAAGCGCATGGACGGCAACGACTACCCGACCCACCTGCACCCTGTCCCGGACTCCGGCGACTCGACAGCGCCCAGCCTCGACCAGGCCCCGTCCGGCACGCCGGGCCTGACCCCGCCGATCGCCCGCGGCCGGTCCACCGGCTTCGTCACGGACGTGCTTGTCGACCTTGGCTTCGTCGCAGACGACAGGGCCCGGCAGGCGATCGAGGAGGCGCGCAGCGTCGGCCGGCCGCCGGAGACGCTGCTGCTCCAGCAGGGCGCGATCACCGGCGAGCAGCTCTCCCGCGCGACCGCCGAGCGATACGGGCTCGACCACGTCGATCTCTCCGTCTACCACGTCGACATGGCGGCGGCGAACCTGATCTCCGTCGCCACCGCCCGCCGCTACGTCGCCCTGCCGGTCGGCTTCGTCGACAAGGAAACGCTGCTCGTCGCGATGGCCGACCCGACCAATGTGCTCGCGGTCGACGACATCCAGATCGCCACCGGGCTCGACTGCCGCGTAGCCGTCGCCGCCGAGGAGGACATCGAGGCGCTGATCGGTCGCCTCAACACGCTGCAGAGCGCGGTCAGCGAGGCGGTGGTGGAAGGAGAGGAAGCGGGCGAGGACGAGCTGGCCGAGGTCAGCGACATGCAGGTGAGCGCGGAGGACGCGCCGGTCATAAAGGTCGTCTACAGCATCCTCGGCCAGGCGGTGGGGGAGGGCGCATCCGACATCCACTTCGAGCCGGAAGAGGACGAGATGCGCGTCCGCTTTCGCATCGATGGCGTGCTCCACGAGGCGGCGCACGTGCCGAAGCGCATGGTCAACGCCGTCGTCTCGCGGGTGAAGATCATGAGCGACCTCAACATCGCCGAGAAACGAGTGCCCCAGGACGGCAGGGTCAGCGTCTCCGTCGAAGACCGTCGCGTCGACCTTCGCGTCACGACGCTGCCGACCCAGCGTGGCGAAGGGGCGACGATCCGCATCCTCGACAAAGAGAACGCCCAACGCTCGCTCGACGAGCTGGGCATGGAGGGATCCGCCCGCGAACGCTTCCAGGCGGCCTTCGGCAAGGCCTACGGCGCGGTCCTGGTCACGGGCCCGACCGGCTCGGGGAAGTCGACGACCCTCTACGCGGCCCTTCAGGAGTTGAACCAGGTCGAGAAAAACATCATCACGATCGAGGACCCGGTCGAGTACCGGCTGCCCGGCATCAACCAGATGAACGTCAATCGCAAGGCCGGCCTCGACTTCGCCACGGGGTTGCGCTCGATGCTGCGGGCCGATCCCGACATCGTGATGGTGGGCGAGATCCGCGACGCGGAGACGGCCCGGATCGCGGTCGAGGCGGCGTTGACCGGGCACATGATGCTGACCACCCTGCACACGAACGACGCCCCCGGCGCCGTCACCCGCCTTTCGAAGATGGGTATCGAGTCCTTCCTGATCGCCTCGGCGGTCGACTGCATCGTCGCCCAGCGCCTCACCCGTAAGCTCTGCACCGCCTGCAAGCGGCGGACGATCGTCCCGTCCCAGGCGCTTGCCGAGGCCGGCCTGCGGGTCGGCGCGGAGCTGGAGGCCTACGAGCCGGTCGGCTGCGGCCGCTGCAATCGAAACGGTTACCGCGGCCGAGTCGGCCTCTACTCGGTAATGAGCTTGAGCGAGCGGATCAAGGAGATGACGGTCTCCCAGGCGTCGGAGGCGGATATTGCCACCGTCGCCCGCGAGGAGGGGATGCTCACGCTTCGCGAGGACGGCCTGGGCAAGGTCAAGGCCGGGCAGACGAGCCTGGAGGAGGTGCTTCGTGTCACAGCCTGACTTCGATTTCGCCGAGGTGCTGCGTCGCATGATCGAGGCGCGCGCGTCCGACGTCCACATAACCGCCGGCTTCCCGCCGGCGATTCGCGACAAGGGCAAGATCGTTCCGATCGAAGGATTTCCGGTGCTCTCCGGCCAGCAGACCCGCGAGGTCGTCTACAGCATCCTCAACGACGACCAGCGCAAACGCTTCGAAACCAGCAAACAGCTCGACTTCGCCTACGCGATCCCCAACGTCGCCCGCTTCCGCGTCAACTGCTTCTTCCAGAGAGGGGCGGTGAGCGCCGCATTCCGGCTCGTGCCTCACGAGATCCCCGCTCTCGATTCCCTCGGCGTGCCCCAGGTGCTGCGCGAGCTGACCGACAAACCGCGTGGCTTCGTGCTGGTCACCGGGCCGACCGGCTCGGGAAAGTCGACGACTCTGGCGGCGATGCTCGACGTGATCAACGGCGGGCGCCAGGATCACATCCTCACGATCGAGGATCCGATCGAGTTCCTGCACCAGCACAAACGCTCGATCGTCAACCAGCGCGAGGTCGGCTCCGACGCGCCGGACTTCGCCCTCGGCCTGCGGGCCGCCCTGCGCGAGGACCCCGACGTGATCCTCGTCGGC
>CAZHZI010000143.1:0-5042 GCA_964536955.1 uncultured Conexibacteraceae bacterium
ATGAACGAGCATTTCGTCAACGTCAAGGTCGACCGGGAGGAGCGGCCCGATGTCGACGCCCTCTACATGGAGGCGGTGCAGGCGATGACCGGCCACGGCGGCTGGCCGATGACCGTCTTCCTGGATCCCGACGGCGTGCCGTTCTTCGGCGGGACCTACTTCCCCCCCGACGAGAGTCGCGGGATGCCGAGCTTCCGGATGGTGATGGAGGCGGTGGCCGACGCCTTCGCGAAACGCCGTGACGAGCTTCGAGCGCGGGCGGCGGACACGCGGGCGCGGCTCGGCGCGATCGGCGCGATCGCGCCGGCCGAGTCGCCCGACGCGGGGCTCTTGGAGGAGGCGGTGCGGACTCTGCGCGCCAACGCCGACATGGAGCGCGGCGGGTTCGGTGGGGCGCCGAAGTTCCCGCCGGCATCGGCGCTGGACTTGCTGCTGGCACGCGGCGTCACCGACGTCGTGGAAACGACGCTCGACGCGATGCTTGCCGGCGGCATCTACGACCAGCTCGGCGGCGGCTTCGCCCGCTACTCGGTCGATGCCGCCTGGCTGGTCCCCCACTTCGAGAAGATGCTCTACGACAACGCCCTGCTGGCGCGCGTCTATCTGCACGGCTGGCAGGCGCTCGAACACGAGCGCTACCGCCGGGTCTGCGAGGAGACGTTGGACTGGGCGCTGCGCGAGATGCGCGGCTCCGAGGGCGGCTTCTACTCGGCTCTCGACGCCGACTCCGAGGGCGAGGAGGGTCGCTTCTACGTTTGGACGCCGGAGCAGATCCGCGAAGTGCTTGGCGATGCGGCGCAGGAGGTCATCGACCACTACGGCGTCAGCGAAGGCGGCAACTTCGAGGGTGAGAACGTCCTTCATCTGCCGGGCGGCGCCACAGCGCCCGAGCCCGGGGGCCTCGCCACCTCCCGCGCCGCCCTCATAAAGGCGCGCTCGGAGCGCGTCCGGCCCGGCCTCGATGACAAGCGCCTCACGTCCTGGAACGCGCTGATGATCGTCGCGCTCGCCGAAGCCGGCGCCGTGCTGGAGCGGGAGGACTACCTCGAAGCCGCGCGGCAGTGCGCCGATTTCGTGCTCGACCGGCTGCGTGACGCCGACGGCCGCCTGCTGCGCACCTACAAGGACGGCGATGCTCGCCTCAACGCCTACCTCGAGGATCACGCCTTCCTGTTGGAGGCGCTGCTCACCCTCTACGAATCGACCTTCGAGCAGCGCTGGTTCGAGGAGGCCCGCGCTCTTGCCGACATCACGATCGCCCGCTTCGGCGATCCCGAGCGCGGCGGCTTTTACTCGACCTCCGAAGACCATGAGGCGCTGATCGCGCGCCGCAAGGAGATGGGTGACCACCCGATTCCGTCCGGCAACTCTTCGGCGGCGATGGGGCTGCTGCGCCTCGCCGCCCTGACCGGCGAGCGCGGCTATGAGGAGCAGGCCGAGGGTGTCTTCCGCCTCTTCGGCAAACCCGCCGCCGACCACCCTGACGCCTTCGCACACCTGCTCCGCGCCCTCGACTTCCACCTCTCGCCCACCAAGGAGGTCGCCCTGATCGGCGACGACCTGGCCCCACTCGCCAGGGTAATCCGCTCCGACCACCGCCCCCACCTGGTCGTGGCCGGCGGCCCCGAGGGCACGACAACGCCGGAACTACTCCAAGCCAGAACGACGGTGACCGGACAACCGGCGGCCTACGTCTGCGAGCACTTCACCTGCCAGACCCCAGTCACAACCCCTGAAGAGCTGGCCACCCTGCTCTGAGGGGTTGAAGAGGAGGGGTCGGGCGCCCCCGCCCCACCGCCCGGGTTTGCAAGGATGGCGGCGTGCGCGGCTCACTTTTCACCTTCCCGGCAGGCCGCCGGGCGAAGTGGGTCGTCTTCGCAATCTGGTTCATCGCGATCTTCGTCGCCGCCGGGCCGGCGAACCTGCCCGGCAAGTTCAGCGATGCCGAGGACAACGAGTCGACCTCCTTCCTGCCGGGCGACGCCGAGTCCACCAAGGCATTGGAGGCCACCGAGGCGCTCCAGGCTGGTGAGCTCGCGCCGGCAGTGATCGTCTACCGCCGGGAGTCGGGGTTGACGGCCGCCGACGGCCGCACGATCGCCGAGGGGGTGAGGCAGCTGACGCGCACCCGCTACCCCGGGGTCGTCGGTGACGGAGCGACCGCCGCCGCCGGCGGCAAGGTCGGTGGCCGCCAGGCCGGCCCGCCCGCCCCCGCCAAGGGGCCGGCGGGCTGTGCCGGGCCGACCAGCCCGGTCCCCGACCAGCCCGGTGGCTACGCGCCCTTTGTCGGTCCCGTCTGCTCGACGGACGGCAAGGCCGCGATCGTCACCGCCTACCTTCGCGGGGACGGTGAGGCGGAAACCATCCTCGACCCCATCCAGGACTGGCGGGAGGCGATTTCCGACCCCGGCGGCGGCCTGCAGGTGAAAATCACCGGCGGCGCCGGCTACGCCGCCGACGCAATCGAAGTCTTCGAGTCCATCGACGGCACGCTGTTGCTGGCGGCGATGAGCCTGGTCATCTTCCTGCTGATCGTCATCTACCGCTCGCCGATGTTCTTCTTCATTCCCCTTGTGGCGGTGATATTCGCCGAGATCCTCTCCCGTTCGGTCGGGTACGGAATCTCGGAGCTCGGCGTCACCATCAACGGCCAGTCGAGCTCGATCATGTCAATTCTTGTGCTGGGTGCCGGCACCGACTACGCGCTGCTGCTCGTCTCCCGCTATCGCGAGGAGCTGCACAAGACGGTGGACCGGCACGAGGCGATGCGCACCGCGCTCGCCTCCTCCGGGCCGGCGATCTTTGCCTCGGCGGCGACCGTGATCGCGGCGCTCCTCTGCCTGACCATCGCCAAGCTCAACGGGACCGCCGGGCTGGGCCCGATCGGCGCCCTCGGCATTCTCTGCGCGGCGCTATCGATGCTGACGCTGTTGCCGGCCCTGCTGACGATCTTCGGTCGGCGCGCCTTCTGGCCCTTCGTCCCCAACACGCCTGAGACCGCTCCATCGCCGGAGGAGATCCCCGATTGGTCCCAACGACGGATCGTCGAAGGCTCCGGCTTCGGCGCGCTCGCCCTGGTCGTCGCCGCCTGCCTGGTCGTGCTGGTGCTGCTGCCCCTCGTCTTGCTGAACGCGATCCTGCGCCGGCTCAGCGGCAGGCGGATCCCGTCGCTGATCGTCGGCCCGCTCGACCGGGCCGTCTTCCGTCCATACGAACTACGCCGCCACAAGCTCGAGCACACCGCGGATGCGACGCACGGCTTCTGGAAACGGGTCGGCGACCGCGTCGCCGCTGCGCCGCGCCGCGTCATGGCGGGCTCCCTCATGCTGCTCCTCCTCCTCTGCGGCGGCTTCGCCTTCTTCTCCACCGACCTGACGACGAACGACAGCTACCGGACCAAGGTGGAGGCCGTCGCCGGCCAGGAGATCCTCAGCAAGAGCTTCCCAGCCGGCGCCTCCGCGCCTACCGACATCATCGTCCCCAATCCGGCCCAGGCGCAAAGCGTGCGACGAGCCGTGAGCCAGGTCGACGGGGTCGAGTCGGTTTCCCAGCCGGTCGCTCAGGGCCCGCCGGGCGTCCTGGTGCAGGCGACCCTCGACCCGCAGCCCTACTCGACCGAGGCATTCGACCTGATCGAGCCGATCCGCGAGGCCGCCCAGGCGACTTCGCCGGGCACGGTCGTCGGCGGCGCCACCGCGGTCGAGTTCGACGTCCGCGAGGCGGCCGCCTGGGACTCGAAGGTGATCCCGCCGATCGTGCTCGTCGTCGTGCTGCTGATCCTGATCGGGCTGCTGCGCGCGCTCGTCGCTCCCCTGATCCTGATCGGGACGGTCATCCTCAGCTTTCTGGCGGCGCTCGGCGTCGGCTACTTCGCTTTCGAGCTGATCTTCGACTTTCCCGGCTCCGACCCGTCGCTGCCCCTCTTCGCCTTTGTCTTCCTGGTCGCGCTCGGCGTCGACTACAACATCTTCCTGATCGCCCGCGCCCGTGAGGAGACGATCAAGCACGGCACCGAGCAGGGCATCCTCCGTGCCCTCGCCGTCACCGGTGGCGTCATCACCAGCGCCGGCATCGTCCTCGCCGGGACCTTCTCGGTCCTCGCGGTCCTTCCCCTCGTCTTCCTCACCGAGATCGGATTCGTCGTCGCCTTCGGCGTCCTGCTCGACACCTTCCTGGTGCGCAGCGTCCTGGTGCCGTCGATCGCGCTGGCGGTCGGCGAGAAGTTCTGGTGGCCGTCGGTCCTATCCCGCCCGAACGTCGCCGACCGAAGTCCTAGAGAACCGGCAGGAAGTTCTCGATCTCGTACGGGGTGACCTGGACGCGGTAGTCGTCCCATTCCTGCCGCTTGATCTCGACGAAGCGGCGGAAGGTGTGCTCCCCGAGCGTGCGCAGCACCAGCTCTGACTCGGCCGCCACTTCGATCGCTTCGCCGAGCGTCGCCGGCAGCTGCTCGATTCCCTGCTGCGAGCGCTCCTCCGGAGAGAGGTGGTAGAGGTTCTGCTCCATCGGCTCAGGCAGCTCGTAGCCTTTCTCGACGCCCTCCAGGCCCGCCTGCAGCATGCCGGCGAAGCAGAGGTAGGGGTTGCAGGCGGGGTCGGGGCAGCGCAGCTCGGCCCGGGTCGCTCCCTCCTTGCCGGGGTGATAGAGCGGCACGCGAATCAATGCGGAGCGGTTGCGGCGCGACCAGGCGAGATAGACCGGCGCCTCATAGCCGGGGACGAGGCGCTTGTAGGAGTTGACCCATTGGGCGAAGAGCGGCGAAATCTCCCGGGCATGCTTCAGCTGGCCGGCGATGAAGGCCTTCGCGGTGGCGGAGAGGAAGTACTGGTCGTCGGCGTCGAAGAAGGCGTTGCCGCCGTCCTTGGTCAGCGACTGGTGGACGTGCATTCCGGAGCCGTTCTCACCGAACAGGGGCTTCGGCATGAAGGTCGCGTGCCAGCCGTATTTCATCGCGATCTCCTTGACCACGATGCGGTAGGTCATGCAGTCGTCGGCCATCTCCAGCGCGTTCTTGTAACGCATGTCGACCTCGTGCTGGGAGG
>CAZHZI010000144.1:0-5037 GCA_964536955.1 uncultured Conexibacteraceae bacterium
CGCCGCCAGCCCGTCGGCCTTCAGCACGGCAGGGTAGGAGGCGCAGGCCAAGTGCTCCATTGCCTCTTCGCGGCTGCGCAGCAACACGTGGGAGGCCGTCGGCACTCCGGCCTCCTTCATCAGCTGCTTGGCGTAGGCCTTCGACCCCTCCAGCCCGGCGGCGGCGGCGCTCGGACCGAAGGCGGGCACGCCGGCATCCTCCAGAGCATCGACAGCGCCCGCCACCAGCGCCGCCTCGGGCCCGATCACGACGAGGTCGACGGCCCGCTCCTTGACCGCCCCGACGATCGACCCGACATCCTCGGCGCCGACCTTCGGCAGGCATTCGGCGTCGGCGACGATGCCGGCGTTTCCCGGCGCGCAAAGCAGCTCGGGGGAATGAGCCGAGCGCCCCAGCGCCCGCACGATCGCGTGCTCGCGCCCGCCCCCCCCGACGACCAGGACCTTCAAGCGCTCGGCCCTACAGCGAGGCGGCCAGCTCGTCGGCCGGCAGCCCGGTCAGCGTCTGGCTGGACATCGTCCCGCGCGAGCCCAGCTCGATCGAGACCTTGGCTATCGTCTTCTCGTCGGGTGCCTCGACGATGGTCACGAAGTCGTACTGGCCGAGCGTCGCGTACTGCGCCACTACCTTCGCGCCGATCTGCTCAACCTCTTTGTTGACTTCGGCCACCCGCCCCGGGTTGTTCTTCAGCGTCCGTACGCCTTCGGGGGTGAGGTTGGTCAGCATCACGTAGATGGGCATGGAGTCTCCTCTCGCGGGTTCGTCCCTACGTTACGCGAGGAGCCGCGGGCCTGTCTACGGGCGCTCAGCCGTCGTAGCCCGCATGAACATGGTCACAGTGGTCGGAACGGGCGAACGCCGGGCCGGCGCCGTCGAGGTCGAAGCAGTAGATCAGCTCGGTTGGGTGCGCCGGCGCCGGCAGGTAGGCCAGCGAGCGGCCGAGGTTCGCGCAGGGCGCGTCGGCCGCGGTGTCGGTGCAGGAGACGCCGTCGACGGCGGCGACGTCCATCGCCCTTCCGTAGAAGTGGTTGGAGACGTTGCCGCTGGTGGTGTGCACCGAGTGGTCGGAGCGCAGTGAGGAGATGGTGAGTTGGTGCTCCCGGGTGATTGCCCCGATCAGGCCGACGACACGCGGGTCGATCGCCCCGGTGGTCAGGTCGCGCAGCTCGAGGTCGTTCGAAAGCGTGAGGTTGTTCCAGTTGATCGGCGCGAAGGATGTTTCGGGCAGGGCCACCGACCAGTCGATCGCCTTCACCTCGCAGCGACCCTCCAGGCGGTCCGCCTCTCCCAACACCGCCTGCACGTACCAGGAGGCTTGGTTGTGGGCGAAGATGCCGGCCCGCAGGCTGCCGCTCGACCAGATCAGGCGGGCCAGGGTGGCCGCCGAGTCTGCCGGAGCGCCGTGGCTGATCCGGCCGTCCTCGTCGCCGTCTACGGCGTAGCGGCTCCACTCCGTCGGATCGAGCCCGAGCGGACCGCTCTCGCGAAGCTGCTTCCCGCTCATGCCGTGGCCGAACCGCGACTCCAGGCGCGCCACGGCAGCCAGCGCCCAGACTCCACTGCGGCCAAGCTCGTAGCGAGCGGCAGCATCCTCAAAGGCGCTCATGTACTCGTCCGGCACGTCCTTCCGCCAGGCCGGCGGCGGCTCGCAGCTGAGCACCTGCAGCTGCGGCGCCAGCGCGAAGGCGCCGTCGACCCCACCGCCGAGCGAGCCATAGCAAGCGGCGTTGGCCAGCACCTCGGCGACGTACCAGTCGGCATGGTTGTAAGCGAAGATGGCGCTGTAGGTGTCCACCGGCATCCCGGCAGCGCTGAGGTAGCTGGCGGCGGAGAAGATCGCGTCCTCGGGGTTGTAGGGGTCGCTGACGCCGTCGCCGTTGGCGTCGACCCCATAGGCCTCCCAGGTCGACGGCATGAACTGCATCCAGCCGATCGCCCCGGCCGAGGAGGGCCCCATGTTGGAGCCGAAGGCGCTCTCTATTCCGTTGATCGAAGCCAGGATGCTCGGCCCCTGCGCCCCCAGCCCGTAGGCGTCGGAGGCCTGCTGGTAGAGCGGGATCAGTACAGGTGGCACGCCGGAGACGGCGCAGCTGGAGGTCGGGATCGACGGAATGGCGAAGCTCGGCGAGGAGGACACGGCGCCGGCGCTTGGCTCGGACGCGGGGGGCGGGCTTTCCGGCTCGGGCTCGGGCTTGGCGCCGACCGAGGTGCCGCCGCTGTCCTGTGGATCCACCGGCGCGACGGGAGGCGCGGCGAGCGTGTCGCCCTGCTGGACGAGCGGAGCGGGCGCCGGTGTGGCGCTGCCTTCCGGTTGGGTGAGCGGCGCGTCCACCGCCCATGCGCTCGGCACCGCCAGCACGGTCCCGGCCGCGGCAAGCACGAGAGTGTTGCGCAGGCGCCCCATCAGCCGAGCACGCTAGTCACTTTGGGCCCGTCTTCCGTCTTCTGCAGGTCGATTCGCAGCTCGCTGGTGACGCCGACTCGCAGGAGTGAGGCGCTCACCGTGAAGATTGCGCCGAGTCGCGGCCCCGGCACCACGTTCAGCACCTTGGCCTTCGGCACGTTGCCGCTCGCCGGCTGTCGCGGCGGCCGTTGCAGCAGCGAGCGGGAGAGCTGCGGCGTCGCGGTCTGGCGGAAGACGGCGCGGACTTCGGCAGCCTCATTGCCGGTCTCATAGAGGACGAAGGCCTGGGCGAACTGCCGCGCCACCTTCATCGCGGCGGGCCCTCCCGGGGCTGTGATTGGGGGGACCTGGGCAGGCCGGGTGGGTGTGGCGGCGGAGTCGGCGGTCGCGGTTGGCGCGGGCACGGCCTCCGCGCCGGCGACTTTGGAGACCCCACCGCCGGCTTCGGGCTTGAAGACGGGAGTGGCTCCCCGGAGGACGTCCTTTGCGGCCTCCGGCTCCGGTGCCGGTGGGGTGGCGACCGGTGGCCCGCTCGGCGTAACCGCTGGGCGGCTGACCGAGGCGCTGTCCTTGTCGGGTGCGGCCCAGAGCAATCCGGCAACGCCGGCGCCGACCGCCGCTATCGCGACCAGTGCGAGGGCGGCGGCGCGAGGCGTCCCACTCCAGCCGCTGATCCGCTCCTCGAGCGGCCAGATCAGCCACCGCTCGGCTGCCCAGGCGATCCGCTCGAACGGCCATTTGAGGACGTCGACGAGGCCGCCCACCAAGTCCGCCCCTCCGACGATTACGCGATCTTCTACCGCCCAGGCCGCGTTGGCGAGGGAGGAGCGCAGCCGTGTCGGCGGTTGGATCTGCTTCGACATCGTTGTGGAGTTCTCGGAATCAGCCAGCTGTTCTTGTTGTCGGAGCCTGCCTCAGGCGACTTGAGTATGCACCCCAAACACCAATTCTCCGCCTTCGATGTCGACCCGCACCACATCTCCCTCGCGAAACTCCCCTTCGAGGATCTTCAGCGCCAGCTTGTCGATCAGTTGCCTCTGGATCACCCGCTTCAGCGGGCGGGCGCCGTAGGTCGGGTCGTAGCCGAGGTTGCCAAGCAGGGCCCGCGCGTCGTCGGTCAGCTCGACCTCGATCCCGCGCTCGCGGACCCGGCCGATCAGCTGTTCGACCTGCAGCTCGACGATCCGGTCGATGTCCTCCTTGGAGAGCCGATGGAAGATCACCGTGTCGTCGATCCTGTTGAGGAACTCAGGCTTGAAGGTCGTCGCCAGGACCTCCTCGATCTGTTCGCGAATTCTCTCGTCGACCGATTCGGCGACGATCCGGTCGCTGCCGACGTTGGAGGTCATGATCAGGACGGTGTTGGTGAAGCTGATCGTGCGCCCCCGGCCATCGGTCAGCCGCCCGTCGTCCATGATCTGAAGCAGGGTGTTGAAGACGTCGGGATGGGCCTTCTCGATCTCATCGAGCAGGACCACGGCGTAGGGTCGCCGCCGTACGGCCTCGGTCAGCTGCCCACCTTCCTCGTAGCCGACGTAGCCGGGCGGCGCCCCGATCAGGCGCGCCACCGTGTGCTTCTCCATGTACTCGGACATGTCGAGGCGGACGATCGCCTGCTCGGAGTCGAACATGAACTCCGCCAGGGCCTTCGCCAACTCGGTCTTTCCGACTCCGGTCGGGCCGAGGAAGAGGAAGGAGCCGATCGGCCGGTTGGGGTCGGAGAGGCCGGCTCGGGAGCGGCGCAGAGCGTTGGAGACGGCGGCGATCGCCTCGTCCTGGCCGATCACCCGCTCATGCAGGCGCTCCTCCATGTGGATCAGCTTCTCGACCTCGCCTTCGATCAGACGGCTGACCGGGATCCCGGTCCACTTTGCGACCACTTCGGCGACCTCCTCCTCGGTCACCTCCTCGGTCAGCATCGTGGCGCCGCCGGCGTGCAGCTCGGCCAGTCGCGCCTCCTGGTCGGCAACCGTCTTCTCCAGCTCCGGGATCTCCCCGTAGCGCAGCTTCGCTGCGCGTTCGAGGTCGGCGTCGCGCTCCGCCCGCTCGGCCTCGCGGTTCGCTTCTTCGAGCCGCACCTTCGCCGCCTTGATCGCTTCGATGGCATCCTTCTCGTTCTGCCAGCGGGCCTTCATCTCGCCAGAGCGCTCACGCAGCTCTGCCAGCTCGGCCTCGATCGCCTCCAGGCGCGCCCTCGACGCCTCGTCCTTCTCTTTCTTCAGTGCCTCACGCTCGATCTCCAGCTGCTGGATGCGCCGCTCGACCTCGTCGATCTCGGTCGGCATCGAGTCGATCTCGATCTTCAGCCGCGAGGCTGCCTCGTCGATCAGGTCGATTGCCTTGTCGGGCAGGAAGCGGTCGGCGATATAGCGCTCCGAGAGAGTCGCCGCGGCGACGATCGCCGAGTCGGCGATCCGCACGCCATGGTGGACCTCGTAGCGCTCCTTCAGCCCGCGCAGGATCGCGATCGTGTCGGCGATGTCGGGCTCGTCGACGTAGACCGGTTGGAAGCGCCGCTCCAGCGCCGCGTCCTTCTCGATGTGCTTGCGGTACTCGTCGAGGGTGGTGGCGCCGACCGCGCGCAGCTCCCCGCGGGCCAGCATCGGCTTCAACAGGTTCGCGGCGTCCACGG
>CAZHZI010000145.1:0-5036 GCA_964536955.1 uncultured Conexibacteraceae bacterium
GCCTGCGCGGCCCCGGCGCCGCCCCGGCCGGCCGTGCGCCCCTCGCTCGCCGACTCCTGGCCGGCTCTCTCGACCGTGCCGTCGATGTTGCGGCGACCCTCGAGCTACGCGGTTACAGCCTCCAAGCCCCGCCCGCCGAACGCCGCCGAACCCGCACCCGCCACGACGCCCGCTTCTACGCGGTCGGCGCGCTGGTGCTCCTCGCCGCGATTGCCGGAAAGCTGCTTGGCGCCGATGACTTCAGCGCCTATCCGACGATCGAGATTGGCGTGAGCCTCCCGACCCTGGTTCTCTCAGCGCTGGTGATCTTGGCCGGCCTGGCGCCTCTGCGCCGAAAACCCCGCCGCTTGGCGCGCCCGAGTCAAATGGGACCGCCGGTCGCCCGCCCCACCCGGCCTCGCCCCCTGGAGGCATCCCGTGCCTGAGCTGACGACCCGGTCTCGTACGACTCCTGCCCTCTCGATGGAGAATCTCACCTACTCCTACCCCGACGTGGCCCGCGCGGCCTTGGATGACGTCTCCCTCCAGCTCGGGGGCGGAGAGTTCGCGATCCTCGCCGGCCGCTCCGCCGGCGGCAAGTCGACGCTCCTGAGAGCGGCGTGCGGCCTCGTCCCGCACTTCCACGGTGGCGAGATCTCCGGCAACGTCAGCGTCGCCGGCCTCGACGCGATCGCCTCCGGCCCGGGCGAGCTTGCATCGGTAGTCGGCTATGTCGCCCAGGACCCCGAGACGCAGGTCGTATCCACAACCGTCGCGGCCGAGATTGAGCTGCCCCTGGAAATGCGCGGCGACCCGCCGGCTTCCCGCGCCCGCGGCGTCGAGGAAGTGGCCCTGGCCCTCGCGATCCCGCACCTCCTCGACCGGACCGTCGACACCCTCTCCGGTGGAGAGCTACAGCGAGTGGCGCTGGCGGCCGCTCTCGTAACGCGCCCGAAGCTGGTTCTCCTCGACGAGCCAACCTCCCAACTCGATCCGGTTGCCGGCGACGAGCTGATCTGGCTCCTGCGCCGCCTCAACGAGGAGTGGGGCGTCGCGATCCTTCTCGCCGAGCACCGTTTGGAGCGTTGTCTTGCCGCGGCTGACCGGGTCATCGCAATGGATACGGGCGTCATGGCCTTCGACGGTTCACCTCGGGATTTTCTCTCCTGGGCGCAGCAAGCGGATACAGCACTGGAGACTCCCGCCGCCCGCCTCTTTTCGCTCTGTGGCATCGACCCCCTACCCGTAGGAGTCCGCGACGCGCGCAAGATTCTTGAAACGACCGCACTCTTGGGGAGGGGTGTCGGACCCCCTCCTCAGGAGTCCGACACCCCATCTACCGAGCGTGCGCTCGATGCTGAGGACTTGTGGGTTGAACTCGAAAGGGACGACGCCGGCTACGACGTGCTGCGGGGGATCGACCTTCGCGTCAATCGAGGAGAACGGGTCGCGTTGATGGGTCGAAACGGAGCGGGCAAGAGCACGTTGTTGCGGACCGCTGCGGGGCTCGTTGACCCGGTACGGGGCAGGGTGGAGGTGCCGGGGGGTATTGCGCTCCTGACCCAGAATCCCGGTGACTATCTGGTGCGGGAGCGTGTGGGGGATGAGCTTCCCGGCGAGGAGGGCTCGGCGGCGTTGAGGGTCGTCGGCTTGGAGCATGAGGTCGATGCCGACCCACGCGACCTGTCAGGTGGCGAGCGGCAACGGCTGGCGCTGGCGATCGCCTTGGCGGGCCGGATGGAGGGAGGCGAGCTGTCCAGTCTGGTGGCGCTCGACGAGCCGACCCGCGGCATGGACCGCGCCCGCAAGGACGACCTGGTCGGCCTGATCGAGGGTCTGGCGAGGCAGGGTGCCGGCGTCGTCGTCGCCACCCACGACGTCGAGTTTGCCGCCACCTTCGCTGAGCGCGTCGTCCTCCTTGGCGCCGGTCAGGTGATTGCCGACGGTCCCGTCGCCGAGGTCCTCTCTGGCGGCTGGTACTTCGCCACCGAGGTCGCGCGGGTGCTCGATCTGCCGGGAGTCATCACGCCGGAGCAGGGCGCCGCTGTCCTGGCGGAAGGCGATGAGGCGTGACCTGGGAGACCGCCAGCTTCCTCATCGTCATGGCGGTGATCCTCGGCGGCTTCGCCTGGTATGAGCGCTCCCGCCCGCCATCCCAGGTGGTGGCGCTGGTCGCCGCCCTCGCAGCGCTGGCGATCGCCGGCCGTATTGCCTTCGCCGCCTTCCCCAACGTCAAGCCGACGACCGACATCGTCATCTTCGCCGGCTATGCGCTCGGCGCCGCACCCGGCTTCGCCGTCGGCGCCCTTGCGGCGCTTGTCTCCAATTTCTGGTTCGGCCAGGGTCCCTGGACGCCGTGGCAGATGGCGGGGTGGGGAATGTGCGGGATCCTCGGGGCGGTGCTGGCGCTGGGCGGCCGCAACGCGAGCCGCCTTACGCTGGCGGCGGCCTGCGGCGCCGCCGGCATCGCCTACGGCGCCCTGCTGAACTTCTCCCTGATGGCGACCTATGGCGGCGACCTCTCGCTGGAGCGTTTCCTTGCGCTGCAGGCGCGCGCCATTCCGTTCGACGCCGCGCACGCGATCGGCAACGTTGCCCTGGCGCTGATCGCCGGCCCGGCAATGGTCCGCATGCTCACCCGCTTCCGGACGCGGTTCGAGTGGCGCGCCCCCGCCCCCGCCGTGGCGACTGCTCTGCTGCTGGCGCTTCTCGTTCCCTCGATCGTCCCAGCCCCGGCCCCGGCCTCCGACGCCGGGAGGGCGACCGGTTGGCTGATCTCAGCCCAGAACGCCGACGGCGGTTTCGGGTCCTCACCCGCCGACGACTCCAGCGCCGCGACGACCGGCTGGGCGATGCTGGGGCTGGAGGCGGCGGGCCGCAACCCACTCGACGTGGCCCGCCGCGGCCGCACTCCAGTCGACTTCCTGCGCCACGCCGAGGAGGAGGTCGGCAGCAGCGGCGACCTCGCCCGCACGATCCTCGCCCTGCAAGGCGCCGGTGTCGACCCCCGCTCCTTTGCCGGGCGCAACCTCGTCGCCGAGCTGATCGATCGTCGCCGCAGAAACGGCTCCTTCGAGGGCTGGCCCAACTCGACCGCTTTCAGCGTCATCGCCCTGCGTGAGGCCGGCGCCACGGATGTCCTCGGCAAGTCGCTGGGGTGGCTGAGCAAGGTGCAGAACGAGGACGGGGGATGGGGCGACGTCCCCGGCTCCCCCAGCACCGCCGACGGCACCGGCGCCGTGATGCAGGCGATGCCGGAGACGAAGGCCGCCAGGCGCGGCCTCGCCTATCTGCGCAACGCCCAGCGCCCCGGGGGAGGGTTCCCCCTCGGCGGCTCGGGCCCGATCAACGCCCAGTCCACCGGCTGGGCGGTCCAGGGCCTTATCGCCGTCGGCGCCGATCCCGACTCGTTTCGCCGCGGCGGAGACAGCCCCTACGACTACCTCGCCGCCCGCCGGGCGAGCGACGGCCACTACCGCTACTCCGCCTCCAGCGACCAGACACCGGTCTGGGTGACCGGCCAGATCCTCGTCGCCGTAGCCGGCAAGTCCTTCCCACTCTCCCCGCCCCCCCGAACTTCCCGACCCTCTCCCTCCAAGAGCACCGCGCCTTCTGGCGGGGCTATCGACCAGTCCTCGTTTCCTGGCTCTTCGTCAGCATCTCCGCCCGCGGCCACCGCATCCCCGGACGCGAAGGGCGGGGTTGGTGCCCCTCCCGAACGTTTTGCGGCCCCCCGCCCGCCCGCGTCCGAGGCGACAGCCCCACCCTCCACAGCGGGGGGACGAGAGAGGGAGGGGTCCAACCCCACCCAGCCGGAGCCGTTGGCGTCGGAGCAATCAACCGACACCACCGGCGATGACGACAGCGGCAGCCCGATCGGCGCCGCCGCCCTGGGCTTCGGCTTCGGAACGGTCGCCTTCGGCGCCGCCTGGTGGCTGCTGCGCCGACGCTACGGCTGGTAGCCCGCCGGCCGCGGGCTTATACGCTCGTGCTGTGGACGTCGAGACAGCGATCCGCAGCCGCCGCACCCACAAGGCGTTCTCCTCCGAGCCGATCCCGAGAGAAGAGCTGGACGAGCTGCTCGAACTCGCTCGCTGGGCGCCCAACCATCATCTGACCGCGCCATGGCGCTTCCGGGTGATCGGGCCGGCCGCGCTGGAGCGCCTGAAGGAGGTGGCCGGGCCGGAAGGCGCGGCCAAGCTCGAGCGCTGCCCGACGCTCGTCGTCGTCTCCTGCGCGCTCAGCGGCGAGCCGGTCCAGGATGAGGAGGACCTGCATGCCACCGCGGTCGCCGCCTACATCGTCCTGCTCGCCGCACACGCTCGCGGGCTCGCCGGCTACTGGCGCACCCCCGGCCTGCTGCGCGCCGACGAGGGTCGCGCGGCGCTCGGCCTTGCCGGCGAGGAGCGCTTCGTCGCCCTGCTGCACCTCGGCCATCCGCGCCAGGGCAAGGAAGCGCCGCAGCGGCCTCCCGTCGAGCAGTTGACCGCCTACCTCGACTGATGCTGACCCGGGCCGCAGCAATCGAGGCGATCGCCGGCCGGCATTTCGAGGTCGTCGTGATCGGTGGCGGCATCACCGGCGCCGGCGTCGCCCTCGACGCCGCCTCGCGCGGCTACTCGGTCGCCCTGCTGGAGCGCGGCGACTACGCCCAGGGAACCTCCAGCCGCTCCTCGAAGATGGTCCACGGCGGCCTCCGCTACCTGCAGAACCTCGACCTCGGGCTGGTTCGGGAGGCGCTGCTGGAACGCCAGCTGATGGTCCGGCTCGCGCCGCATCTCGTCTACCCGACCCCGTTCCTCGTTCCGGCCTTCGGCGAGGAGCGTCGCGACCGCAGAGTCGGCCTCGGCCTCAACATGTACGACGTGATGGCGACGACGCGGGTCGGTCGCAGCCGCCGCGAGATGCGCGCCTCCAGAGAGGAGGACGAAGGCGTCTACTGGTCCCCCGATCGCCACCGCACGATCCATCGCGACGAGGTGCTGGAGATGGTCCCGGCCTTGCGCCCACGCGATCCCAAGGACGCCTACCTCTTCTATGACTGCCAGACCGACGAC
>CAZHZI010000146.1:0-4958 GCA_964536955.1 uncultured Conexibacteraceae bacterium
GATGACCGCGGCAGGGAGCAAGCGGCAGCCGCGAGCAGGGCGCGATCGGCGGGCTGGAGCTTCGGCCGCCCGAGCTGGCGGCGCCGGACCTCGAGCTCGTGGCGGAGCACATCAGCTCGATGTCCTTGACGTCCGGGCCACGGCGGCTGCGAACGAGCAGGCCGAGCAGAGCCCGAACAGCGAGGTAGAGGAACGAGAAGAACATGCCACCGATCCTCGCAGTCCTCACCCAAAGAAGACGCGACCGGAGTAATGGCACCCTTCAGGGCGTTTTCCATCTTGGAAACGAGCCCAGTGCCTGTTCAGTGCCTGAAACGGGCGCAAACCTCGTACCGTCTGCTTCCTTCACCGGGCGCCGGAACTGCCGAAACCTACGGCAGATCGCCGTATCCACGTAAATAGACCGAAACAGACGGAGCCATGCGGGAAGGATTCGCACAGGTCGACAAGATGCGAGTGATCACCAGCCGAGAAAGCTGGGGGGTCACTGCACTTCGGCGCAGAGACGAAGAGATCGGCGGGCGGCTATCCGGCAGCAACGCCCCTCAAATGCCGAGTCCCTACGAACCCGAGGGCCCGCAGGGCTTGGCATGGACGAAGCTCTCACGACGAGTTCTCGCTGTCAAGGGCGCACTTGATGGGTGCCTGTGGTGTGCGAACCGACTTTGCGCACCCCACAGGGCGGCACCAAGGTCCATCGCAGCATTTTGGGCTTCGGGCGTCTGCTCCCGTGAATTGGGGTATCCGGGCGAGAGGCCACCTTGGGGTTACCCTCGCCCGCGCTCGTGCTGGGAAACCGAGCCCTCTTGTCGGGGGCTTGCGGAGGTCCGCCTGCGTCGCGCCGGCTACGACTTGGTCCGGGTCTTCTGGGGAGTGATCCTCGCGACGCCAGCAGACGGCGTGAGGATGCTGGTGTGCCCGTCCTCCCACCGGACGCGGACGCGCGAAGGATCTTCGTGGAGCACCTCCTCGATCACTCCTGCCCGGCTCGGCTGTGAGGCTCTTTCGGACTCGACGACGATCCTGTCTCCAACGTGAGCGCTCATCTGCGTCTCGCTCCTCTCTCGGTTCGGGCTTGCCGTGCTGTTGGGAGAGGTTAGCGCGACCATCCTCCGCCGGTATCGCTGATGCTCTCGTCAAGGTCGTCTGCTCGATCTGCAGGCACGGCGATCGGTGAGACACCCGCCTTCTTTCGCTGCGCCTGTGATAGCGAGTCGTGGAGCGGGGGTCAGAATTCGCGGCTGGCACCGCTGCGCGGGAACAGCTGATTGACGAGACAGGCCGCCCTGCGCAGGGTTCACCCGTGACGCGTGCTCGCTACTGTGACGGGGTGGGCGCGGCCGCTTCTCTGAACCCGCCGGCTCGCCTGCTCTGCGGGCCCGGGCCGACCAACGTCGACGAGCGGGTGATCGCGGCGATGCGCAAGCCGCTGCTCGGTTACCTCGATCCGGACTTCATCCGGGTTCTCGACGAGGTCGTCGGCATGCTCAAGGCCGTCTACCGCTGCGAGCGCGGGTTGGCGTTCCCGCTTTCGTCGACCGGGACGGCCGGGATGGAAGCCGGCCTCGCCGCGCTGCTCGAGCCGGGCGAGACGGTCATCGTCGGTATCGCCGGCTACTTCGGCCGGCGGATCGCCGAGGTCGCAACCCGCCATGGCGCGCGCGTGGTCGAGGTCGTAGTCGCCCCGGGGGATCACGTCCCCGAGGAGCGCCTGTTCGAGGTCGTCCGTGCTCATCCCGAGGCGCGTGCCGTCGCGGTCGTCCAGGCTGAGACCTCGACCGGCGTGCGCCAGCCGCTCGAGAACCTCGGCGCCGGCCTGCGCTCGGGCGAGACGCTGCTCGTCGCCGACTGCGTCACCTCGCTGGGCGGGATCGAGCTCGAGCCGGAGCGCTGGGGGATCGACTACTGCTACTCGTGCACCCAGAAGTGCCTCGGCGCCCCGCCGGGGATGTCGCCGGTTCGGCTCTCCGAGCGCGCGCTCGAGCGCATTCGCGCCCGCCGCGCGCCACTCCCCTTCACCTTCGACTTCGCGCTCCTTGCCCGCTACTGGGTCGAGCGGCCGGCCGCCTACCACCACACTCCCCCGGCCTCCCTGATCTACGCCCTCCACGAGGCGCTGCGGCTTCTGCTCGAGGAGGGGCTCGAGGCCCGCTGGCTCCGCCACGCGGAGGCGGGTGCCGCCCTCCAGGCGGGGCTGCGGGAGCGCGGGCTCGAGTTCCTCGCCGACGAGCGCTTCCAGCTTCCGCAGCTCACGGCCGTCCGCATCCCCGAGGGCGTCGACGGCCGCGAGGTGCAGCGGCGCCTCCTGCACGAGCACGGCATCGAGGTCGGCGGCGCGCTCGACCCGTCGGTGCCCGTCTGGCGGGTCGGCCTGATGGGGGTCAACGGGACGCGCGAGGTCGCGGCCCGCGTGCTCGAGGCCTTCGACGCGGTGCTGGCGAGCAGCGCCTGACGAGGCTCATGCCCAGTCGGCAGCGCTGAGCCGCCGGGCGGACTGATCTACGGAATCATCGGGATCCTCTCCGTCAAGCTCGCGCTCGGCGTCGGCGGCAAGACCGCGAACCAGCAGGGTGCGCTCAAGACGATCGTCCATCAACCGTTCGGCAAGGTGCTGCTGATCGTGGTGGCGATCGGGCTCGCAGGCTAGGCAGCAGTCCGGCACGGAAGCCAGGATAACGACGAAGTCGGGATCAGCTATGAGCGCCAGGGGAAGAGGCTCCGGATCACTGTCACCGACGCCGCCCGAGGCCAGGCAGGCCCGATCCTGTTCGGCGGGAACCACGACCAGGAGTTAGGCCGCGGCCTCCTCATCATCGAACACCTCGCCGACGACTGGGGCGACGACAATCACCTCCCTGCCTCAGCCGCTTGGTTGGAGAAGTAGGCTCTGGCAGCGCTACGCTGCGCGGGCGGTGTGAGCCGCCAACGGAAAGGAGGTGGATTGCCCATGGTGACGCTGTCCAGGCTGGCCAAGGCGCTCAGGTCGATCTTGATGCTTGGGAAGGGGCGGCCGAAGAAGTAGTCGGCAAACCCGCTCGCTGGCGTCTCAACCGGAGGCAGCGGACGACGCGTGGGAAGCGGCGTGAACGAGGCGACCTCCGGTGCTATGAAGGTGTCGACCCCGGCAGCAAGGAGCCCGCATGAGCCCGCTGATTCCGATGGTGGTCGAGCAGACCGCGCACGGCGAGCGTGCGTTCGACATCTACTCGCGCCTCCTCAACGAGCGGATCATCTTCCTCGGCGCTCCGGTCGATGCCGAGATCGCGAACTTGACGATCGCCGAGCTGCTGCATCTCGAGTCCGAGGACCCCGACAAGGACATCGCGCTCTACATCAACTGCCCCGGCGGCTCCGTCTACGATGGCCTGGCCATTTACGACACGATGCAGTTCGTCAAGCCCGCGATCACGACGATCTGCGTCGGGATCGCGATGTCGATGGGAGCGCTCCTCCTTGCCGGCGGCGCGCAGGGGAAGCGGATGGCGCTCCCGAACGCCAAGATCCTCATCCACCAGCTCTGGGGCGGCTTCGAGGGCGAGGCGAGCGACATCGAGATTCAGGCGCGGGAGACGATCGCGCTCAAGCGGCGGATGGAGGAGCTGATCGCTCAGCACACCGGGCAGCCGCTCGAGAAGGTCTCCAAGGACATGGAGCGCGACTACTTCATGACCGCAGAGGAAGCTGTGGTGTACGGGATCATCGACAGGGTGCTCGCGCACCGCTTCGCCTGACGCGTCGCGCTCGACGAGCGCGTCCCGACCGGCGCTCGTGCCCCTAGCTGTAGTAACCACAGACGTAGCGCCTGACCTGCTCGACCGCTCCCGGCAGCTCGAGGGCGCGGCGATCGTAGATCACCCGGACCGGGGCGTCGGTGGGCCTCACGACGCTCGCGTACGACGCCTCGGGGAACCGCGCGGCGGAGTCGTCGTACGGCAGCGGCAGCTACTTCCGCGACGGCGCGACGGCCTATGAGATGGCGCTCACCCCGAACGGGCAGGCGCTCGTCACCGTCGGCGTCATACCCGGGGACGAGGGCGACCGCGTTTGGACGGTCGCGGGCTACCTGGCTCGGGGGCTCGTTCATCGAAGGTGAGTAGGGTGAAAATCACACTTGTGGACTCACCCTGACACCTGTAGGCCGTAGAACTCCAATTCGCAGCTGGGCTGTCCTCAGAGGCCCGCTCCAGTCCCTCCCAGTGTCGACCGGAGCCCAGACCAGCAGTAAGGATCCAGGGCGATCAAAGCGCGCGATGTGAGGGGCGCAAGGAGGGTGCCTCATCCGCCTGTAAAGCTCGCGGCGGAAGACGGCGGTCGGAGCGTCCCACCTGGCGATGTCGCATCCGTCGGTGCGCTGGTACGACGCGGAGATGCGCCGGCCGCGCCAGGTGCCCTCGATGGTCGCCGTCCGCGGGCCGCCGTAGACCTGGGCGCACAGCCGGTCCTTCGGAGTTGGCGCGAAGGGGGTCATTCGCGGCGGCGAGCGCGCGGCAGGCGGCCTCTGGGTCCGGGTGGTTGCTGCCGGGCGGGTCGCAGCGGAGTGTCCACACCGCCGGCTCGGCTTCCGCCGAGTCGCGCACGGCGATGGTCAGGTCGGTGCTCCGGTCTCAATCGTAGGACGGGGTGGCGCCCAGGGCTCTGCACGTGCTGTTCGGGTTCATGTGGGAGCCGGCCGTCCCGCTTCGCTTCACGCGGCCGGCGCACTTGCGCCGGGACAGGAACAGCTCCACGGCGATCTCCTGGTTCGTCTTCCCCGTCGCCGCCAGCAGCGCTACCTCGCGCTCCCCGGGGCGAGCGCGCGCCGCCGTACGACCTGCGCCCGTGTTGGGTGCGCAAACTCGATGCCAGTCACCCAGTTTCCTGATTTGCAGGTGAAATCGAGTTTATGCACCCCACACGGCGAAGAGCACGGTCACCGTCTTCCGAACCTCGCGCGCCGACTCTGCCTCCAGCGCCGCGCC
>CAZHZI010000147.1:0-4934 GCA_964536955.1 uncultured Conexibacteraceae bacterium
GCTCGGGACGCCGTGGACCGGATGCCCGGGATGTTCGAATCCCGGCTCGATCACGGCGAGAGCGCCGCGCCGACGGTCCAGCCATTCGTCGAAGGCTCGGGCGCGCGCCGCGAAGAGAAGGTCCTCCTCGATCGCCGAACGAGCTTCCTCGAACGGGACGAAAAATGCCGAACCCCCGCGCGTACCGGAACGCTTGTAGAGATCCAGGTTGCGGTCGTAGTACGCTCGGATCTCGCCTTCGGGGACGGTCACGTCAGCCGTCACGTGCGCCACGAGGCCCGCGACGTCGGTGATCCCGGCCACGCGAGCTTCGTGAGCGACGACGGCCTCCGTGACGAGCTCCTGGACAACCCACCGGCGGACGGTTTCCAAACCGCCCACGCCGTCCGGCGGGATGTGCCGGCCGCGCGGCCCGCGCCGCATCTCGGCCACGCGTCGGTCGACGTGTTCGGCTGAGATCTCGCTGCCCGCGACCGTCGCGACCACGTCACCCCGGACGAAGCCGGGCGGAAAGCTGGGTCGAATGGTCACGCCGGCGTCAACCCTTCACGCCGCCGACGGTGATCCCTTCGATGAAGAACCGCTGGGCCAGGATGAAGATGACGATGACAGGCAGGACGATGAGCGTCGCGGCGGCCATCAGCAGGTTGTAGGCGACGTCGTGTTCACTGGTGAAGAACGCCAGCCCGATTGCCAGCGGGTACTTGTCACTTTCCTGGAGGTACAGCAGCGGCAGCAGGAACTCATTCCAAGCAGCCACGGCCGCAAGGATCGCGATGACCGTGACGGCCGGCTTCGTCAGCGGCAGGATGACGTGCCAGAACGTCTGCAGCTCGCTGGCCCCATCGACCCGCGCCGCGTCCGACAACTCCTTCGGAATTCCCATCATGAACTGGCGCATCAGGAAGATATAGAAGGGGTTTCCGAAGAACGCCGGGACGATCAGCGGCAGGAAGGTATTGATCCACGACTGACCACCCTGGATCCCGAAGGCCGGAAGCTTGCTGAAGATGTCAAAGAGCGCCACGAGGACCACGGGGTACGGCAGGAAGATCGTCGCCAGGCAGACATAGAACAGCTTGTTCCGGCCCGGCCAACGGATCCGCGAGAAGCCGTATGCGATCAGGGTGTTCGAGAGGATTGCCCCGATCGTCGCCCCGATCGTGATGATCAGCGAGTTGAGCGCGAAGAGGCCGAATGGGATGAAGTTGACCGCGTCGACGAAGTTCTGCCAGCGCCAGTCGCGCGGGATGAGGGTCGGCGGGAAGGTGGTTGACTCGGGCACGCTCTTGAGTGCGCTCACAACCATCCAGTAGAACGGCGTGATGAAAATGAGGCAGAACGCGATCAGGACGACCCGCGGGAGGATCGATCCAGTCAGCAGCCGTCGGAAGCGGCGCCGCGACGGAGCCGCCACCGGAATGGTCCGGGTGATCTCTCTCGTCGCCACTCAGGCGTCCTCGGCCCCGTAGAACACCCAGCCTCGTGCCCACCGGAACACCGCGCCCGCAAGCAACACGCTTACGACAAACAGGACGACCGACAAAGCCGCGGCGTAGCCCATCGAGCCGTACTGGAACGCCTGCTGGTAGATGTAGAAGACGTACGTCAGGAGCGAGTCGCCGGGTCCCGCTCCGCCCCGCTGTGCACCGCCCGTCAGGATGTATGCGGACGTGAACACCTGGAGCCCGAACGACAGGCCGATGATGATGTCGTAGAGGATCACCGGGGTCATCAGCGGCAGCGTGATTCTTCGGAACTTCGTGACCGGTCCCGCGCCGTCGATCTCCGCCGACTCGTACAGCTCGATCGGGATCCCGCGCAGGCCAGCGAGGAATACCAGCGCCCATTGGCCGGCTCCCAGCTGGGCGATCATGACGAGTGCGAGCTTCGTGTACGCCGGATCGCCCAGCCAGTTGGGCGACGGCAGGCCCAGGCTCTGGAGCAGCCAGTTGACGAGCCCATAGCCGGGATTCAGCAGAACGACAAAGACGAACGAGATCGCGAAGACCGGCAAGATCGAGGGCAGGTAGAAGATCGCCCGGTAGAGCGCGACCTCGCGGACCTTCTGGTTCATCGCCATGGCGAGGAGCATGGCCACCACGACCCCGACCGGAACGGCCAGGAACGTGTAGTAGAGGGTGTTGTAGGCGGACGTCCAGAACAGCGGATCGTCGAGCATCAGTGGGTAGTTGTCCGGGCCGATGAAGATCGGCTCGCGCAGGCCCGTGTAGCGCGTGAGGCTGAGGTAGAAGGTGTAGAGGATCGGGAAGATCCCGAAGAGGATGAACCCGATCAGCCACGGGCTGATGAACAGCAGGCCCCAGCGCAGGTTGCGGCGATCTGTCGGGCCCAACCCGAAGAGCGGACCGCGGCGGCGCGCGTTGGTGGCGGCTGCCGTCATATCAAATGCCTCGCTGAAGGCGGCTGCCTAAACGTCGCGGGGACCGACGAGCGGTCCCCGCGACGAACTCACATTCGAGGACTCAGCACTTGACCTGATCGAGCTTCGGCTGAACCGCCTTCTCGACTGCCGCAAGTGCATCCTGCGGCGTCTGCGTGTTGAGCTCGACTGCACCCTGGGCCCGCGTCAGCTCGTCCCAATAGAGAGCACCAACGGCCAGTGGCGGCCGGTTGAGGGCACCCGGGAGCAGGTCGAGGAACGTCTTGTGCTGCGCGTCGTAGAGCGACGCGTCCTGGAGCAGCGACTTGATCGTCGGAAGGTGGGTGGTTTCCTTCGCGTACACCTTCTGACCTTCAGGTCCGCCCATGTACTTCATGAACTTGATGGCCTGGTCCTTCACCTTGGAGCCGGGGATCAGCGCCACGGACCAGCCGCCGGCCCACGTGGCCGGCTGATCGCCGGCCTTGGGAACCGGGATATAGGTGAACCCGAAGTTCTTGTCCGGGGCGTACTTGGCGGCGTTGGCGATCTGCCAGTCGCCGCTGATCGTCATGCCGAGCTTGCCCGTCCAGAACGGGAACGTCGACTGGGCGGCATTGGGAGTCCAGTTGGTGCTGACCCAGCGAGCGACGGCTTGCGGGTCATGAGCCTTCTGCCAGTCGTACATGAACTGGAAGCCCGCGACGACGCCCGGATCGGTCGGCGTGACCTTGCACGAGGCGAGGTCGGCGAAGTTGCCGCCGTAGACGAAGCCCCAGGTGTAGTGCCAGCCCTGGTCGAATGCTCCGGGCCCGCTGTTGCCGGGACCGCCGGGCATCCAGCCCATGACGTCGTAGTTGCCGCTGGCGTCCTTCTTGTTGATCTTGTCGGCGATCCTCGTGACGAGCTCGATCGTCGGCGCGCCCTTCGAGATGTCCAGCTGGGCCGGATCCTCGCCCGCAGCGGTGATCAGGTCCTTGTTGTACCAGAGCGCTCGGGCGTCAGTATCGATCGGAATCGCATAGGTCTTGCCCTGGTACTGGGTCTCGTTCCAGGCGAACTCGAGGTGCTCGCTCTTCAATGCAGCCACATCGTCGGGCAGCACGTCGAGCACTCCCTCGGCAGCGCGCTGGGGCACGGTGAATCGGTCTGCGTCGTACACGTCCGGGGCGACATTGCCGCGGATCGCGGTAAGCAGCTTGGCGATGTTCGTCTCGCTGCCGGGGACGATGGTCATCTTCACGCAGATGTCCGGGTTCGCGGCATTGAACGCGTTGACGATGTTGGCGAAGCTGTCCGTGTCTGGCGGCTCGTGGTTGGTCCAGAACTTGACGACGGTGGCGTTCGCCGCGCAGGTGGCGCCCGTGATGGGAGTCCCCTCCGCGCTCGCGCCAGGCGCTACGCTCCCTCCGGGGGTCGAACCGCACGCTCCCACTATCAGGGCGAGCATTGACGCGACGATCAGGAACAGGCGGCGTCCGGACGACGGACTCATGTCTCCTCCTTGTGGCTTCTGCGCTCATCGTGGATGGTCACGGCATCCGGACGACGTGCAGCGAATCGTGGCGGCGTGGACCTCCTCCAGTCACGCGAACGGTCCGGGCGATACTCGCCTCGGACCCTGTCCTGTGGTGTCATAGCCCATGACGGTCGGCGACGTCAAGCGGAGAATGTAATCGTTCTCATGCAACCCCTCCCCGGCTATCCCGTGGCGGGGGTAGGATTTGGCTCGGACGGTCTTCGATCCGGAGCCCAAGCGATGAACCTGGTCCTCGCCCTCGTCGCGCTCAGCCTCGCGGCGGCGCCCCTCGCCCTCCTCCTCGGTTGGCTCGACCGCCGGGGGTCCCGGCAGCTTGGATCCCTCGTCAACGGTGGCGACAGCGAAGGCTGGTGGCGAGCGACGATGCCCTGGCCGCGAGGCGTCCAGGAAGAGGACGGGGTGACGTGGAGCTTCCGGGGCAGTCAGCAGCCGACCCGCAGGACGACAACGTCGTCGGGGCCGGACGAGGTGGACGAGGTCCGGATCGAGCCGACCCATCTCCGACCCCAGGTCCGCCGCCGCTAGCCCGCCCGGCGACGAAGCTCGTCGCAATCGGTATCGGCAGCGTCATCTTCGGGATCGACCTCCTGCGCGACCTGTTCCGCCTCCCCGAGTTCCGCGGCGCAGAGCTCTGGCTCGTCGACGTCAATCCCGGGGCTCTCCGCCACATGGCGAGGCTCGCCGAACGGCTCAACGCTGCCGCCGGCTGGGATGTGGACGTCCGATCGACCGGTGACCGCCTGGAGGCCCTGCCCGGCGCCGACTTCGTGGTGACCTCCGTCGCCGTCGACCGGTTGGCGAGCTGGCGAATGGACCACGAGCTCGCGCTGAAGCACGGGTTCGCGAGCGTCCTGTCCGAGAACGGCGGCCCCGGTGGCCTGTCCCACACGCTCCGCTCGGTCCCGCTCATGGTGGAGATCGGATGTGACGTCGAGCGGCTCTCGCCGGATGCACTGCTCCTGAACTACACCAACCCCGAGAATCGCGTGTGCCTGGCCCTCCGGCGCCATA
>CAZHZI010000148.1:0-4866 GCA_964536955.1 uncultured Conexibacteraceae bacterium
GGTGCTCGGCGTTTGAAAGAGCGCCAACCGTCGCGCGACACTCGGCGCGGACCAGCCGCATCTCCGAGGACGGCAACCGCAGGGTGACCATGTCCCCCTCCTTCGCCGCGAGTTGGATCGCGGTGCCGGCGGCGCGGCCGAGCTTGCCGCCCTGGCCCGGAATCATCTCGACGTTGTGGACGATCGTGCCGGTGGGCATGTCGCGCAGGACCAGCGCGTTGCCGGCCGTGATGTCCGCGCCCGGGCCGGACTGGACGGTGTCGCCGACGCCGACCTGCGCCGGAGCGAGGATGTAGCTCTTCTGCCCGTCGGCGTAGTGCAGGAGGGCGATGTAGCAGCTGCGGTTCGGGTCGTACTCGATCGTCGCCACCTTCGCCGGCACCCCGTCCTTGAGGCGCTTGAAGTCGATCTGGCGGTAGCGTCGCTTGGCGCCGCCGCCACGGTGGCGGGAGGTGACCCGCCCGTTCACGTTGCGCCCGCCGGACTTGCGCAGGCCCTCGGTCAGCTTGCGCTCCGGCTCGGAGGCGGTCAGCTGCTCACGCAGCGGATAGGTCGCGAAGCGGCGGCCGGGGCTGGTTGGTTTCGTTTTGCGGTTCGGCATGGCTCTACGCGGTCTCCGCGCCCTCGAACAGCTCGATTCGCTCGCCCGGCGCAAGCTGGACGACCGCCTTCTTCCAGGCCCGGGTGCGGCCCTGGTGCAGGCCCCTGCGCTTCGGCTTGGCACGCACCTTGGCGGTTCTCACCGCCGCGACATCGACGCCGAAGACCTCCTCGACCGCCTGCGCGATCTGTGTCTTGTGAGCACGATCGTCGACGCGGAAGGTGTACTTGCCCTCGGCGATCAGCGCGTAGCTCTTCTCCGAGATCACCGGCCGGATGAGAATGTTGCGGGCGTCCATCAGCCCAGCCTCTCCTGCAGCTTGGCGAGGGCCCCCTCGGAGAGGACGAGCGAGGCGGCGCCGATCACATCGGCGACCCCGATCGCGCCCACCTCCACGACCTGGACCCGGGGGATGTTGCGAAAGCTCTTCACCGCGCCGGTTTCCTCGGCCTCCAGCACCACCAGGATCGAGCGCCTCGCGCCCCACTTCTCCAGCGCCTCCGCGGCCCCCTTGGTCGAGGGAGTGTCGAATGCAGCGGTATCCAGGACGGCGACGCTGCCCCGCTCGGCGTGGACCGAGAGCGCCGCGCGCATCGCCTTGCGGCGCGCTTTGCGGTTGACCTTGACGGTGTAGTGGCGCGGCTTGGGGCCGAAGGCGACGCCCCCGCCGGTCCGGTTGGGGGTGCTGAGCGCCCCGGCCCGGGCGCGACCGGTCCCCTTCTGCCGCCAGGCCTTGGCGGTCGTCATCGAGACCTCGCCACGGCTCAGGGTCGAGGCGGTGCCGCGACGACGCGCCGCCATGTCGGCGCGAGCGGCCTCGTGGACCAGCGAGTGGTGAAACGGCTCGGAGAAGAGCTCCTTGGGCAGATCCGCTTTCGTCGTCTTGCCGAGCACGGGAGCTTTGGCGCTAGCCATCGGTCCGGACCTCCACGACGGCGTTGCGCGAGCCCGGCACCGAGCCCTTGATCAGAAGCAGGTTGCGCTCGACGTCGACGTCGGCGATCTCCAGCCCCTTCTGGGTGACGCGCTTGGCGCCCATCTGGCCTGGCATCCGCATCCCTTTGAAGACGCGGGCCGGGAAGGCGCTGGCGCCGATCGACCCCGGGGCTCGCACGTTGTGCGAGCCGTGACTGACCGGGCCGCGGCTGAAGTTGTGGCGCTTGATCACGCCCTGGAAGCCCTTGCCGATCGAGACGCCGGAGACCTTCACCCTCTGTCCCGCCTCGAAGGCGTCGACCGTGACGTCGTCGCCGATCTTGGGGCCCTCCTCGGCGCCGAGGTCCTCGTCGCGGAACTCGACCAGATGGCGCATCGGCGAGGAGCCCGCCTTCTTCAGGTGACCCTCCTCGGCCCTCGTCAGCTTGCCCTCCTTGACCTCGCCGAAGGCGAGCTGCACGGCGGCGTAGCCGTCTCGCTCGGCATCGCGGACCGCGGTCACCTTGCAGGGGCCCGCCTCGATCACGGTGACCGGAACGACCGTGCCGTCCTCACGGAAGACCTGTGTCATCCCAAGCTTCTTCCCGACGATCGCCGCCACAGCCGCACCTAAAGCCGGATCTCGATGTCGACCCCGGCCGGCAGCGAGTCCAGCCGCTGCAGCGAGTCGACGGTTTTCGGGGACGGCTGGAGGATGTCGATCAGGCGCTTGTGAGTGCGGATCTCGAAATGCTCGCGCGAATCCTTGTCCTTGAAGGGCGAGCGGATTACGCAGTAGACGTTTTTCTCGGTCGGCAGCGGAATGGGGCCCGAGACGCTGGCGCCCGTGCGCTCGGCCGTTTCGACGATCTCACGGGCAGCCCGATCTATGGCGTCGTGGTCGTACGCCTTCAGTCGGATTCGGATTTTCTGTGCCGCAATGGTTGCCACTTCTGAACTCGTCTCTCGTTTCTGCGCGGGCCTTACCGCGCGGAAGGGGCGCCGCCCATTAGGTGGGGCGCCGCCCCGGTCGTATGTCCTTGCAGTTGTCCTTGCTGCCGGCAGACAGCGAAGGGCGGGCCCGAGGCCCGCCCCCTTGGGTCGCTACTCGATGATCTCGGCGACGACCCCCGAGCCGACGGTGCGCCCACCCTCGCGGATGGCGAACCGCAGGCCCTGGTCCATGGCGATCGGCTGGATCAGCTCGATCGTCATCTCGACGTTGTCACCCGGCATCACCATCTCCGTCCCCTCGGGGAGGTTGGCGATCCCGGTCACGTCGGTGGTGCGGAAGTAAAACTGAGGCCGGTAGCCGGAGAAGAAGGGGGTGTGGCGACCGCCTTCCTCCTTCTTCAGGCAGTAGACCTCGGCTTTGAATTTGATGTGCGGCGTGATCGAGCCGGGCTTGCAGAGGACCTGGCCACGCTCGATCTCCTCCCGCTTGGTGCCGCGCAGAAGGGCGCCGATGTTGTCGCCCGCCTGGCCCTGGTCGAGGATCTTGCGGAACATCTCGACCCCGGTGACGACGGTTTTCGCCGTGTCCTTGATCCCGACGATCTCCACCTCGTCGCCGGTGTTGACGATTCCCTGCTCGACGCGGCCGGTGGCGACGGTGCCACGACCGGTGATCGAGAAGATGTCCTCGACCGGCATCTGGAACGGCTTGTCGAGTTCACGCTGGGGCTCCGGGATGTAGGAGTCGAGCGCGTCGGCCAGTTCGAAGATCGCCTTCTGGGCCTCCTCGTCGCCCTCCAGCGCCTTCAGCGCCGAGCCTTTGATGATCGGCGTCTCATCGCCGGGGAAGTCGTACTCGTTGAGCAGATCCTTGACCTCCTCCTCGACCAGCTCGATCAGCTCGTCGTCGTCGACCTGGTCGACCTTGTTGAGGAAGACGACCACATGCGGCACGTTCACCTGGCGGGCGAGCAGGATGTGCTCGCGCGTCTGCGGCATCACGCCGTCGGCGGCGGAAACGACCAGGATCGCCCCGTCCATCTGGGCCGCGCCGGTGATCATGTTCTTCACGTAGTCGGCGTGGCCTGGGCAGTCGACGTGCGCGTAATGGCGGTTGTCGGTCTGGTACTCGACGTGGGAGGTCGCGATCGTGATCCCTCGCTCCTTCTCCTCCGGAGCGTTGTCGATCTCCTCGAAGCTCTTCGCCTCAGCGCCGCCCTTCGTAGAGAGGGTCTTCGTGATCGCGGCCGTTAGCGTCGTCTTGCCATGGTCGATGTGACCGATGGTGCCGACGTTCACATGCGGCTTGTCGCGCTCGAACTTCTCCTTGGACATCTCTCTCCGTTCTACCTTTCGAAAATTGGGGTTCTAGAGTCGGTTTCTGTCTGAGTTGGGTGCTTAAGTTTCGGGGGTGATGCCTGGCAGGGCGATTTTCGCTTGCCTGCGGACGAACCTGGGAAATATAGCCAGATACCCGCTCCGTTCGCGGTTGGCCTAGGAGGCGGCCCCCACGGGCTCGCCTGCCCGATGCTCGACGATCTCCTCGGCGATGCCGGCCGGGACCTCCTCGTAGCGCTCGAACTGCATCGTGTAGGTCGCGCGTCCCTGTGTCGATGATCGCAGGTCGGTGGCGTAGCCGAACATCTCCCCCAGCGGCACGTAGGCGTGGACCGCAAGCGCATTGCCACGCTGCTCCTGACCCTGCACCTTGCCCCGGCGGCGAGACAGGTCGCCGATGACGTCGCCGAGGAAATCCTCGGGAGTGACCACCTCGACCGACATGACGGGCTCCAACAGGACCGGCTTGGCCCTGCGGGCGCCCTCCTGGATTGCCATCGACCCGGCGATTTTGAAGGCCATTTCGGAGGAGTCGACGTCATGGAAGGAGCCGTCGACCAGCTCCACCCGCACGTCCACCATCGGGTAGCCGGCCTTGACGCCGTTCTCCAGCGCCTCCTCCATCCCCTGCTCGGCGGGGCCGATGAACTCGCCCGGGATTGCGCCGCCCTTGATTTTGTTGACGAAGTCGAAGCCCTCGCCCGGCGCCGGCTCGAGGTTGATGACGACGTGGCCGAACTGGCCACGGCCCCCCGTCTGGCGAACGAAGCGTCCCTGCACCTTCTCGACCCGCTGGCGAATCGTCTCGCGGTAGGCGACTTGCGGGCGGCCGACGTTGGCGTCCACTTTGAACTCGCGCAGCATGCGGTCGACGATCACCTCGAGGTGCAGCTCGCCCATCCCGTGGATCAGCGTCTGACCGGTCTCCTCGTCGGATTCGATCTGGAAGGTCGGATCCTCCTCCCCCAGGCGCTGCAGGGCGGTTCCCATCTTCTCCTGATCGGCTTTCGTTTTCGGCTCGATCGCGACCGCGATCACCGGCTCGGGGAATTCGATCA
>CAZHZI010000149.1:0-4861 GCA_964536955.1 uncultured Conexibacteraceae bacterium
CCCACGTGACCTACTTCTTCAACGGCGGTGTCGAGCACGAGCACCCGGGCGAGGAGCGCTGTCTGGTCGACTCGCCGCGCGAGGTCCCGACCTACGACCACAAGCCCGAGATGAGCGCAGCGGCTGCCACCGAGGCATTCGTCGGCGGCTGGTCGAGCGGCGACTACAGGTTCGGAATCATCAACTTCGCCAACCCGGACATGGTCGGGCATACCGGAGTGATTCCGGCTGCGGTGAAGGCGGTGGAAACCGTGGACGAGTGCCTCGGGCAGGTGATCGATGCGGTGCGACGCACGGGGGGCGTCAGCATCGTCACGGCCGACCACGGCAACTGCGACGACATGCTGGCCCCCGACGGCTCGCCCAACACCGCCCACTCGCTCAACCTCGTGCCGTTGATCGTCACCGCCGACGGCCTTCGGCTGCGGGATCGGGGAATCCTCGCCGACGTTGCGCCAACGGCGCTCGAACTCCTCGGGATCGCGCAGCCGGAAGCGATGACCGGCAGGTCGCTTCTCTTGACATAGCGTCCCCATACGCTTCGGCCGTGCGAATCGAGCCGGAGCGCCTCAGCTTCTCGGTCGACGCCCGCGACGGAATGGCCCGCGCGGGCGTCTTGCGTACCGCCCATGGCCCGATCCTCACCCCGGCCTTTATTCCCCTTGCGACCAAGGGAACGGTGCGCGGGCTGGACTCCTCGGAGGTCGCCGACATCGGCTACGAGCTCGTCCTGGGCAACACCTACCACCTGTTTGTCTCGCCCGGCCCGGATCGAATCGCGGCCGCCGGGGGACTGCACGGCTTCATGGCCTGGGAACGGCCCCTGATCACCGATTCCGGCGGGTTCCAGGTCTTCTCCCTCGCGCACGGCGGGGTAGCGAATGAGGTGAAGGGAAGCGGGCGATCGGGCGGGGAGCACGGATCGGTTGTCTCGATCGGCGAGGAGGGGGCGCGGTTTCGGTCATATAGGGATGGTTCGTCCCTGTTCATCTCGCCCGAGGTTTCGATGCAGGTGCAGGGAATGCTCGGCTCCGACATCGCCCTTGCCTTCGACGAGTGCACGCCCTACCACGCCGACCGCGAGTACACGGCACGATCCACGGAGCGCACGCACCGCTGGCTCGATCGCTGCCTGAAGTGGCATGCGGAGAGCGGGCCGACGCGGCAGGCTGTGTTCGGGATCGTCCAGGGCGGGGTCCACGAGGACCTGCGGCGAGAGTCGGCGCAGGCGGTCTCCGCGGCGGGGGTCGACGGGCTCGCCATCGGCGGGACGTTGGGGCGCAACAAGGAGGAGATGCGAGAGGTGCTCGCCTTCACCGCGCCGCTGCTGCCCGAGGAGCCGCCCAAGCACCTGCTTGGGATCGGCGAGGTGGACGACCTGCTGGACGGCATCGCCCTCGGCCTCGACGTCTTCGACTGCGCGGTTCCGACCCGCCTCGCCCGTCACGGCGTCGCCCTCGTTCCAGACCCCGAACGCCGCTTCCGCATGGATCTCCGGAAAGCAGGCTGGGTGGGAGACCGCAACCCCCTCGTCGACGGCTGTCCCTGCCCGGCGTGCCGGCGCCACGATCGCGACTACCTCAGCTATCTGTCCCGCGCCGAAGAGCTAACCGCCGTGCGCCTGCTGTGCCTTCACAACCTCACCTACATGCACGAGCTCACATCAAACGCCCGCACGGCCATCGCGGCCGGAAGCTTTTCCACCTACGCCGCGAACATTCTCGCTGCCCGGCCTCCCTGGACGGCTGTGTAAGGGAGCTGGCGCCCAACTCCCTCCGGCAGCCGTCCTACCGCGTGTTCTTTTTGACCAGATCCTTCAGCTCGTCGACCACCTGGTCGACGGTGTCCCCGGCGACCTTGGTCACCTTCACCCCGGCGGCCTTGTCGGTCGTGACGATCACGGCCGCGGCCACGGCCGCCGCGATCATCACCAGGGCGACGAGCGCCAGCACGAACCTGACGAAGCGCGAGAACGCGCCGCGCCTACGCGGCCCGGGCGACGGCGGCGCCGGTGGTTGTGCGACGCGTGGCGCCGGCCGTCTGGGCCGCGCAGGGCGATACTCGGTCTGCGCGGCCCGGTCGTCGAGGCGTCGGGTCGCCGTTTCGCCTCCCAGCACCGTGGTGGGTGTCCCTCCCTCGGTCAGCGGCAGCGTCACGTCCTCGCCCTGCAGGCCCAGCCGCAAGCCGCCCGCCAGCTCGTCGGCGCCGGCGTAGCGCCGGTTCGGGTCGCGCTCGAGGGCGCGCAGGACCACCGCGCCGAGGGGCTCGGGCACTTCGGTGTTGTAGGTGCTGGGGGGGAGCGGCTTCTCGTTCTGCTGGCGTACCGCCAGCTCGGCCAGGGTCGAGCCCTCGTACGGAAGCCGCCCGGTTAGGAACTGATAGAGGACGACGCCAAGCGCATACACGTCGGTCGCTGGCGTCGCCTCCTCGCCACGCACCTGTTCCGGGGACAGGTAGGCGGCCGTGCCCACGACCGAGCCGACCTGGGTGATCCGAGTCTGCTCCATCGCGCGGGCGATCCCGAAGTCGGTCAGTTTCACCGTCATCTCGCCGCCGCCCTCGGGCCCACCGACGATCATCAGGTTTCCCGGCTTCACGTCGCGGTGGATGATCCCGCGCCGGTGCGCGTAGTCGAGCCCGGCGCAGGCCTGGATGCCGATCTCCGCTGTCGTCTCGGCATCCACGGGCCCTTGCCGCTGGAGGATCTGCGCCCCCGAGCGACCCTCCACGTACTCCATGACGATGTAGTGGCGCCCGTCGTCGACCCCCGTGTCGTAGACCTGGACGATGTTGGGATGGATCAGCCTGGCGACCGCCAGCGCCTCGCGGCGGAAGCGGGCAACGAAGCGCTCGTCGTCTGAGAGGTGCTCGGCGAGGATCTTTACCGCGACGGTCCGCTCGAGGATGCGGTCCGTCGCCCGGTAGACGTTCGACATCCCGCCCGAGCCGAGTCGCTCGCCGATCTCGTAGCGGCCCGAAAGGCTGCTGCTCGCCATCACTCGTTTTCGCCCGCTGCGCTGCCTGGGCTGACGCCGCCGGGCGCGCCGGTTCCTCCACCGCCGGTCGGCGGCGCAGGGGGGGCCGGGGGAGTGTCCGGCGCGATGGGAGTCGTCTCCGTAGGAGTCGTCGGAGCGGTGGGCGGCGTCGTGGGGGTGCTCGGCTGCGCCTTCTCCTCCTTTGCCTCCTCCTTCTCCTCTTCCTTTACGTCCTTCTCGGTCTCCTTGTCCTTCTTCGACGACTCCGTCGTCATGTTCTCGGTGGTTTCGGGGGTGGTGGTCGGCGCGATCGTCTCGACCGTCTCGGCACAACTCGCGACCACATCGTTGAGCCTCTCGGCGCCGTCGCGGAGCGCCTGCTTCAGCTGCCTGTCGACGCCGCCCAAGCCGGCGATCTGGTCGCTCACTTGCTGCGCGGCGCTCTGAGCTCCGGCGCAGTCGCCACTGTTGGCCAGTTGCTCCACCGCGTCGAGGTTGGTGGTGATCTCGCGCGCCGTATTGCCCGGCAGCAGGTCGGCGTCGCCTCCCTCGCCGCAGGAGGCGAGCGTCACCGCCGTGGCGGCGCCGAGGGCGAGAGCGAGCAGGGTTGTGCTCAGATGGCGCATGCAGGCGAGTCTAGACAACGGCTTCCCAACTGGATTTCCCTGCATTTTGCGGCTCACTGCCCGGTATAGAGACGCTCGCCGAGGCGCTCCGGCAAGCCTGCCGCGGCGATTGACGTTGCGGCGCGGTCTACGTCGTAGGACACGCGGTGGAAGTGGGCGGTCTGCTCTGCGGTGTCCAGCTCCAGCCAGGCGGCGCGCGGGTCGCCGTCGCGGGGCTGGCCGGCGCTGCCGGGATTGACCAGCCAGGTTCCCTGGCCGAGGTCGAGGCGCGCCCCATCGCTCATCTGGGCGCCGCGCGTGTCGCCTCGGTCGTCTGGCTCGGACCGCGCGAAGAAGAGGGAGACGTGCGAATGGCCGATCAGGGCGATGCGCTCCGGCTGCACGTCCATGCAGGCGTCGGCCTGCTCGATCGAAAGCACGTACTCCCAGACCGGATCGCGTGGGGAGGCATGGAACAGCCCCACGCCCTCGCATGCCTCGGCCGGCTCCAGCTCACGTAGGAACTCCAGCGTTCGCTCGGCGACGTTCTGGCGGGTCCACTCGACTGCCTCGGCGGCCGTTTCCGAGAAGGCGGTGATGTCCAGGCCGCCCAGCACCGCCAAGTCGTGGTTGCCGACCAGGCAGAGGCCGCAGCGCTCGCGCACGAGGTCCGCGCAAGCGTCCGGATCGGCCCCGTAGCCGACCACGTCGCCCAAGCACCAGACCTGGTCGATCCCACCGTCCTCGATCGACCCGAGCACGGCTTCGAGGGCCGGCAGGTTGGAATGGATGTCGGTGAGAACCGCGACTCGCATGAGCCGGCCAGCGTACCCTGGCCCCGTGCTTGCGAAGCCCAATCGCCGCCTCGTTCGCATCGGGGTCGTTGCGGTGGCGGCGGTCGTCGCCGCCGAAGGCGCGGCCTGGTTGGCGCGCCCGCGGGCGGAGGCGATCCAACCCGCTGCCGTGTCCGAGCGGGCCTATTTCAGCGATGCCGAGCTGCGGCGATCCGCGGACTTTCGGGACACCCAGCGACTGATCGGTCTGGGAGCGCTGGGGGTGGAGGGCGGAGTGCTGATCGCGCTGGCGCTGTGGCGGCCGGCGCGGCTGCGCCGAGCCCTCGAAACCGCCTCCCGTCGCCCGATCCTCGGCGGTGCCGCGGTCGGCGCCGGGATCTCGCTGACCCTGGCCGCCGCAGGCCTGCCGCTTGGCGCGGTCGCAAACGAGCGCGCTCTCGACGTCGGCCTCTCGACCCAGGCGCTCGGTCAGTGGCTGGAAGATGTG
>CAZHZI010000150.1:0-4845 GCA_964536955.1 uncultured Conexibacteraceae bacterium
TGGCATGACCGCGGTGCCACCGTGAGCACCACGCTGCTCTCCATGCGTGGTATCGGCAAGAGCTTTCCAGGTGTACGCGCGCTTGACGAGGTCAGTCTTGAGCTGGTGTCCGGGCAAGTGCACGTCGTAGTGGGGGAGAACGGAGCTGGCAAATCGACGCTGCTAAAGATTCTCGCCGGCGCCTACCGCGCCGACAGCGGCGAGATGCTGCTTGCAGGCGAGGCGTATCAGCCGCGCGACCCGAGCGACGCCATTGCGGCGGGCATCAGTCTCATCTACCAGGAGGACCAGCTGCTGCCCAACCTGTCGGTCATGGAGAATGTTCTCTTGGGACGGCTGCCGCGCAGCGGCCCCCTCGTCAACTGGCCAGCTGCACGGCGCCGGGCGCGGGATCTGCTCGCCTCGCTGGGCGTCGACCTGCGGCCAGACGCCTCCGTCGCTCGCCTCGGCTCCGCACAGCGCCAGATGGTGGAGATCGCCCGGGCACTCGCGGTGCAGGCCCGGATCATCGTCATGGACGAGCCGACGGCCAGCCTCTCCGAGAGCGAGATCGAGCGGCTGTTTGCCCTGATCGGCGAGCTCAAGCAGCGCGGCGTGGGCTTCCTCTACGTGTCGCATCGTCTCGAGGAGCTTGAGCAGGTCGGGGAGGTGGTGACCGTGCTGCGAGATGGAAGGGCTATCCACAGCGGCCCGCTCCGCGACCTCACTCGCGACGCTCTGATTCGGCTCATCGTCGGTCGCACGCTGGACCAGTACTTCCCGGGTCGGAAGGCGGTCATCGGCGAGGTCGTTATGCACGTCGAGGGCCTGCGCTCGGGAGATGCGCTGCGAGGCGTCGACTTCGACCTCCGAGCGGGCGAGGTGCTCGGTGTCGCCGGGCTGGTCGGCTCGGGCCGGACGGAGATGGCGCGCGCGATCTTTGGCGCCGATCGGGCCGACGCCGGCCGAGTCACTGTCTCCGGTCGCGCACTCGAGCCAGGGAGCCCGGGCGCCGCCGCTGCCGCCGGCGTCGCCCTCGTCCCGGAGGAGCGAAAGACCCAGGGCCTTGTCCCCGAGCTGAGCGTTGTCGACAACATCGCGCTGCCCAACCTGGCCCGGCTCAGCCGATTCGGCAGGTTCGACTGGACGGCGGCCAACGCGGATGCCAGCGAACGCATCCACAGCCTGAACATCCGAACACGACGGCTGGGCACCCGCGTCGAGGAGCTCTCCGGGGGAAATCAGCAGAAGGTCGTCATTGCCAAGTGGCTGGCTAGTCGACCGAAGGTCCTTATCTTCGACGAGCCGACTAAGGGGATCGATGTCGGAGCGAAGACGGAGGTGTACCGCGTCATCAACCAGTTGGCCGAATCGGGTGTCGGGATCGTGCTCATCTCATCGGAGCTGCCAGAGGTGCTCGCCATGAGTGACCGAATCATGGTGCTCCGAGGCGGCCGAGTTGCCGGGATCGTGGAAGCCGGCGATACGACCCAGGAGTCCATCTTCGAGATGGCAGCCGGCAGGAGGAGGGCCAGTGTCGCCTGAGCCCGGCGAACCGACCGCCGATCGCGCCACCGAGGCGCTGCGTCGGCGCGTGTCGGCGGCTGGGCGCAGCGTCGTCGCGCAGACGGGGCCGCTGCTCGGTCTGCTTGTGCTTGGCGCCGCGCTGTCGATCCTTACCGACCGGTTCCTGAGCTTTTCGAACCTGGCCAATGTTGGCCAGCAGATCGCAGTGATCTCGATCGTCGCACTCGGCGCGACATACGTCATCATCGCCGGCGGGATCGACCTGTCGGTCGGCTCGGTGGTCGCTCTCTCGTCGGTTGTGTTCGCCTTAGCGTTCTCGAACGCGGGGCTCGCTTGGCCGGTCGCCGTCCTGGCCGCGCTGGCCACCGGGATCGCGGTCGGTGTGGTGAACGGCCTCCTGGTGACGCTGGGGCGCCTACCCGCCTTCATCGCCACGCTGGCGACGCTGAGCATGGCCCGCGGGCTGGCGCTGGTGGTGAGCGAGGGACGTCCCATCTCCGGCTTCCCGGACGAGTTCCGGACAATCACCAGCGGGCGGATCGTGGGAGACGTTCCAGTCTCCATCGGTCTGACGATCGTCCTGTTCGTGCTCGGCGGGCTGGCGCTGCGCCACACCGTGTTCGGGAGGGCCGTGTACGCGGTAGGCGGCAGCGAGGAGGTCGCCCGGCTGTCGGGGATCCGGGTCGTGCGACTCAAGGTGGCGATCTACGCGCTTGCGGGGTTCTGCGCTGCTGTAGGGGGTCTCGTTCTGACCTCGCGTCTCAACTCCGCCCAGCCGGTCGCCGGGCAAGGGCTGGAGCTGGACGTCATCGCCGCGGTGGTGATCGGCGGCGCCAGCCTCTCAGGAGGCCAGGGCACGGCATTCGGCACGCTGCTCGGCGCGCTGATCATCGGCGTCCTTCGGAATGGATTGAACCTATTGAACGTGTCAAGCTTCTGGCAGCAGGTCGCCGTGGGTGCCGTCATTGCCGCGGCGGTGATGACCGACACGCTGCGACGTCGAAGGAGCTGAAGGCGGCCGGCATGCCGACAGACCACAGCCACCAAGCCCATCTACCGCGGAGAAGGAGAGCCAGGCATATGCTTCGCACACGAACGTTGGGGATCACAATTACGGCGCTCGCACTGGTCATGGCGGCGTGTCAGGGCGCCGGCGAGACCGCAACGCCCACCGCAGCCGCCGGCGGGGACACGACGATCGGGTTCGCCATCTCGAGCTTCGACAACGACTTCTTCGTCACCCTCAGCGATGGCGCTGAGGCCGCTGCAGACGATGCGGGCGTCGAGCTCATCGTCTCCGATGCCGGAGGTGATGCGGCCACGCAGGCGAGCCAAGTTGAGGACTTCATCACGCAGGAAGTCGACGTGATCATGCTCAATCCGGTCGACTCGGATGCCATCGTGGCGTCCGTAGAAGCCGCGAACGAGGCGGGCATCCCAGTGATCACCGTGGACCGTGGTGCGACCGGTGGCGAGGTCGTCTCCCACATCGCCTCGGACAATGTGGCCGGCGGCAGGCAGGCCGGGGAGTTCCTGTTCGAGCAGATCGGCGGCGAGGGGACCGTGCTGGAGCTCGAGGGCGTCGCCGGGACCTCGGCAGCGCGCGACCGCGGCGCCGGATTCCAGGAGGCGCTCGACGCCGCGTCGGGCATCGAAAGGCTGGCCAAGCAGACCGCCAACTTCGCGCGGGACGAGGGCCTGACGGTTGCACAGAACCTGCTTCAGGCCAACCCCGACGCGGACGGCCTGTTCGCCCATAACGACGACATGGCCCTTGGCGCGGTGGAGGCAGCGGCCGCGGCCGGGCGCGACGACCTCGTCATCGTCGGCTTCGACGCTGCGCCGGACGCTCTGCAGGCGATCAAGGACGGCACGATGGCCGGCACGATCGCGCAGCAGCCCGACTTGATGGGCCAGCTCGCCGTAGAGACCGCGGTGAAGGTCGCCAACGGCGAGGACGTCGAGGCCAGCATTCCCGTCGAGATCACGCTCGTCACCGCCGACAACGTGGACGACTTCATGAGGTAGCCGTGAGGAGGCCCGGCCGCTCGGCCGGGCCTTCCAGGGAGCTCGCGATGAAAAAAGATGGGATCATCCATCCCCAGTTGCTGGCAGTCCTCGCCTCGCTCGGCCACAACGACGAGATCCTCCTCTGCGACGCGGGCTATCCGATCCCGGCCGACGTTCCGCGGATCGATCTTGGCTTCCGACGCGGACAGCCTCCGTTCTTCGATGTCCTCGAGACGATCGTCGCCGAGCTGTTCGTGGAGTACGGTGTTATCGCCGCCGAGACAGCCCCCGAACTCTCCGGCAGGATTGAGGACATCCTAAGAGCCGACGTGCGGCGATTGCCGCACATGGAGCTGAAGCAGCGGGCACGAGCCTGCAAGGCCGTAATCCGCACCGGCGAGTACACCCCCTACGCCAACGTGATCATCGTGGCTGGCGTGGCGTTCCGATGACGAGCATCGTCGCGCTGTTCGGGGACCCGGTGGCGGGCAACCCCACGTCGCAGATGCACAACGTAGCGTTCCGCGCGGCCGGACTCGACTGGGTCTACGTCGACATCCGCGTGCCGGCGGAGGCGCTCCCGGAGACCGTTTCCGCGGCGCGCACCCTGGGCTTCGCCGGCCTTAATCTAACGATCCCCCACAAAGTCGCGGTCGTGCCGCTGCTGGATGTTCTCGAGCCGTCGGCCGAGATCACCGGAGCAGTCAATACGGTCAGGCGTGAGCCGGATGGTAGGCTGGTGGGCCTCAATACCGACGGCCTCGGTTTCCTCCGCGCGCTAAGCGACGCTGGGATCAACCCGGCTGGGGCGAGCGTCGTGCTCCTCGGCGCTGGAGGAGCGGCTCGAGCGGTCGCCGTCGAGCTAGCCCTGGCTGGTGCGGCCGCCGTCGTGGTCGCGAACCGCAGCGCGCCACATTGCGAGCAGCTGGTGGCGCTGCTGCGCCGCAGGACGCGGGTCCGTGCCGAGGGAATGTTGTGGGCGGGGCGACTCACGCCACCTCGCTGCGACCTGCTTGTGAATTGCACGCCGATCGGCATGGGGACCGAAGCAACCGCCACCGCGCTGCCGCCGGTCGATATCGAGTCGCTGGCGGCAGGAACGGTCGTCTGCGACCTCAACCCGGACCGCGCGGAGTCCGCGTTCGTGCGGGCGGCCCGCGCCCGCGGCTTGGCCGCGTACGGTGGCCTGCCCATGTTGGCCCGCCAGGGAGCGGCGGGATACGAGGCCTGGACCGGTCTCCCCGCGCCGCTGGACCTCATGGTCAAGGCGCTCGAAGACGCGGCGGGCCCGAATCGGCAGGCGGGTTGATGTCGCCCGGTACCGGGGGC
>CAZHZI010000151.1:0-4830 GCA_964536955.1 uncultured Conexibacteraceae bacterium
GCCATCATGTCGATATGGCCGGTGTGGGAGATCGCCCGCTCGCCGACCGCGACGTCGAAGACCGGCAGGTGCTCGTCCTTCAGCCCCGGTGCGCCGACGATCGTGTTCTTCTCGGCGATGTGGGCGTTGATCTGGTCGACCTCCGCTTCCGAGTAGCCGAGCGTGCGCAGCGCCGGCGGCACCGACTGGTTGACGATCGTCATCTGCCCGCCGCCGACCAGCTCCTTGAACTTGACCAATGAGAAGTCGGGCTCGATACCGGTCGTGTCGCAGTCCATCAGGAAGCTGATCGTCCCGGTCGGGGCAAGCACGGTCGCCTGGGCGTTGCGGTAGCCGAGTTCCTCGCCCAGCTCGACCGCCTCGTCCCAGGCACGCTGGGCGGCCCCGAGCAGGTCGCCCTTGATCCCCGTGGGGTCGACGTCGTAGGAGGCGTCGCGGTGCATCCGCATGACGCCGTTGTGTGGCTCGCGGTTCTTCTCGTAGGCGTCGTATGGCCCGGTTGCGCCGCCGGCGATCAGCGCCGACTGACGGTAAGCGCGGCCGGTCATCAGCGCCGTGATCGCGGCTGCGACGTTGCGGCCGGCTTCCGAGTCGTAGGGCAGCCCGTCCGACATCAGCAGCGCGCCGAGGTTGGCGTAGCCGAGGCCGAGCTGGCGGAAGGCGTTGGCGTTGGCGGTGATCTCCTCGGTCGGGTAGCTGGAGAAGCCGACGACGATCTCCTGTGCCAAGAAGACGATGTCGACTGCGTGCTCGAAGTCCTCGACGTCGAAGCTGCCGTCCTCGCGGCGGAACTTCATCAGGTTGAGGGAGGCCAGGTTGCAGGCCGAGTCGTCGACGTGCATGTACTCGCTGCAGGGGTTGGAGGCATTGATCCGACCCGACTCCGGGCAGGTGTGCCAGCGATTGATCGTCGTGTCGTACTGGATGCCCGGGTCGGCGCAGCGCCAGGCGGCGTCGGCGATCTGGTTCATCAGCTCGCGCGCGTCCAGCGCCTTCACCGATTCGCCGGTGGTGCGGGCGGTCAGGTGCCACTCCTCGCCGGCCGCGACCGCCTCCATGAAGTCGTCGGTGACCCGCACCGAGTTGTTGGCGTTCTGGTACTGGATCGAGGTAAAGCCCTCGCCGTCGATCGACATGTCGAAGCCGGCCTTGCGCAGCGCCTCAGCCTTCTTCTCCTCGTCGGCCTTGCACCAAACGAAGTGCTCGATGTCCGGGTGGTCGACGTCGAGCACGACCATCTTCGCCGCTCGTCGCGTCTTGCCGCCGGACTTGATCGTCCCCGCCCAGGCGTCGGCGCCGCGCATGAAGCTGACCGGCCCGCTGGCGGTGCCGCCCTTCTTCAGCGGCTCCATCGAGCCCCGGATGTTGGAGAGATTGATGCCGGAGCCGGAGCCGCCGCGGAAGATGTTGCCCTCCTTGGTGTTCCAGCCGAGGATCGACTCCATCGTGTCCTCGACGCTGAGGATGAAGCAGGCCGAGCACTGCGGCGTCTCCTCGAAGCCGACGTTGAACCAGACCGGCGAGTTGAAGGCCGCCTTCTGGTTGAGCAGGATCGAGGTCAGCTCCATCTCGAAGGCGTCGGCGTCCTCATCCGAGGCGAAGTAGCCGCCCTCGCGGCCCCAGTTGGAGATCGTCCCGGCGACCCGGCCGATCATCTGTTTGACCGAGGACTCGCGCTCGGGGCTGCCGAGCTGTCCGCGGAAGTACTTTTGGGCGACGATGTTGGTCGCGTTCTGGGACCACCCCTTGGGGAACTCGACGCCACGCTGCTCGAAGGCCGGGCTCTCGGGATCGCCGATCACCGCATCGCGGATCTCCCACTCGATTTCATCGAAGGGATGCGTCCCGGAAGAGGAGAATCGGCGTTCGACGGCCAGTCCCTTCAGAGCGGTTGACTGGGAGCTCGTGGCGGTCTTGGACATCGAAATTCTCCTCTCACAGCGACTTTCGGGGGAACTTCGCAGGATCGCTGGCCGGTCGGATGGAACCTTGGGGGGTCGAAGCCCCAAAACGCGGCCTATTTCCCTTCCAACCCTTTTGTATGGTGACACCATGAGGGTCCGGGGACAGGCTGCGCGCGACGCGGTTGGCGAGCGGGCGACGGCGGCGAGGGACGCCGCAGCCGATGCGCTCGCCGCGGTAAAGCCCAGGTTGCGCGGCGTCTCCCACGAGTGGGCCTTCTTCGTCTCGCTATTCCTCGGCGCCGGGCTTGTCGTCGCCGCCAAGACGCCGGAGGCGACCCTGGCGGTCGCCATATACGCGGTCAGCCTCTCCGCTCTGCTCGGCACCAGCGCGCTTTACCACCGAATCGACTGGAAGCGACCGGGCGCGCGGCGCTGGATGCGCCGCCTCGACCACTCGATGATCTTCTTTCTGATCGCCGGCACCTACACGCCGTTCGCGCTGCTGGTGCTGAACGGGCCTTTTGCCGATGCGGTCCTCGCCGTCGTCTGGATCGGGGCGGTCGCCGGCGCGATCGTCGAGATGGTCTGGATCGAGCACCCGAAATGGGTGGCGGCGCTCGTCTACATGTCGCTTGGCTGGGTCGCCGTGGTCGCCTTCCCCGGGCTCTGGAGCGAGATGGGGGTGGCGGGAGCCATGCTGGTCGCCGCGGGCGGCATCCTCTACACGGCCGGCGCAGTCGTCTACGCGACGCAGCGGCCCAATCCCAACCCCCGCGTCTTCGGCTACCACGAGGTCTTCCACCTCTTCGTGATCCTCGCCGCCGCGGCACATTTCGGCGCTGTCGCCTTCTTCGCCCTTCCGGCGGACTAGGCGGCGACCGCTTCCAGCCCCGTCCCGGCCTCAACCGCGGCGAGAAGCTCGGCGAGGATCTCCGTCAGGCGCTCGGACTGCTGCGGCGCCAGGTCCAACCGCCCGGCGGCGAGCAGCTCGTGCGCATGGGCGACCGGCAGCTCGGCCTCGATCACCCGGCCGCCCATCGCGCCCAGCACCTTGCGCAGCTCCGCCTGTGCCCAGACCCCGCCAAACATGCTTTTGGAGGCGCCGATCGCCATCGCCGGCTTGCCGTTCAGCGCGCTCTGCCCGGCCGGACGGGAGGCCCAGTCGAGCGCGTTCTTGAGCTGGCCGGGTAGGGAGCTGTTGTACTCCGGCGTGGCAACGAGGACGGCGTCGGCGCCGCGGATCGCCTCGCGCAGATCTTGCACCGCGTCCGGCGCCGGGCCCGTTTCGGCGTCCTCGTTGAACGGCGGGATCTCCGCCAGCCGCTCGAACGTCACCAGCTCCGTTCCGCCGGGCAACCGCTCGGCGGCCGTTCGCAGCAGGGCGCTGTTCAGCGAGTCTCGGCGCAGGCTGCCGGATATGCCGAGGACCTGCATCGCTACTCGGCCTCCTCGACCAGCTCCAGCTCGACCGCGATCCGCACCTCGTAGTCGAGGACCTGGCCGCCGCTCGGCAGCTCGGCGTTCCAGTCGAGGCCGAAGCTGCGCCTGTCGACCGCCGCCTCAAGGGAGAGGCCGACGCGAGCGCTACCGCCTAGGTCGGCGCCGAGCCGGGCGAATCGCCCGTTTGCCTCGACCTCCTGCTTGCCGCCTTTGATCTCCAGCTCGCCACGCACCTCGACCGTGCCGTCCTCGGCGATGTCCAGCTCGGTAGAGCTGAAGCGAAGCCGCGGGTAGCGCTCCGCGTCGAAGAAGTCGGGGGAGAGGAGATGGCCCTTGAGCTGCTCCTCGGAGACCTCGATGCTGCCGGTGTCAACCGAGCCCTCGAGCCGGGGCGCACCGCCACCGGTCAACCGTGCCTCGTGGGAGCCGAACCCGCTGCGAAATGTCGATACGCCGTTGTGGACGATGGCGAAGCCGATCGAGGAATGGACAGGATCGACGACCCAGGTGCCGGCGGGAACCTGCTGCTTGATGGTCTGTGTGGTCATGTCTTTCTTCTCTCTAATAGTTTCCAAAGAAATGCTTGTTATGGAAACCACTATAGGGAAAAGTAATTTCTATGTCAACTATTGATGGGCAAAGGACTATCTGCGACCATGGAGCCCATGGCAACCGAAACGACAGTCGCGGTCCCCACGTCCGCCGAGGCCCCGGCCTCTCCCCACGGGGATGCCTGGGGCGCGTTGAGGCGGACCCAAGCAGCGGTAAGTCAGCGCCTGCAGGAGGCGCTGAGCGAGTCGGGCTTTCCGCCCCTGCCTTGGTACGAGGTGTTGAGCACCGTGGACGACGCGCCCGATGCCCGGATGCGGATGGGGGATTTGGCGGAGACGCTGGTCATCACTCGCGGCGGGCTGACCAAGCTCGTCGATCGGCTCGTCAAGGCGGGGCTGCTCGAGCGCACCTTCTGCGAGACGGATCGCCGGGTCAGCTACGCGACCCTGCTGCCCGCCGGCAAGGATCTGCTCGCCGGGATGCGCCCCGTCGTCGTCGCCGAGCTGAAGGTGGCCTTCTCGGCCAGGCTCAGCGTCGAAGAGGCAAACGCCCTGCGTGACACCCTGGACCAGGTCCGCGCCTCGGCCTGCGGGGCCTGACGCTCAGGCCAGGGCAGCGGCAGCGCGCTCTTTGGCCGCCTCGATCACAGCCAGCAGCTCGGCCTCGCGGCCTTCGCGGAGCAACGCCACCGGATCCGGGTCGCCGTTGACGATCCCCTCGAAGAACTCCTTGCGGTCTTGATAGGTCGGCAGCGTGCCCTTCGCCCAGCCCCGCGCGTCGTTGAGGATCACCGCAAGGCGGGCGTACTCCTCGCCGAAGAGCTCGGAGATCTCCCGTTTCATTCGCTTCGCCAGGGCGGGGGAGGCGCCGGCCGTGGAGATCGCGATCGCCAGCGGTCCGGTCCGCACGATCGCCGGCAGGATGAAGTTGCACA
>CAZHZI010000152.1:0-4813 GCA_964536955.1 uncultured Conexibacteraceae bacterium
GCGACGAGCCCCCCGGCCGCGGCGCCGATCAGCGGCGGCAGGACACCGGCGCCGCTCATGCGGCGAGCGAGACGTCGACCGCCGAGCGGACCGCGGTTCCCCCGGCCGCCCTGACCACCTCAGCGATCTCGGCGACGTGGCGGGACCCGTCGGGCCGGCGCTCCAGATGGATGACCAGGTCGATCCCCCGCTGCACCTGTTCGGCGATCGCCTCGTGCGGCAACCCCACCCCGGCCATCAGTGCCAGCGTCTCCAGTCGACCGAGCGCGTCCGCAGGCGAATTCGCGTGGAGGGTCGAGAGCGCGCCGCCGTGGCCGGTGTTGAGTGCGGTGAGCAGATCCAGGGCCTCGGCGCCGCGCACCTCACCGATGACGATCCGATCGGGGCGCATGCGCAGCGCGTTGCGAAGGAGATCGCGGATGGTTACCTCTCCCCTGCCCTCGACGCTGGCCGGCCGGCTTTCCAGCCGAACCACATGGGGCTGCTGGAGGCGAAGCTCCGCGGCGTCCTCGATCGTCACCACGCGCTCCCCCGGGGCGATGAAGCTGGAGAGCGCGTTCAGCAGCGTCGTCTTGCCCGAGCCGGTGCCGCCGCTGATCAGGACGCTTCTGCGGGCGGCGACGGCGTCCTCCACCAACCGGCACTGAGCCGCGCTCAGCGTCCCCAGCTCCACGAGCTCCTGCGGACCCGGCCGCCGGGCGCCAAAGCGGCGGATCGAGATCGTCGGTCCGTCGATCGCCAGGGGCGGGATCACCACGTTGACGCGGGAGCCGTCGGGGAGACGGGCGTCGACCATCGGGTTGAGCTCATCGACCCGGCGGCCGAGTGGGGCCAGAATCCGCTCGATCGCGTTACGCAGCTCCTCATCGCCCGCGAAGGAAACGTCAGCCGCCTCGATTCGCCCATGCCGTTCGACATAGACATGAGCCGGCCCGTTGACCATCAGCTCTTCAACCTCGGGATCGGCAAGCAGATCCTCCAGCGGGCCGAGGCCAATCGTGTCGCGAACGATCTTGGCGGCGACGTCCTGGCGGGCTCGGGCACTGAGAAGAGCCGCCTCTTCATCGACAAGTCGACCGACGGCTTCCTGGAGGTCGACTGAAGGAGCACGCCCGGCCGCCGCCTCGCCGCGGCGGCGCTCGACCAAGCGTGCGCGGAGCAAGTTGGAGAGTTCCTCGACGTGCCTCTCCCGCGCGAACATCCACTCAGCCCTCCGGCAGCAGGGTCACCTGGCGGGCGAAGTTCTGGGCGGCTATCAGCTTCAGCGCTTGGGACCTGGTCAATCCCAGCATCGCGCCCGTGAGGCCGCCTGGCCCCGGGCCGTCAGGGCCAGGGCCAACGGCGAGCAGCGGCACCTCGGCGGCGGCGACGTAGGTGCGACCCCGGCCTGCGCCGGTCGGCTCCTCCGTCACCACCACGTCAACCTTGGCACCGGACGGAACAGAGCCGGTGGCGAGCAGCGCGTCGGCGCCGCTGACTGTGATCTCAACCGGGCGGCGGTCGCCGTAGAGCCCGGCGGATGCCGTGCGGCGCCCTCCGGGCGGTCGCAATTGCGCGGCGAGCAGGTAGGAGCCGGCCGGCAGCGCCGTCTTGGGGACGAAGCCGAGCGCATCGCCCGGCTCCACCAGCGCCCCCTGTGGCACGAATCGGACGGGCACCCGCCTCACCTCGAGTGTCGACGACAGCTCTTTCGGCCCGATCGGCTCCCCGGCGGGAAGGCGATCGCCGAGGACGACGACCGGGCGCAGCTCTCCATAACCGCGAGCGATGCTCGACCCATAGCCGTTGGCGATCCCCGCCGCGATCGCCGCCGCCCCAAGGGCGAACAGTAGAAAGGCGACGGCCCGGCCCCGCCTGCTCATGCCGCTCGCTCGACCCCCTCAGCCGCCAGCGGCAACTCCAGCACGGCAAGAGTGCCTTGATCGGAACGGCGCAGGACGAAGCGGCCGTCGTGGGTGGCGGCGACCCGCCGCACCACCGACAGCCCGTGACCGTGCCGGCGCCGCCCGGTGAGCCACGAGATCTTCTTGGCCGCGCTGGTGTGGCCCGATGACCTACGCGAAGGGCGGCCGGAGTCTGCCACCGAGAGCCGCAGTCGATTCCCCCGCCGCCGCGCCTCGACGACGATCGAAGGCCCGCCGTGCTCGATCGCGTTGAGAATCAGGTTGTCGAGCGCCTGCGCCAGCCCCGTGCGCTCGCCTTCGACCACCGCCGCCCCCGCCCCCCAGCGCAGCTCCAGCGAGCCACCGGTCAGAGCCGCGCGCCTCCGCCAACGTCCGACCGCAGCCACCGCCAGTGGCTGAAACCGCACCCCCGCTCGCATCGCGGAGACAGCGCCACCGTTGATCTCGCGATCGAGCCGCTCCAGCGCCGCGGCAACGAGCTGGACCGAGCTTTCCACGGCGGGCGAAGGGGCGCCCTGTCTCTCCGATGTCGCCAGCGCCATCGCCTGCAGGGGCCGGCGCAGCTCGTGCAGCGCCTCGTTGAGCGCGCTGCGCCGGCGCCCCGCGCGCAGCCCCTGTGCGGTTAGGGCCACCGCCATCGAAGCGGCAAGCGGCCAGCCGACCGCGATGTCCGCCAACTCCGTCATCCGTCGAGCAGGCGATATCCGACGCCCCAGCAGTTGACGACATAGCGGCCGTCCTCAGGATCCAGCTTGCGCCGCAGGCGGCTGGCGTGGGAGTCGAGCGTGCGCGTGCGGCCGGGGCTCTGGAACCCCCAGACGTCGCGCAGCAACTCATCCTTGGCGAATACCCGCTCTGGATCGGAGGCGAGCATTCGCAGCAGCGAGAACTCCTTGTTGGACAGGTGGACGTCCCGCTCCGCCACTTTCACGGCGCGGGTCGCAGGGTCGATGACGATCTGCCCCACCTTGCAAGGTCCCTCCGGGCGTACCGCCAGCCGACGGAGCACGGCCCCAATCCGCGCCCGCAGCTCCGGGTAGTGAAACGGCTTGACGACATAGTCGTCTGCCCCCGCTTCGAGGCCGCGCACCCGCTCGGCGTCGCTTCCGCGCCCGGTCAGGAGGATCACCGGCAGCCGCGGGTCGAAGCGGGAGGCGACGCCGTCGGCGTCGCGTATCTCTCGCAGCACGTCGAGCCCCGACGCGTCCGGAAGCTGAAGGTCGAGGAGCAGCAGGTCCGGCTGGTTGTAGCGGCACAAACGCAGCGCGTCGGCGGCGCTGGGCGCCGCCAGCGATCGGTACCGGTCGGCGGTCAGGTGGTCGCAGAGCAGCTTCAGCGTCGCCTCGTCATCCTCGCAAACGACGACGCTGGCGATCTCTCGTCTCTGGGGAAGCATCGCCGGTCTAATCCGCAAGCCGCATGAACTCTCCCCCTTCTCCCGAGGGAATCTCGAGAACCGCCGCGGCACGACGGCAGGAGGCGAAGCGGCGTGGGGAGAGATCCCGGCGAATCGCAAGGACGGCCCCCCGCACGTCCAAAAAGAAGACGTCCAGCGCGAAGCGCATGCCGAAGGTGTGGACGCTGGCACAGCGAGGGATGAAAAGGCCCGCTCCGGCCTCATCGCGGCGCAGGCCCGCGAGGCCGAGAAGGCGGGCGCGACCGCCGACAGCCATCGGCACGTCCTGACCGTGGATCTCCTTCACGGGCAGGGAGCAAAGCCTGGCGGCGGTCGGCTGGCGGCTCACGTCACCCAGATCCCCGGGGCCGCCCACGTTCTCCCCGCATGGCGACATTCCAGGGAGCCTCGGTTGCGCGAACGGCCGCCGAGCCGGACACCATCCGACGCCGTCTGGCCCCATCGAGGGTGCAAACCCTCGTTCAGGCACGGGCACGCAGGGGCACCGGGCTACGATGATCGGCATGATCTTGCACCTGCTCCCGCTGGGCTTGTGGGGGTCGATGGGCTTCAACTGTGGATAAGAAGACGACCCGAAGAGGGAATTACGAGTCGGGCTCCGACTACGTGCTCGAGTACGGCGAGCTCCGCTTCTCGTTTAACGAGGAGGACTTCGGCCAGCGCGTAGAGCAGGCCGGGGTGAAGCTGGGCTTCGTCCACCAGGGGCTGAGCCAGGAGGAGCTGGATGACCTGCTCGACCTGGCGGTCAGCGGCGAGATCGCCGAGCCCACCTCTCCCCTCGGCGAGCACATCAACGAGAACTGGGAGGATCTGGTCGGGCCCTCCAACCGCAGCCTCGTGCACTGGCTGCGCCGGCTCGTCTTCCGCGGCGCCTGGCTGGACCAGCGGGTCAAAGAGGGAGAGCTGGACGTCGTCTTCGACGAGCGCACCCAGACCTTCGGCTACGTGCAGCCGGACCGCAGCCCGGAGCTGATCGAGCTCTCCAAAGAGCCGTCCTGGCGCCGCATCGCCTACCGGCGCTGAGGCTTCGACCCGAGCGCTAAGGACGCTCGTAGAAGGCGCGGGCGCGAATCGCCTGGCCGGACTCGTCCAGCTCCACCGACTCGACCACACGGGCGCCGTCTTCGCGCCGGTAGACCAGCGCGTAGCCGCCGGGGCCCGACAGCAATGCCTCCTCCGTGAGGGCGAGACCGGGGGCGCGCTGCAGGCCACGAGCGAAGTGGGCGCGCAACTCCTCGCGCCCGCTCAGGCGCCCGCTCTCGGCGCCGCCCAGCTCGGCCACGGTCTGGGAGGCGAAGTCGATTTCCTCTGCGTAGCAGTCGAGGATCGCGTCGAGGTCGTGGGAGTTCCAGGCCTCCAGCCAGCGATCGGCGTGCTCGCGCAGGCCGCCTTTGCGGCGGCGGCGAAAGCGGCGGCGGCGCCTGCGAGGGCGCGGGGCAGGAGTCTCGGCGATCTCCGTGACCTGGGCGGATGCGGTGGCCGGCTCCCCGGC
>CAZHZI010000153.1:0-4756 GCA_964536955.1 uncultured Conexibacteraceae bacterium
GGCAACCACTACACGATGGGCGGCGTCAAGACCGACGTCGACGGGCGCACCGACATCCCAGGCCTCTACGCCGCCGGTGAGGTCGCCTGCGTCTCCGTCCACGGCGGCAACCGGCTCGGCGCCAACTCGCTGCTCGACACGCTGATCTTCGGCCGCCGCTCCGGCGCCGACGCCGCTGCGCGCGCCAAGCGGATCGAGGGGTCGAGGCCCTCCAGGCAGGCCCTGGAAACCGAGGAAGCCAACATCGCGGCGATCTCCTCGCGTGCGAAGGGCTCCGGCCGTCGCGTCTCGGAGATCCGGCTCGAGCTGGGCCAGACGATGGACAAGCACGTCGCCGTCTTCCGCGAAGAGGCCCGTATCCAGGAGGCGCTGGAGACGGTGCGCCGCCTCAAGGAGGAGGCGGAGTCGGCCTACATCGACGACCGCGGCAGCATCTTCAACCAGGACGTGTTGGGAGCGATCGAGCTGGGGTACATGATCGACAACGCGGAATGCACCTGCGTCGCGGCGCTGGAGCGCAAGGAAAGCCGGGGGGCCCAGTACAGGACCGACTTCCCGGAGCGAAACGACGAGGAGTGGCTCAAACACATCGACCTTCAGCAGAGCGACGGCGGCCCGGAGATCTCATACTCAGAGGTGACGATCACCAAGTGGGAGCCCCAAGAGAGGACTTACTAAATGGCTGAGTACATGCTGAAAGTCCGTAGATACCAGCCCGAGAGCGGCGAGGGGCCCTTCTGGGAGGAGTTCAACGTCGATCTCGACCCTTCCCTCTCCGTTCTCGACGGGATCCTCCAGGTCAAGGACCGCGACGACGGGTCGCTCTCGGTCCGCTGCTCCTGCCGAGCCGCGATCTGCGGCTCCTGTGGGGTGAAGGTGAACGGCTCATCCACCCTCGCCTGCAAGACCCAGCTCGGCGAAGCCCATGCGGCGGCCAACAGGCGCAACGGCGTGGATTCGGATCTGGCGCCCCCGCGGGGTGCCGACGAGGAGTACAAGCCGCAGGCCGCTCGCTCGGGCTCGAATCCGATTGTGATCGAGCCGATGGGGAACATGCCCGTGATCAAGGACCTGATCACCGACATGGAGTCGACGCACTGGGCAAAGATCCGCCGTGTCACGCCCTGGCTCCTGCCCCATGGCGATCCGCCGGAGCGCGAGTACGTGGTCGAGCCGGAATCGATGATCGACATCACCCAGTCGATGGCCTGCATCCAGTGCGGCGCCTGCGTCTCCGCCTGCCTCTCGATGGAGGCCGACCCCGACTTCATCGGCCCGGCCGCCCTGGCGAAGGCGTATCGCTTCGTCGGCGATCCGCGCGACGCCGAGACCAAGGAACGGCTTCACGACCTCGCCCACGACCCACACGGAATCTACGACTGCACCCACTGCTTCAACTGCATCGACGCCTGCCCGAAGGGCGTCGCGCCGATGGATCAGATCATGCGTCTGCGCCGGCGCGCCGGCGAGAACGGCATCGACGATGACCCCAACAACGGCCACAGCCACATGGCCGCCTTCACCAAGATCATCGAGAAGAAGGGGACCACCGACGAGTCGCTGCTGCTTCAGGAGTCCTACGCGCCGGGGATCAAAGGCAAGCTCAAACCCACCAAAGGAGCGATCAAGGGCCTGCTCGGCTCGATCCCGACGGCGATCCGAGGCATCCGGACCGGCAAGATGCGCTCGCTCCCCAAGCTGATTCCCGGCATCCACCCGAAGCTGCCCGGCGGGGCCCAGGACGAGGTGAAGGCGATCTACGCCCACGCCGAGGAGCACCGCACCGAGTTCAACCTCTACATCAAGGGCGAGGAGGGCGACGAGGACGCCGCCGTTGCCGAAACGCTTGGGGCGGGAGAAGAGACGACCGAGGAGAGGCCCGAATGAGTGCGATGAAGCTCGCCTACTGGCCCGGCTGCGTTTCGCGCGGCTTCACGCCGGAACTGCACGGCTCTATGGAGCTGGTCGCGGAGCGGCTCGACATCGAGCTGGTCACGCTCGACCGAGCCAACTGCTGTGGCGCTGGGGTGATCGCCGAGCACAACCAGGAGCTGGCCGACACCCTCAACGCCCGCACCTTCGCCCTCGCGCAGCAGACCGGGCTGGCGATGATGAACATCTGCTCCACCTGCCAGGGCGCCCAGTCGGAGTGCCAGCAGCGACTCGACGCCGACTCCGCCTACCGCGCTCACGTCAACGAGGCGCTGTCGGGGCAGGGGCTCGAGTACGTCAAGGGCAAGGACGGCTTCACCAACAAAAACTTCCTCTGGCTTCTGGTCGAGGACTACGGGCTCGACAAGCTCGCCGAGAAGATCGCGCGTCCCCTCTCCGGGTTGCGGGTCGGTCCCTTCTACGGCTGCTACGTCGTCCGCCCCAAGCACAGGCTCGGCTTCGCCGAGTACCCCGACCGCGACCTTTATCTGGAGAAGGTGATCGAGGTTCTCGGCGGCGAGGTGGTCGAGTACGACGGCGCCCGCAAGTGCTGTGGCTTCCCGGTGATCACGATGAACCGCGAGACCTCGCTGCGCCAGGCGGGCACCCACGTCAGCGACGCGCTCGACGCCGGCGCCGACTGCCTCGTCACCCCCTGTCCCCTTTGCCACCTCAACCTCGATATGCAGCAGCCGGAGGCCGCCAAGGTCGTCAACCGCGACCTCGGCCTCGCCGTTCTTCATCTGCCGCAGCTGGTGGGCCTGGCGCTCGGCTACGAGCCAAAGCAGCTCGGCATGAGCAAGCACATCGCCTCGACCGGCTGGGTCGAAGAGCGCGTCGCGGCAGCGCCCGCCTCCGCCTGAGCGGTGAGGCAGCCCGAGAGCCGGTAGCCTTCGGGGAGGTGCGCCGGGAAGCCTGGTCGGCAACACCCGCTGTCGACCCCGAAAGGCCCCAATGGCAATCGCCGTCGCCACCTTCCTGATTGCGCTGGCGATCATCGCCAGCGAGAGACTGCACCGCACGAACGTGGCGCTGCTCGGCGCGACGATCGTCGTCCTCTTCGTCGGCGACTTCTCCCAGGAGCAGGCGATCGAGGCGGTCGACTTCAACACGATCGGCCTGCTGACGGGAATGATGATCCTCGTCTACCTGACCCAGCAGTCGGGCGTCTACGACTACCTGGCGATCCGGGCCGGCCAGCTCTCCGGAGGCCGCTCGTTCGCGGTGACGATGAGCCTGGCGGCGACGACCGCGGTGCTCTCGGCATTCCTCGACAACCTGACGACCATCCTGCTGATCGCGCCAATCACCTTCCTGCTCGCCGATGCGCTCGACATAGAGGCGGTGCCACTGCTGATCATCGAGGTGATCGCCTCCAACATCGGCGGCACCGCGACGCTGATCGGCGACCCGCCGAACATCATCATCGCCGGCGCCACCGGGCTTAGCTTCAACGCCTTCATCGTCAACCTGGCGCCGATCGTGGTCGTCACCTTCGCGGTCGTCATCCCACTGCTCTACCTCGTCTTCCGGTCCCGCCTGAAGGTGGAGGAAGAGAACCGCCGGGCCGTGATGGGGCTGAACGCCGTCGCCTCGATCCGCGACGCGGGGGAGCTGCGCCGCACAGGCCCCGTTCTGGTTCTAACCGTGCTCGCCTTCTTCGCCCACCAGGCCCTTCACATCGAGCCGGCCACGGTGGCCCTGACCGGGGCGGCGGTCGGCCTTCTGGTGACACGGATCGACGTGGAGGAGGCGCTTTCCAATATTGAATGGACGACCCTGTTCTTCTTCGTCGCCCTGTTCGTGATGGTCGGCGCGCTGGAGGCGAGCGGGGCGATCGGGCACGTCACCGACGCGGTGAAGGACGTCACCAACGGCGAGCGGTCGGCAGAGCTGATCGGGATCATGTGGATAGCGGCGCTCGGTTCCGCCATGGTCGACAACATTCCCTTCACGACGGCGATGATCCCAGTGGTCAAGGAACTGCAGGAGGCGTCTGGAACGACGGGCGACGACGCCTACTGGTGGGCGCTGGCACTGGGCGCCTGCTTCGGGGGCAACGCGACGATGGTCGCCGCCGCCGCCAACGTCGCCGCGGCGGGAATGGCCGATCGGGCCGGGACGCCGATCGGATTCATGACCTTTCTTCGCATCGGCGTGCCTGCGACGATCCTCTCGATCGCGCTGGCAACCGCGTACATCTCGATCAGGTACATCGCGCTCTGAGGGAGAGGACCCCATGCCCGACTCGATCGTCAACGAGACACTTCGCGAGATTCAGCCACTGCAGGCCGACGACCTGATCGGGCCGGCGGCGCGGCGGGTGATCGACGCCGGCCTGCCGGCGCTGCCGGCGGTCGAGAGCGACGGGCGCTTCGTCGGAATCTTCGGGGAGCGCGAGTTCATGGCAGCACTCTTTCCGGGCTATGTCAGGGAGCTGGCCTCGGCTGCGATGGTCTCGCGCTCGATAGACGAGACGATCGAACGACGCAGCCAGTGCGCCAACGAGCCGATCCGTCGCTACCTCACACCCGACCACGTCCTGGTCGAGGACGACTACTCCGACACCCAGCTCGCCGAGCTCTTCCTCCACCACCGGGTCCTGATCGTCCCCATCGCGACGAAGGGCAAGGTGCACGCGGTCGTGACCCGGCATGACTTCTTCTGCGGGCTCGTCGATCGCTTCGGTGAGATCGTCGAGGATCTCGGCGACTAGCTGTCCTACCCACGGACGTTGTGAACGCGGCTGATCGGTGGCCGGTCTCCCAGTGAGCTGTGTGGGCGACGCCGGTTGTAGTAGCGCAGGAAGGATGCCATGGCCCTG
>CAZHZI010000154.1:0-4754 GCA_964536955.1 uncultured Conexibacteraceae bacterium
CACCGTGATCGAGGTCGTCAAGGGCAGCCTGATCCTCGACCTCGGGGTGCGCGGCTTCCTGCCCGCTTCGCTGGTCGACATCCGCCGCGTCCACAACCTCGATGAGTTCATGAGCCAGACGCTCGAATGCAAAGTGATCGAGCTGAACCGCAGCCGCAACAACGTGGTGCTGTCGCGGCGCGCCGTTTTGGAGGAGGAGCGCAAAGAGGTCCGCGAGCAGATCCTCGGACGCCTGGCGCCCGGCCAGGTCGTCGAGGGCAAGATCTCCAACATCGTCGACTTCGGCGCTTTCGTCGACCTCGACGGGATCGACGGCCTGATCCACATCTCAGAGCTTTCCTGGAGCCACGTCAACCATCCATCCGAGGTCGTCGCGATCGGCGACACGGTGCGGATCAAAGTCCTGGACATCGACCGCGACCGCCAGCGCATCTCGCTCGGCCTCAAGCAGACGCAGGAGGACCCCTGGCAGCGCGTGGTCAGCACCCACCGGCCCGGCAACGTGCTGGAGGGGTCGGTGACCAAGGTCGTCGCCTTCGGCGCCTTCGTGGAGATCCTGCCCGGCGTCGAGGGCCTGGTCCACATCAGCGAGCTCGCCGACCACCACGTCGAGAACCCCAGCGAAGTGGTCGAGCCCGGCACCAAGCTCAACGTGAAGATTCTCGAGATCGACGAGGAGCGACGCCGGCTCTCGCTCAGCATCAAGCAGGTCGAGGACCAGAACATGCCGATGAGCGACCTGGGCGCCCAGCTGGCGGCCGCCGGTGAAGGAGAAGCGTCTACAGATACTGAAGCGGCCGGCGCAGCGGAGACTGAACAGGCTGCCGCCGACCCGGCCGCCCCCGGACGCGAAGCGGAGGAGGCGGCCGGCCCTGATGAGACGTCGCCCTCGGCCGACTCCGATCACGATCTGACTCCCTCGGAGGCGGCCGAGGGCCCCGCCGACGCGGCCGAGTCGCCACCCGAGGAATCCGCCGACGCCGAGGGCCCCGCCGACGATCCCGACTCCCCATCAAACGGAGACGGGGACGAGGATTCAGAAGACGAGGACGAGGTGCCAGCCCAGGAGGGCGAGTCGGTCGTCGAACGTCCGGACGCCCCCGACGACATCGACGAAGCGGCCGGCGAGGACGCTCCCGCGGAGGAATCTCCAGCGGAAGACGCTCCCGAGCAGGACGAAGACAACTCCTAACCGGCTCTCATGCCGCTGACGATCGGCCTCACCGGCGGCATCGCGGCGGGGAAGTCCGAGGCTCTCGCTGCCTTCGAGCGGCTGGGCGCCGCGACGATCTCCAGCGACGCGGTCGTTCACGAGCTGCTCGATTCCGAGCCGCTTCTGAGCCGGCTGACAGAGCGTTGGGGCGCAGAGGTGGCGCCCGCGAGCCATGTCGACCGCGCCAGGATCGGCGAGATCGTCTTCGCCAATCCCGAGGAGCTGTCCTGGCTCGAGGCACAGATCCACCCGCTGGTGGGAAAGCGGATCGCTGCCTGGCTTGCCTCCCTCTCGCAGGACGCCGAGGTGGCCGTGGTGGAGGTGCCGTTGCTGTTCGAGGCCGGGATGGCGGGCGTCTTTGACACCACCGTCGCGGTCGTCACCTCCGACGATGTCCGCCGCGCCCGCGCCGACGCGCGCGGCCACGCCCTTGTCGGTGAGCGCGAGGCGCGCCAGCTCGCCCAGGAGGAGAAGGCGGCCCGCGCGGAGCACGTGGTCGAGAACGACGGCTCTGTCGAGGAGCTGGAGAAGTCGCTGTCCGCCCTGATCGAGACCCTCCGGAAATGAAGCGCAGGCGAAGGCGGCGGCGGCTGGCGATCGGTGCCTCGGTCCTCGTGGTCGCCGTCGCCGCCGGGGTGCTGCTGGGCGTGTTGGCCAAGGTCGACGACGTGATCCAGGAGCTGACCCTGCCGCTCCGCCACGAGGACATCATCCGCCAGCAGTCCAGGGACAAGGACGTCGATGCGTCGCTGATCGCGGCGGTCATCTACGCAGAGTCCCGCTTCAGCGACCAGACATCCCACGCCGGTGCGCGCGGCTTAATGCAGATAACGCCGCTGACCGCCCGCGAGATCGAGAAGCTGAGTGGCGGCACGACCTTCAAGCTCGAGGACCTCTCCGATCCGGACCTCAACATTCGCTATGGGACGTTTTACCTGCGCGAGCTTCTCGACCGCTACGACGGCAACGTGGCGGCGGCGCTCGCCGCCTACAACGCCGGCCCGGGCAACGCCGACAAGTGGGGAGGACCGACGCTGACCGTGGACGACATCCCGCTGGAGGAGACGCGCAGCTACGTCGCCGAGGTGCTCGACAAGCAGGGCACCTACCGCGACGAGTACGCCAGGGAGCTGGGCTATTGAGCTCCCTGGCCCCCAGGCCGCGCGTGGCGGCGCTCGCGCTCGCCGTCGGGTTGGTGCTGGCCGACTCCTCGATTGTCGTTTTGGCGCTGCCCCAGATCTACCGCGAGCTGGACACCAGCGTCGCTGGCGTCACCTGGGTGCTGGTCTCCTTCAACTTGGTGATGGCGCTGGCCGCGGTTCCGGCCGCGCACGTTGCGCGCCGGGTCGGGCCTGGTCGGTCCGCCGCCGTCGGCCTCGCGGTCTTCGCCGGCGCCAGCCTCGCCTGTGGTGTCTCATCGCATCTGACGACCCTGATCGCCGCCCGCTGCGTACAGGCGCTGGGCGGGGCCGTGGCGGTCACGGCCGTGCTGGAGCTGCTTCCCGCCACGGTGGGGTCGGAGCGCCGAGCCACGGTGGTCTGGGCGAGCGCCGGGGCGACCGGCGCGGCGCTTGGGCCGGCGGTGGGCGGCGTGCTCACCGAGCTGGTCTCCTGGCAGTCGATATTCCTGCTCCAGGTTCCGGTGGCGATCGCGGCGGCCGTGCCGATACTCGCGGTCGCCAGGCACGAGGCGGCGACCAGGATCATCGAGACGGAGCTGCGCAGCATCGGGCCCCCGCACGTCATGGCCAATTTGGCGCTGGCCCTGGTTTCTGCGGCGATCGCGGCGGCGCTGTTCCTTCTTGTGCTGCTGTTGATCGAGGGCTGGCGGTTGAGCCCGATCGGGGCCGCGATCGTGGTCACCGTGATGCCGCTCTCCGCCGTGGCGGGGAGCCGGTTGGGGCCGCTGGTCCCGAGCGCCAGGGCGCGTGCCGCCGCCGGGGCGATCCTGGTCAGCGGCGGGCTGGCCGGGCTGGCCCTGCTGCCACACGCGGACGTGGTGCTGACCATGCCCCCCCAGGTCCTGGTCGGGGTCGGCCTCGCACTGGTCCTCTCGGCGCTGACGGAGACGGCGCTGGGCGGCCGCGCTCCGCAGGCGATCCATGGGGGCTGGACGATCTCGGCCCGCCACGCAGGCGTAGTGGTCGGACTGCTGGCGTTGACCCCGATCTTCACCGCCGACATCGCCGATCAGCGCAGCGACGCGATCGCCGCCGGGACCGCCGTCGTCCTCGATTCCCGAGTCGATCCGCTCTTGAAGCTGGAACTGGCGCAGCGCATCGACGATCAACTGGAGGGGGAACGGGGGAGGGTGCCGACGATCGGCTCCGCCTTCGATCCGCTGCCGGAGGATCCCGCCGATCGGGCTGAGGTTCAGCAGCTGCGCTCCGACCTACAAGACCAGTTGGACCGCGGCGCCACCCATGCTTTCAGCCCCTCGTTCCTGCTTGGCGCGGTGCTCGCCCTGCTGGCGCTGGCGCCGATCGGCCTGGCGAGGAGAATCGACCTGTGAGCGCGGAGCGAGCAAGCATCCCCGTCTGCCCGATCGCAAAGCGAGCGACGCGCGAGGCCGCATCGTGAGCGAGGCTCTCAGGGGGAAGGTGCTGATCGGCGGCGCGGTCCTCGCCGCGGTGGCGCTGGTCTCGATCTACCTCGCCGCCGGCGGCTCCTCCTACGCCCCGGCGAAAACCCAGGACCCGTGCGAGGACCGGCCCTGGCGCGATCCGCAGGGGCTTCAGGAGATCGCCGAGCAGTTCTCCCTCTCCGCCCTCGACGGTGCCGCATGCGAGCTGGGAGTGACGCGGGAGACGCTGGCCCAGGCGCTGGCGACGCCGGAGTCGCGGGATCGCTTCACCGCCCGCTACGACATCGACGACCCCCAACTGGCCAGGGCGATCCGCGCCGGCCTGGTGCGGGCGGTCGACGACGCGGAAGAAGCCGGCGCACTAAGCCCACTGCTGGCGGCGCCGCTGCGCGAGACGGTCCAGCAGATCCCGCTCGACCAGGCGATAGCGCTGATCCAGGACGCCCGCTCCCTGCTCGACAGCGCCCAGACCTTCCTCGGCCCCGCCCAGGGCCTGCTCGACCAGTTCCTGCCTTAGCCGGCAGCTATCTTCAGTCGATGCCCGAGTTCAAGCTGAACCCCGCCTACACGCCGACGGCCGACCAGCCGAAGGCGATCGCCGGGCTGGCCGAGGGCCTGGCGGCAGGCGAGAGGTTCCAGACGCTGCTGGGGGCGACCGGGACCGGCAAGACATTCACGATGGCGGCGACGATCGAGGCGGTTCAGCGTCCGTCGCTGGTGATCGCCCATAACAAGACCCTCGCCGCGCAGCTCTGCAACGAGTTCCGCGAGTTCTTCCCCGACAACGCCGTCGAGTACTTCGTTTCCTACTACGACTATTACCAGCCCGAGGCCTACGTCCCGGCGCAGGACCTCTACATCGAGAAGGACTCCTCGATCAACGACGAGATCGATCGGCTGCGCCATGCCGCGACGGCCGCGCTGTTCGCTCGCCGCGACGTGATCATCGTCGCTTCG
>CAZHZI010000155.1:0-4747 GCA_964536955.1 uncultured Conexibacteraceae bacterium
AGTTGTAGCGGCCAAGTCCCGTTGCAACGGCCATTCAGTAACGGCTTGAAGAGTTGCGAACGGCGCGCAACCGCGATATGAACGGCATGGAGGTGGAACCGCCAAAAAACGGCCAGGTAGACCAACGAATACAGCGTCGTCCTGATTCCGCAGATGCAGAACCCAGGACGACTGACGGCTTTTTCCCTTCGCATGCGCTCGGGCTAAAGGGTGCGGAGGCCGCACCAAAAACCCGTCAGTCGTCCTGGCGGCCGACGCTGAACGGCGACCACCACAACGGCGCTGTCAACAGCTCAACGGCTACTCCAGGAAAAAGCCGTCCCGTCACGGCCTGGCACCTGCCAGATCTCATCCGGCCGCTGCCGGTTCGCAAACAGCCCTGCCAACGGCGACCGAAACTGCTACCGCACTACGCGGCCGTGACGGAGTACGTCTATAACAGCCGCTTCGCGATCGCTTCGCAGATCCAACGGCGCTTTGCGGCCTACATGCGGACGGAGCGGACCGCGCAGTACCAGCTGGCGAGCATGGTGCAGCTCGGCTACTTGCGAACAGCTTCGGTACGCTCGACGTCGCCGAATTTCCCGTATGTGTATCACGCGACGAGTAGGGGAGTGCGGCTAATCCGGGATAGCTACCGGGCGCTTGGCAAGACGTGGCATGGCGCGGCGAGCGAAGCCAGTCGGTTGCACGGGATTGCGCTGCCATCGATTCTCCATGAACTGCTGCTGACGGAGTTCGATTTGGCAGTGGGGGAGGGCGTTGAGCGGCGACCCGGTTTGCAACGCCTCTTTGTCGAGCGGCGATACTTTCAACAGGACAAGCAACTGCGGTTTGAGCATGAGGGACGCCGCCACTCGATCATTCCGGATTCCGGTTTTCTCGTCCGTTTCTCGGAGACTCACTCGCCAAAGGCCTCTAGGCTCCTGCTGCACTTCACGGAGCTCGATAACGGAACGATGTCGTTGTCGCGGATACGGGAAAAGCTGGAGAATTACGAGTCATGGTCTCGGTCGGCGAGCGGCACTGAATACCTGCAAAGGCTTGGACACCGGTACGGCGCGAAAGCCGCGCCGAATTTCCGGCTGTTATTGATAGCGCGCGGTAACACCACTGCGGCGGACGGGGGGCGGCTCGTCGATTCACTTATGCAAGCTTTGGAACTCTCAAGCGCTATGCGGAACCGGATTTGGTTGACGACCGTCGAGGCGCTCAGTCGCCACGAGTGCCCTAGGGACATGGCCAGTGCCCCCATTTGGCAGCGATTGCGGTATGCGCGATCGTGGCTGGCCGCTTACCGGAAGCTTCAATCGTCATCAGCGCACGCTAATTTCAGAACGAAGCTGACAGCCCAACGCCGTTTCATCGCTCATCAGCTTTCTGAAATGTCCCGGGAGGCGCTATTTGCACAATAGGGTCTTTTTCGTCCATAATGCCTTAATTCCAACGACTACTGCGACAAACGCTGAGGCGGACAGCGAGTGAACGGGCTTGGAAAGCAACTGAGTCCGATCGACAGTTAGCAGTACGCCAGAAAGGGCGATCATGACGTCACTACTCCCCGGCACGACACTGCTAGCGCTTACAATCCTGCTGGCACAGTCCGCAACACCCACGGAGAAGTCGCATCGAGACCTTATCGAAGCATCAACTGTAAAGCAGAAGTCCGAATTTCATGTGGTCTTCGAAGAAACAATAAAATCAAGAGAGCAGCGGGATTGGAAAGACGCCTACTCGGCTACAGTTGAAGTGTTCCGCGGGGAGATGCCGATTGGTAAGTTCCGTGCGAGCACACTCCCGAACTTCATCCCCTCACGCGGAAAACCAAAGGACTGGAAGTATGCCGTTGTGCAGGCAACATGCGCATTTCCATCAGACCTGAAGGGTCGATCGTTTACATGGACTCGAACCAAGAGGGCCGACGGTAAGCGTCCTTGCCTGCGGCTTGCCAAAGAAGTGCCGATAGTGAATCTCAGCAGCGAACGTGCAGGCAAATTGACTCTGTCCGATTTGCTGGCAATGCTCAAGGACGAAAGTAAGGCCAACCGCTATGGACGGTACGCCGAGGACATCCTGGTGCATTCGGGACAAAGCCAGGACTGGCGAGGCTCGGCGGGCTGTCTAACGATCCATCCCGACGACGCTGATAAATTATTCGAGCTAATTCCCGAAGGCATGAAGGGCACTTTGGAGCTCAATCGTGGAATTGAGGATGAGAATGCAAAGGCGTCTTATTGCTACTGATTCAGCAGCGACTACGTCCCCATCTCTTTGGTCGCGTGCCATTTGTCGATTTTTACGACTGCTACTACGACGCAGTGCGTAGTTTGGTGCAACCCGCTAGCTGATTTTCGGCGTCAGGGCAGTGAACCGCATCGAGCCGAAAGCTGCGCACGATACACAAACTTCCAACGGCGGGCCCCCGCCGAAGGTGTAGTAGCGCTAAGATTCCGAGACGGAATCTGCGACTTCCCAAAATCCTCGATGCTAAATTCGCATGGTTTTTGCACCATCAGGCCAATCTCATTGAAGCAGATCCTTCAGTTTTCCCCAAGAGTGTGCATGGCGGACTTTGGCGCGGCACGAAATCATCAATGTCGCAAGATCCAATTCCAGCAATTCAATATTGGCTTTACCTTTATTGCCCAGGGCAAGGCGATTTAAGAAGCGTTCCAACTTGTTGGACGTGGGTGTCCCCTTCAGATCGATTATCCGTTTTCCCGGCACGTGAAACTGTTGCAGATCATTGATATCAATCTGGACGACGTCCGCTAAGCGCGAGAACAATACCGAATCGTCCATCTGACCTTGCTCGAGGGAAGCAACCAACTCGTCAACGATCTTGCGTATTCGCCGGTCCTCGATTTTGGCTGATAAGCTTCGAAACACCCTCGAAGCCCCGGCCCGCGCGCGTTGCCGTCCGGCGAGCAGCGACTTCTTGTATGACTGCAACCGTTCGTCGAATGAGATAGGCGGCAGATTTCCAATCTCAATAGCGAACGACGCGTGTTCAAACGCGAACGACGTCTCGCGCTTCGAAGCGATATCGTTAATCTGATCGATCAGCGGTTTGAACAGCGATTCCGTCCGTTCTCGTAGCGGCTTCGGCAGGAAGCTACTTCCACATGGTTCGATTTCGAAGCCGTATTTAACGGTTCCACCGCGCAGCTTGAGCGTAGGAAGGTCAAGCTCCTTCCCTTCGATCATGTTGAAGAGAATGTCGGCAACGACCTCATCGCCCAGCCGCTGCCCTTGCAGCTCCGCCCAACTGAGAATGTCTTGGTATTCGAGCAAAAGCTGTTGTTTGACTTCGGCCCGCGCCGTTTGGCCGCCGTCGACAATGGACGTGACGAACAACCTGGCGATCGTACCCGCTTCGGCCCAATCGACGAAGCGCTTGGACGCAAAGTACGTCACCGTGTCTACCTTCGGCGCTTCGTCGGCACCCGCGGGGCCACCGATTGCCTTGGCTCTCTTTTGAAAGTAACCGTCTGGCTCGTTGTCCTTGATCACCAGCCGGCTGGCCAACGTGGCCGCCGCGAGCTTCACCGGATCGACGGCAGGAAGCGAGACATTTCCGCGAAGGACGTCCTTCGTTTTTTCGGAGTCCCAGCTAAGACCTGCGAAATCGAATTCCAACTCCGCAAAAACGCCGCCTGTGTAACTGTTTATCGAGAGGTCAAGAGTACTATCGATCTGATAGGGAATGATTTCTTGATCGGTGAGCAGTGCAACCGCCTCCTGGACAGCTTTCCGCGCCTTCTCGACCTGTTTGCGGGTTTGCTCGACAGCTTGTCGTGCCTCTGCAGCGACTTGGCTGCGGGCCTCGACCACGGTTTTTTTGACCGCCTGAAACTCTTCGGAACGTTGTGCCCGCTCAACTGCTTTTCCGACTTGCTGTCGAGCTTCCGCTAATTTCGCACCGGCCGATTCGGCTGCCTTTACCGTGTTGTCATAGGCTTTCACCAACGGCAGCAAAGCTTTCTCTCCGGCAGTTCCTACTTTTTCAATGAACGCGGCCCACTGGTCCGGAGCTTTTTTAAACTCGGCGACTGTCTTATCCCGAAGCGCGAGTAACTCCTTTTGCACGTTCACCTTCGCCACAGCCGCTGCGGCCTTAGTTCGGGCTTCTTCTAACTCCGTACCGACTTGCTTGACTGTCGCGACGGCGTGGTCGACCGTCTGCTGCGCCGTCTCGGCCGCGGTGCGGGCGGCATCTCTGGCAGCCTTGGCGAGGTCTAGCGCCTTGCCTGCTTTTTTAAGGTCGTCATTAGCCTCGTTTAGGTTCTTTTCTGCTTCCCTCAGTTTCGCCCGGGCTTTCTTCACTTTCCCCTGCGCCACATCCACCACCGCGTCTAAAAGGTTCTCCAAGGCGTTCGCCGCCGAAGATACCGCGTCGGTAGCAGATGAGACGGCCTCCGAGGTCTGTTTAAGCGATGTTTCAGCGGCTTCGAACGCCTGTTCACTCTTCAGCTTTTCTTGCAACTTCCCGGCTAGATCATTTCTTGCGGCCGTTTCAGCTTGCTGTGCCTGAGTATGTCGGGTTTCGACTGCACTTTCCGCTTCCCTCACCGTTTGCGCCTGGTTATCGAGTTCGCTAAGTTTCGCCATCTCCGACTGCCGCGCCGCAGCGATTTCGGTGTTGACCATCGCGAATTGCTGATCCAACTCGGCAGATTTGGTTGTGACTTCGGTTTTGATAGCCGCCGACACCTCGCTCTGTTTACGCGCATCTACTTCCGCAGCC
>CAZHZI010000156.1:0-4746 GCA_964536955.1 uncultured Conexibacteraceae bacterium
GCCCGCCGCGGCCGTGGCCGAGCTGGCGGCGCGCCATGTCGCGATCGAGCGCCTCGCGGTCCAGGGCGAGGCCGGCCGGCATGCCCTCGACGATCGCGACCAACCCGGGCCCGTGCGACTCGCCTGCGGTGGTGAAGCGGAAGTTGGTACTCATGGCGCGCCTAGGCTATCTGCGAGCCGCGGCTCGCATCGCGTCCAGCGGAGCGTCCCGCCCTGTCCAGATGCGAAACGAGAGCGCTCCCTGCTGGACGAGGACCTCGATCCCGTCGACGACGGCCGCCCCGGCCGCCTCGGCGGCGGCCAGCAGCGCGGTCCGCTTCTTGCCGTAGACCATGTCGACAACGATCTGCCCGGGGACGAAGCCCGCAGCGGCGAGCGGCAACTCCTCGAAGGGGTCCTCGCCGTCCAGGCCGACGGCGGTCGAGTTGACGATCAGCTCGTAGCCGGCCTGGACCGGGTCGGACACCGGCTTGCCGCCCAGCGCCTCGCAGACGTTGCGGGAACGCAGCTCGGTTCGGTTCCAGACCTCGACGTCGGCGCCCTCCCGGACCAGCGCCCAGACCACGGCCCGCGCCGCGCCGCCTGCGCCAAGCACCAGCGTCCGGCGGCCGCGCGGCGAGCCTGGTAGCGCACTCAGCAGGCCGCCGGCATCGGTGTTGTCGGCGCGTATCTCGCCGCCCTCGAAGGAGAGCGTGTTGGCGGCGCCGACCTCGCGCGCCGTCTCGGACAGCTCGTCGGCGAGGGCGAGCGCCGCACCCTTGTGGGGGACGGTGACGTTGGCGCCGGCGAATCCATCGCCCGGCATGGCCCGCACCCGGCTCTCGAAGGCGTCGGGCGCGACCTCAATCGCCTCGTAGCTCCACTCCTCCCCGATCCCCAACGCGGCCAGTGCCGCGTTTTGCATCGCCGGGGAGCGCGAGTGCCCGACCGGATATCCGAGGACGGCCAGGCGCGGCATCGCTAGCCCCCGCAGGAGTCCGGCGACTGACCGCCGGCCGCGGAGCGTGCCGCGTTGTAGCGGGCGACGTCGGCCTGGAACTGCGCGTCGGTCGAGGAAAACGAGTGCTCGCCGCAGGTCCCGGGCTTGACCACGTAGTAGAGGTGGTCGACCTGGGCCGGGTGGGCGGCGGCCTCGATCGAGGCGAGGCCGGGGCTGCCGATCGGGCCGGGCGGCAGGCCTGCGTTAAGGCGCGTGTTGTAGGGGGAGTCGGTCGCGAGCTCCGATTCGGTCAGCGGCTGGTCGTAGTTGCCGACCGCGAAGCGGATTGTCGCGTCGATGCCCAGCGGGATCCCCTGGCGGAGTCGGTTATAGATGACCGCCGCGACAAGCTCGCGCTCACTGTCGAGCTGCGCCTCGCGCTCGACCATCGAGGCGATCGTCACCACGTCGTACACGGTCAGGTTCTTGGACTTCGCGTAGCTCAGGTCGACGCCCTTGAGGCGCCGCTTGAAGTCCTGCAGCTGCAGCTGGACCAGGTCGGAGGCGGGAGCGCGCCGGTTCAGCTCGAAGGTGTCCGGGAAGAGGAAGCCCTCCAGGTTTTTCGCGGCCGTGCCGCCATATCCGGCCGGGTCGAGGTAGCGCGAGCGAACGCTCGCCGCCATGTAGTCGCCGCCGAGCCCCTCCTGCCTCGCCAGCTCGGCGGCCTGGGGACGGTCATAGCCCTCGGGGATCGTCACCGTCGTCGTCTTCAGAACCACGGGGGGAGGCGTGTCGCGGTGGAAATGACGGTACGCCAGTGCGGCGGCGGCGAGGATCGCCAGCGCGGCCACGGCAATCAGCGCGTTTGCAATGCCCCGGCGCCGCCCAGGCCTGGGGCCGGGGAGATGGAATTGCTTGCGCGGCGCCCCTTCCTCCTTCGCCGCCGAAGAAGGGGTTGCGGTGCGGAGCAGCTCGCGCTCCAGGCGGCGGCGCTCGCGGCCCCCTGCCGCGGGATCGTCAAAGGGATCGCCGGACCGCGAGCCCTCACCCATCGTCGCCGCCGTCCGCCGCAGCCAGGTACCCCTCCAGCAGGTGGGCCGCCGCGAGCGAGTCCTCGGGCGCCGATGCGCCCTGTCGCCTGCTCGCCTCCGCCATCCGCGTGGTCAGGCGCTCGTCGTAGGTGGTGACGGGGACGTCGAGGATCACCTCCAGCTCGGCGCAGAACGTGCGGGCTATCGCCGCCTGGGAGCCCTCCTCCCCATCGAGTCCGACCGGTAGGCCGACGACGACGAGCTCGACCTCGAGCTGCTCGACGATCTCGGCTACCGAACGCGGCTCGGGCGGCTCGATCACCGGCAGCGGCCTGGCCAGCGTGCCGGTCGGGTCGGAGATCGCGCAGCCGATCCGAGCGGTGCCGTGATCCAGGGCGAGGACGCGCATCGGCGCTACTCGAGGCCCTTCTCGATCGCCTGGCGCGCCGTCGCCAGCGCCTGCTCGAGCTGGGAGGCATCCTTGCCCCCCGCCTGGGCCATCTCGTCGCGCCCGCCACCGCCGCCGCCGACGACAGCCGCCGCTTCGCGGACGATTGTCGCGGCGGAGAGGCCGCGCTGCACCGCGCCCTTGGAGAGGAGGATGACCAGCCCCACCTTGTCGCCTTCGGCGCCGCCCAGCGCCACGGCAGACTCGCCACCGAGCTTCGACTGGACACGGTTGGCCAGGTCGAGCAACTGCCGCTGATCGGCCAGCGGCGCCTTCGAGGCGACGACCTTCAGTCCGTCGACTTCGGCGGACTCCTCGACCAGGCGGTTCGCCTCGTCGCCGAGCAGCTGCTTTGCGGCCTGCTGCGCGCCCTCGCCTGCCTCGCGCAGGCTCTCCGCGGCGCGGCGAGCGCCTGCCAGCGGGTCGTGGGGCGTACCGAGCAGCTCACCGGCCTCGCGCAGCTGCGCCTCGCGCTCGCGGAACCAATCGATCGCAGCGGGACCTGTGAGCGCCTCGACGCGCCGCACGTTGGCGGCGCTCGACCCTTCCGAGACGATCTTGAAGATGCCGACCTCCGCCGTGTTCGCGACGTGGGTGCCGCCGCACAGCTCGCGGGAGACGCCGTCGACCTCGACGACGCGGACCCATTCGCCGTATTTCTCGCCGAACAGGGCCATCGCTCCCAGGCGCTCGGCCTCGGAACGATCCATGTTGAGCCACCGCACAGGGCGGCTGGCCTTCACCCATGCGTTGACACGGTCCTCGACGGCGCGCAACTCCTCGGAGCTGAGCGCCGCCCCGTGGGTGAAGTCAAAGCGCAGCTTGTCCGGCCGGACAGCCGAGCCCGCCTGGCGGACGTGGGATCCCAGCCGTTCGCGCAGCGCCGCGTGCAGCAGGTGCGTGGCGGTGTGGTTGCGCATGGTCGCGTGGCGGGGCTCGTGGTCGACCTCGGCCTCGACCGCGGAGCCGGCCCTGACCGAACCGTTTGTCGGCTCCACCTCCAGCGCCTGGTCCTCGCCGACCCGGTAGACGCCGACGACCGTCGCCTCTCCCCCTTCCCAGCGGAGCACGCCGGAGTCGGCGACCTGGCCGCCGCCCTCGGCGTAGAAAGGGCTCTCCTCGAGCTTGACCAAGGCCCGCCCGTCATCGGCCTCGACCGCGGCAAGACCGGTCGTGGCACGCAGCGTCTCGTAGCCGACGAAGCGAGTCGGCGGCGCCTCCCCCGCGAAGGCGATCACCTTCGCGTGACGATCCTCGGAGCCGTGCGCGGTGGCGGCGCCCATCCGGGCGCGCTGGCGCTGCTCGTCCATCAGCTCCTCGAAGCCACCGTCATCGACCGAGAGGCCCTGCTCGGCGAGCAGCTCCTTGGTCAGGTCGTAGGGAAAGCCGTAGGTGTCGTGCAACTTGAAGGCGTCGGCGGCATCGATCCAGGACGTGCCGGACTCCTTCGCCTCGGCGACCAGACGCTCCAGCAGCTCCGTGCCCCGCTCCAGGGTGCGGCCGAAGCTCTCCTCCTCATCTCCGACCCAGCGGGCGATCGTCTCGCGCTCGGCCGCCAGCTCCGGATAGGCGTCGCCCATGACCTGAATCGTCCGCTCGGCGAAGCGTCCCAGCCACGGTGCCTCCAGCCCCAGCGCCCTGCCCTGCTGGATCGCCCGCCGCATGATCCGGCGCAGGATGTAGCCGCGATCCTCGTTCGAGGGAACGACCCCGTCGGCGATCAGGAACGCCGCGCCGCGTGAGTGGTCGGCAACGATCCGCATCGCGCGGGTCACCGCGCCGCCCTCCCCATAGGAGCGGCCCGACATCTCCTCGGCGAGGTCCAGGAGCGGGCGCAGCAGGTCGGTCTCGAAGACCGACGGGACGTCCTGGAGGATCGCCGCCATCCGATCCAGTCCCATGCCGGTGTCGATGTTGCGCATCGGCAGCTCGGTCAGGGTGCCGTCCCCGGCGAGGTCATAGGTCATGAAGACGTGGTTCCAGAACTCGAGGAAGCGATCGGTGTCGTCTCCGGGCCTGTCATCCCGGCCGCCAAGCTCCTCGCCGCGATCCAGGTACAGCTCCGAGCACGGACCGCAAGGGCCGGTCGGGCCGGCCTGCCAGAAGTTGGCCTCGCGCCCGAGCCGCACGATGCGCTCCTCGGGCACGCCCTGCGCCCGCCAGATCGCGATCGCCTCCTCGTCGGGGCCGAGCCCCAGCTCCTCGTCTCCGCCGAAGACCGTCACCCAAATCCGCTCGGGATCCATGCCGAACCCCTGGGTCGAGAGCTCCCAGCCCCATGGAATCGACTCCCCCTTGAAGTAGTCGCCGAAGCTCCAGTTGCCGAGCATCTCGAAGAAGGTGAGGTG
>CAZHZI010000157.1:0-4684 GCA_964536955.1 uncultured Conexibacteraceae bacterium
CGGCGCCGCGATCAACCGCGACTTCGGCCGGCGAACCCTCTATCCCAACGGCAAAGAGTCCGACGAGGTCTACGAGCCGGGCGTCTTCTATTGCAAGGACGCTTTCCAGGGGCTCGACACGATGGACGCCCTGGTCGACGAGGCGGCACGCGAGGCTTTGGTCGAGCGGATCCACGGCGAGGCGAAGCAACACCGCGAGAAGCCCGTGGTGGTCGACGACGCGCCGCCCACGAGCGATGACAGCGCCCGCTCCGCCGCGCGAACCGACTTGCCAATCCCCGAGCCCCCCTCATGGGGCGCACGGGAGATCGCGGTCGACCTCGACGACGTCTTCCCCTACCTCGATCGCCACGTCCTCTTCAAGCTGCACTGGGGCGGACGCGGGGTAAAGGGCGAGGCCTGGCGGGACCTGGTCGAGGGCACCGACGAGGAGGAGGGCTTCGCTCCGCGGCTGGAGCGGATGTGGCGTGAACAGGATTACCTCCGCCCCCGGGCACGACTGGGCTACTTCCCCTGCAATGCCGACGGCAACGAGCTGGTCGTCTTCGACCCCGAGGATCCTGAACTCGAGCTAGAGCGACTCACCTTCCCCCGCCAGCCCAGGCACGACCGCATCTGCCTGACGGACTTCTTCCGCCCGCTCGACTCCGGCGAGCGCGACGTTGTGGCCCTGCAAGGAGTCACCGTCGGCCCCCAGGTGACGGAGCTGATCGAGCGCCTCGAGCGCGAGGGCGAGTTCGCCGAGCAGCTCTACGTCCACGGCCTCGGCGTGCAGTCAGCCGAAGGCCTGGCCGAGTGGCTTCACTCGGAGGTGCGGCGCGAGCTGGATATCGAGCTCGACCAGGGGCGTCGCTACTCCTGGGGATATCCGGCCTGTCCGGACCAGTCAGAGCACGAGAAGGTCTGGCGCCTGCTCGACCTGGAAGAGATCGGCATGACCCTTTCCGGCGGCTATGCCGTGATGCCTGAGCAGTCGACGGTCGCGATCGTCGCCCACCACCCCCAGGCGGTCTACTTCGGCATGAAGTCGGGCTTCATCCCGAAGAGCAAGGCCCCCGACGAGCTGATCGCCGGAACCGACCGCGGCGGCGAGCTGCCGCCGGAGTCGGAACCGGACGATGGCGAGCCGGAGGCCGCAGCCGAGGCTGTCGGCGGCTAGGAGCGAGCTCCCCGCCGTTTTGCGCCGCCGTTGCGCTGCGCGCTGGGGATCTCCTCCTGCGCCACCGCGTTGGTCAGCGTCTTTATCTGGCCTTCGAGGAATTTCGCCATCCGCTCCTCTTCCCTGCGGATTCCGCGAGCCAGCCTGGCCGTCTCCTTGTCACCGACCTTCTCAGCCAGCGTCTCGATCGCCAGGTAGGTGGCAATCTCCTCATGCTCGTTGAAGTACTCGGTCTTGGCGTTCTTGAGCATTTTCTCCTGCTCGCCGGCGCCGCGCAGGGCGTGCAACGGCCCCTTCGCCACCGCCATTCCCTTCGCGACCACCGTCTGCACGGCATGTCCGCCGCCACCGAGTTTCTTGATCCGCCGCTCGAGCTGTTTGGCGTGGCTCTTCGTCTCCCGCAGGTGCTGCTGGAGGCGTTTCTTGTAGGGGGCGCGGGTCGTCATCACGATGTGCGCCTGGAGTGCGGTCTCCAGCTCCTTCTCCTTGCCGTGCGCCTCGTTTAAGTACTGGACCAGCTTCGCGTCTCTCTCAGTCAAGTCAGCCATGGGCTCCTCTCTTTCGCCGTGAAGCGGAACGCATACCCGGCGGCGGCGGTTGAAAACGGGTCGGGGTGGACCGCCGCCAGGCCCGGCTAGATGCGAACGCCCTCGCGGGAGCTGTCGCGCGCCGGGGGCTTCGATTCCAAACGGACCGGCGAGGCCGAGAGGGCCTGGATGCGCAGGTCGCCCCAGGTGAGCCCTTCGCGAACGAGCGCCGGCAGGCCGAGGGCGACGGCGGTCGCGATCTCCACCGCTTGCAGAATGACGCCGTAGGCCAGGGAGTCGGCGGTGCCGACGCCGAAGCCGGTATGCAGGACGCTGATCACCGCCAGCTGGAAGACACCGATGTTGGCCGGCGTCGCCGGTACGACCGCGGTTACGTTGACTGCGAACAGCACCGCGGCAGCGGCGCCAATCCCCGTCTCGCCGTCCAACCCCAAGGCGAAGAGCAGCGCCCAGCAGGCGGCGAGCTGGATCGCCCAGGCGCCGAGCTGCGCCGCCGAGGCGGCAACGGCGCGCCGGGGCTCCCGAAAGACCGCCAAGCCGCTGCGCACCTGGACGAGCCCGCCGCGCAGCGCTGCGCCGAGCTTGGCCAGCCGCCCGTTGCCGCCGCGGCGCATCACCGCCGGGGCAAACAGCACGACGACGAGCAGGATCAGCGGCACCAGGCTGAAGGCAAAGATCTTCTGGGTACCGGAGTGAAAGAGCGGCGTGGTCGAGACGATGATCGCCCCCAGGAGGAGCAGGGCGACGAGGTTGAGCATCGTCTGGGAGACCAGCGTGCCGAGCAAAACCGGGAAGGTCTCCCGCATCCGCCCGGTGCGGCGTGCCAGCGTCACCGCGCGCGCCGGCTCCCCCAAGCGGGCCGGCAACGTCGCCGACATCAGGACGCCGATCATCGTCGCCGAGGTGACGTCGCGGCGACGGATCGAGCGGTTCGGCAGGGCGGCGCGCGCGATCCAGTACCAGGACGCGGCGCGAAAGAAGAGCGAAAGCCCCATCAGCGCACAGGCCACCAGCACCCAGGTGGCATCGGAGCGGACGATGCTGGAGACGACCTTGTCGACGCCGATCTTCTGGGCGGCGAGCGCGGTCAGACCGATCCCAAGCGTCCCTGCGACGCCAAGGCCGACCCGGCGGGCGACCCGGCGCCGCCGACTGCCACTACGCGCCAGGGGCGGGTCGAGCGAGGGCAGCCGCTGCGGAGGGCGACGCGGCTGCCCGTCGGAGGGCTGGAGGCCGGCCCAGCGCACAGCGCGCTCGGCGGCCCCGGTCGGCGCGGGAGCCTCGATCGCCCTCTCGTACACCTCGGTCACCCGGTCGGCAACCCGCGGCCACGCATAGCGCTGAGCGCTGTGCCACGCCGCCGTGCTCATCGCCACCCAGCGCTCCGGCTCATGGTGGACGCGCTGCAGCTCCTCGGCAAGGCGCTGCGGGTCGGCCGGAGGCACCAGCACCCCGTCCACCCCATCGGTGACGACGTCGCTGTAGCCGGCGATCGCCGAGGCGATCACCGGTGTGCCGGCGGCGAAGGCCTCGGTCAGAACCATGCCGAAGCTCTCACCGGAGAGCGAGGGGGCGCAGAGCACGTCGGCCTCGTGCAGCGAGCGCCAAAGCGCCTCGCCGGAAACCCGGCCGTGGACGTCGATCCAGCGCATCGTCTCGGGATCCGCCAAGTAGCGGAGGACATCCTCGCGCTCGGCGCCGATCACGGTGAGGCGGCAGGGGACGTGCTCGACCAGGGCGCCGAAAGCGCTGAGCAGGATCGGCAGGCCCTTGCGCTCCTCCGGGCGGCCGACGAAGAGGATCCGCAACTCCCCCGTGGCCGGTTTCGGCTCCGTCGGCGCGGCATCGACGTCGACCCCGTTGGGGACGATCTCGTAGTGGCCCCCGAACCAGCGCCGGCCGGTCCAGGCGGCGGCCTCGGAGACGGCAATCCGCGCCGAGAGCCGGTTGAAGACACGCCGAGCGCCCAGCAGCGAGGCGACGTGGTTGGGAATCGCCTTGGTCGAGTAGGTGTGGAAGGTGCCGACCACCGGCGTGCGTGCGCCGAGCGTCGCGTTCCAGCCGACCAGCGGCACCACCGGCTCGTGGACGTGGATCACGTCGAAGCGGTCTCGGCGCAGCTCGCGGCGTGGAGCGACTACGCCCGCGGGGAAGGGAGACAGGTTGGAGACGGCGCCGTTGGCGGCGATCCCCACCGACCGGCCGAGCGGGAGAAGGTATTCAGGGACCTCGCGCGGCTCTGCCGGAGCCCGGTGCAGCATGCGACTGAGCCGGTCTGGCGGGTCGAAGGGAGCGAGCACGCGCACGTGGTGCCCGCGACCGAGAAACTCCTCCGCGAGGGCCTCGACATGCCGGTTCACGCCGCCCTGATAAGTCCAGGAATATGGCGAGACAAGGGCGATCCGCACGAACAGCTAAGGGTAATAGATCGACCAGAGGTGGAACCAAGGCTCCGAACGGTGTGCGTGGCCAAGCAAATCAAGGACGCAGGGAGCGTGGCGTGCTCTGCACGCGAGCGACTGGGGACGCAGATGTGTGCCGCGCCCCGCGCGTCCCCTCGGCCCAGGCGAATCCCACGAAAACGAGCAGGTAGGCAGACCCGATCTCCAGCAGCAGGGCGCCGGAGTCGTTGGCCAGCGTTCCCACCGCGGTGGCGACCACCCCGCCGAGGAGCCCGGCACGCATCGCCGGACGACCGCGCAACCAAGCGCCCAGACGCTCCCGATTCAGCACAGCGAGCACGGTCACGATCGCGAGCAGGGGCATGAACACGAAGACGATCGGCCGGGCGAAGCTGTGGGCCGAGAGCTGGAGTCGGCGCTGCGCCACGTCGGCCAGGTCATCCAGCCCCCCCGCGTCGAGGACCGAGCGGGTCAGGTGCGCGTCGGCGCCGGAAGCAAGATCGACGAGGGCGAGCAGCGCGACAGCGGCAAGCGGCGCGGCGGCGGCAAGCAGGGCCGGGCGGCGGCGGCGCGCC
>CAZHZI010000158.1:0-4681 GCA_964536955.1 uncultured Conexibacteraceae bacterium
AACGACTCGGCTCTGCTGCGCGAGGCGCAGGGCAGTTACTGCCTGCTGCTGAACGAGGACTCCGAGCTGCGGCCGGGCGCCGCCGAAACGCTGGTCGCGGCGCTCGACGCCGATCCCACAGCCGCCGCCGCCGGAGCGCAGCTGCTCGACGCCGACGGCAAGCCGGTTCCCTGCGCCTGGCGTTTCCCCGGCGTCATCACGGCCCTGGTCGGAGCGGCCTTCCTGCACAGGCGCTTCACCGTGCAGAGCCGGGGAAGCGAAACCCGCCCCGTCGACTGGGCGCAGTCGAGTGCCTTGTTGGTGCGCCGCGAGGCGGCAGCTTCGGTCGACTACCTCGACCCGGCCTTCTTCGTCTACTACGACGAGTGCGATTTCGCCAAGCGCCTTGGCGACGCCGGCCGGCGCACCCTCTTCGTCCCGGCGGCGGAGGCGATCCACCACGACCAGCTCTCCACCGACATCTCCACCGGCCTCCCCCGCATCGTCGAGTTCCATCGCAATCGCGACCTCTACATGCGCAAGCACCACTCCCACGCCGCCAGCCTTGCGGTCCGAATCCTCACCGCCTGGTCCTATGCGCTGCGCGCCCTGGCCGCCACCGTCCTCCCGCACCGGCCTGCGAGGGTCTACTGGGCCCACGCTCGCCAGTCCCTCTTCCCCAACCGCGACGAAGGGCTCAGGGACCGCGCGAATCCTCGTCCATCAGCTCCGCTTCGTAGGCCTCCGGAACCGCCCCCTTGACCCCGGCGGGCTCGTGGCGCAACGCGCGCAGGCGCTTGACCACCTCGCCCGGGTGGCGAAGGCGAGCCAGCCACCCGCGTTCCTCGGCGGTGAAGAAACCGCTGGCGAGGAGGACGAGAGGATAGGCAAGCCAGAGGATGGCCCGGCCGACGAAGCCCTCGAATCCCTCGGCTGGGAGCAGCAGCTCCCCCGCCCCCACCAGAGCGGCGGAGACGAGGACTATGCGCGCCAGGCGCCCCCACTGGTAGGGGACGGCGAAGAGGCGCTGGGTGAACCCGTACATCAGCGCCAGCACGACGAGGTAGGAGGCGACCAGGGCGATCCCGGCGCCGACGATCCCCTGCGAGGGGACGAGCAGAAGGTTGAGGACGACGTTGACGACGAGCGCGGCGATCGTCGCCGGGAAGTTGAACTCGGTGCGGCCCGTGCGGCCGAGGATGACGACAAGCACCATGTAGAGGGCGTAGAGGGTGACGGCGGTGGCGATCAAGCCGACCGCCTCGTAGGAGTCGAAGAACTCCGGCGCCGCCAGCGCCCGCACGATCCACCGCGAGAGCAGCCACATCCCGGTGACGACGAATGCACAGCCGGCGGTGAACCACGTCACGACAGCCGCGTAGGCGCGCCTCGCCTCGCCGTCGTCGCGGATCGAGTAAGCGAGGGGCGGCCAGGCGAGCTGGAAGCCTCGAACGAGGACGTTGACCGCCTGGGCGAACTTGACCGCCAGCGAGTAGAGCCCCGCCTCGGCCAGGCCCACCGAGCGGACGATGATGATCCGGTCGATGAAGTTGAGCGCGTAGAGGGAGAGCTCCGCGGGCATCGTGGGCAGGCCGAAGCGCAGCAGCCGGCGCAGCAGGGCCCGGTCGACCCAGAGCGATAAAAGGCGCCGGTGGACGACGATCAGCCCCAGCACGAAGACGGCGCCGCTGGCGTAGCTGCCGAGCAACAACCCGCGGGCGCCCTCTCCCTCTCCCACCACCAGCACGACGGTCAGGCCGATCGCGGCCAGCACATTGGCGAGCGTGACGAGGAAGAAGGCTCGTGCCCGCTCCTGCAGCCGGAACAAGGTCAGCAGGTACTCGTGCAGGGTGAGCACCCAGAGGCCGCCGATTGCGATCCGCGCGAGGTCGGGCGCGGGACGGTCGAGCAGTGCTTCGGAGATCGGCTCCGCGAAAGGCAGCGCGATCAGGGCCGCGCCCGTCGACAGCCAGAAGAGCGCGGCGAAGGAGGTGGCGAGTACGCGGGCCGGATCCTCCCCCTCCTTGTAGTAGAAGCGAAGCACGGCTTCGATCACGCCGAAGCGGACGACGATGCTGGCCGAGACGACCGCCGCGAACAGCACCTCGGCGGCGCCGTAATCGGCGGGGGTCAGGTACCGCGTGTACAGCGGCAGCAGGGCGACCGCGATGAGCTTCGACAGGATGCTGGCCGCGGTGTAGGCGGCGCCGGTCGTCGCTAGGCGGCGGAGGTATCCCGACACGGGGCGAGACTATGCGGGGTCGCGGACTGGCGGGCCGGTTGCAAGCGAAGCACCCACCGCGAGCAGGACCCAGGTGATCGGGTCTTCGTAGAAGCCGGCGTAGGCCATCGTGTGGACGAGCAAAGCGACGAAGGCAGCGAGCACAGCTGCCCGACCCGGGAGACCGGGCGTCGAGCTGCGCAGGCCGGTGAGCATGGTCCACAGGGCCGCTGTGATTAGTGCTGCGTAGAGGGCTAGGCCGACGAGGCCCTGTTCGGCGGCGATTGTTATCGGCTCTGTGTGGGAGACGGAGACGGGGACCTTGTCCGTTTCCACGTGTTCGGCGTAGGCCTTTGGGAAGGAGCCGGAGCCGTAGCCCCAGATGGGACGCTGGGCGAACAGGTCGATGCCCCCGGAGACGAGGTTGGCGCGCCCGCTGGTGTCGACGTTCGCCTTGGAGAAGTCGATCTTCAGCGAGCCGCCGGCAAGTGCGACGAAGAGCACAGCGGCAACGGCCCCCACCCCCAAGCTCGCCAACGTCCACTTCAGGCTCCAGCGCAAAGCGGCAAGCACCGCCAGGCCCGCCAACAGCGCCACGAAGCTTGACTGCGAGAAGGTCGGCACCAGTCCCAGCCAAAGCACCACGACGAATGCCGTCAGCAGCCAGAAGCTCCTTCGCTCCTTCGCCCACAGCAGCGCCGCCATAGCCACCACGGTCGCCAGCGCCAGATATCGGCCGTAGATGTTGGGATCCCAAAAGACCGAGTTGACCCGGAAGTAGGTGTGGAACTCATTCGACCGGATCACCTGGTCGTTCCAGAACAGGCTCCTGCTCGCATACTCGACGGATCCAACAACGACGAATGCGACGGCTTCGATGGCGACCACCCAGAGGACCATGGTCAAAAGCTTCCGATCCCATTCGACGTCGCGCAGCAACCCGTAGGCCACCGTAAACGGGACGAAAAAGAAGCAGACGTTCTGGAGCCCCTTCGAGAAATCGGCTGAGTACAGCGTCTGAATCGCGTAGAGCAGGACGATCGCGGCGAGAATCCGCGGCAGCCAAGCGCCGGGGCCGGCGGGTCCTGTCGTGCGGGGAGGGGGGCCTGCGGGCGAGGTATACGTCCTCGACCCCCCTCCCCCCACACCACCCCCCGGTTTTCCCGCTTGCTGGACGCCCCAGTCCCTTAGCGCTGTGGCTAGGACCCCCCCTGCGATCACCAGATAGAGCGGGACGAGCAGGTTGGCGGTGTCGCCACCGGCCTCAAGCGGCACGCGGAAAGGCAGCGCCACGACGATCGCCAATGGGAGGACGATGGGCCAGTGGCGGAAGGCCGCGGCAAGCGCGCCGACGAGGGCGAGGGCGAGCACCCCGAGCGCGATGAAGCGCGCCGGGTGGTCCCGCAGGTCCCCGATCTCGACGGAGTGCCACTGGTCTCCGAGGATGAGGATCGGAAAGAGGCCGATCGCGGTCAGCATCGCGGCCGAGCGAAAGCGCCCCTGCGGAATGAGGATCCCCGCCGCAGCGGCGCCGGCGACGATAAGCACGCCGGTCCCCGCCAGGATGTCGCTCAAGGCACGCCTCGTTGAGGCTTGCCGCAACCCTGCGCGGGATTGCGCGGCGCTCGGTGTAGACGCATCAGACCGGGCGGCACGAGGGTCCGATCCTGCTCCATCAGCTTGACCCGCAACTTGTAACGGCCAGCCGGTGCGGGACCCTTGAGGCGGCTGCGGCCGTCCCAGTAGAGGGTGAAGAAGCGGTAGCGCTTCAGGAAGCGATCGCGGCTGAGCGTGACGACGAGCTTTCCCCCCGGCTTGACGACCTGCACGGTGCCGAGGTCGGAGCGGGTGACCCGGAAGCGGATCCGGATGCGGTCGAAGCGGCAGTCGCCGTTGGGAGTGAAGCTGCGACTGGCGGCGGTGCCGAAGGTGACGTGGTCGAGGACGAGAGGGTCGCGCTTCAACCTCTGCGACCAGGCGAAGGCCGCGATCGTGGCGAGGAGGAGGAGCCCGAAGACGACGGCGGCCGCGTTAGCCGATCGACGAGGCATTGTCCTCGCCGACGACCACGGAGACCGGCGCGCCGGCCGAGACCGAGGCGATGTCTGAGGTCATCAGCCGCACCTGAGAGATCTCCAGATCACCGGCGACTCGGCGCGCCTCGGGGGCGTGGCCACGCTCGTACATGACGACGCTGTCGACGAAGCTGGAGCTGCTGTTGGTGACCGCGCCGAGCTGGAAACCCTTGCGCTCAACCTTGTCCCCGTAGCGGGCCGCGAGGCCGGGCTCCGCGGTGCCGTTGAGGACGGTCACCTCGATCTCCGACGGCTGCGGCGGCGTCGCTTTCGCGCTCTTGGCGCCCTTGCCCCCGGCGCTGTCCTCTCCCCCGCTCAGCACCACGTACGCAGCGCCACCGGCGAGCGCGAGCGCGACGAGGAAGATGCCGATCAGCCAGCGCGGCTCGGCCAGCCAGGTGCGGAC
>CAZHZI010000159.1:0-4678 GCA_964536955.1 uncultured Conexibacteraceae bacterium
CATCAGCGCCAGGAAGCGCGGCACGACGAGGTTCTTGATCGGGTCGACACCCAACACCTGCAGGGCGTCGAGCTCCTCGCGGATCTTGCGGGCGCCGAGGTCGGCGGTGATCGCCGTGCCGGCGACGCCGGCGACGACGACGGCGGTCACGAAGGGTGCGAACTCGCGGATCGAGGCGAGGACGAAGAACCCACCCAGTCGGTCCAGTGCCCCGAACAGCGAGAGGAAGTTGGCGGCCTGCAATCCCGGCGCGCCGAAGCCGAAGGCCACGGTGGAGACCAGCAGCGGAAACCAGCAGAGCTGCAGGGCGAAGAGGAACTGGCCGATGAACTCCTCGCCGTAGGGAAATGGCGGTTTGACCGCGGAGACGAGCGTCCGCGCGGTAAGGATCATCATCTCCCCCACCTGCTCGAACAGGGACTTTGCCGGCAAGAATGCCCTGTCTACCGTGGATCTCACCATCTGCTCCTCTGGAGAGCGGGACGGCATCCACGCCATCCCCAGCTCGATGGGATGAGTCTATGGGATGGGTCAGCGGCTCTCGTTAACGCCGCTTTGAGATCGGGTCGAAGCAGATCGAGGCGATCGGAGCCTCGCATAGGCCGTGGTATGTTCCGCCCGCTTTGCGGGGGAACTGCAGACAGGCCCGGCGTGCCCGTCTCGGCGCTGCCGGGGTGGGAGCCCTCGCCGCGGCCTTGGCGACGTTCATGTCCGCCTGCGGGGGGGGCGACACCTCCTCCGAGGTCAAGGAGCCGGCGGGGACGTACAGCGCCCAGGTCGTCGAAGCAGAGTTCCCGACCGCGCAACGCCTCGGGCAGACCTCTCTTTTGCGGCTTGGCATCCGCAACCCCGGACGCAGGACGATTCCCGCGCTGACCGTCACCATCTCCACCGTCGGCAAGGAGGGCCAGACGTCCTCGCTGCCCTTCGGCTTCCGGGATCCCCAGCCCGGCCTCGCCCAGCCGGATCGGCCCGTCTGGGTTCTCGAGGCCGGATACCCGAAAAGGGCCGACACAACGGACCCCGGCGGCGCCCAGTCCTCAAGTCAGAAGACCTTCAACTTGGGCCCGCTGAAGCCGGACGAAACCGCTGAGTGGGTCTGGAAGGTGAGCGCCGTCAAGACCGGTCGCTACACGATCCGCTACGGGATCGACGTCGGCCTCACCGGAGCGGCCAAGGTCGAAACCCCTGCCGGCGTCCAGCCGGGCGGGACCTTCGCCGTGCGGATCTCCAGCGTGCCGCCCAACACCGTCGTCACCGACAGCGGCGATGTCGTGCCGATCCAGACGAAGAAGCCGAAGAGCAACGACGGCTAGGGTCTCCCAAATGGGACGCCGGATAAGCGCTTGCATCGTCGCCGCTGTCTTCTCGCTCGCCGCCCTGCCGGCCTGTGGCTCCGCACAGCAGCCCGCCGACACCGCTCCGCGCAGCAACGGCGGCGGGGACGTCGCGCCGCGGCCGGCGGGCGGAATCGGGCTGAAGCGAATCGGCAATTTCGAGGATCCGGTCTACGTAGCCGGAGCTCCCGGCGAAGCGGATCTGTTGTTCGTGGTCGAGCAGTCGGGGAAAGTGGTCGTCCTGCGCAACGACCGCAGGTTGAGGCAGCCGTTCCTCGACATCGGCGGCCTGGTCAGCTTCGGCGGCGAGCGTGGGCTGCTCTCGATCGCCTTCCCACCTGACTACCCCCAGAGCCGGCGCTTTTACGTCTACTACACGGACGCCCAAGGCGACATCCGGGTGGACGAGTTCAGACGACGCAGCGCGACGCGTGCCGCACAGGGGTCACGCCGGCCGGTGATCGAGATCCCCCACCGCGACAACTCCAATCACAACGGGGGCCAGCTTCAGTTCCTCGGCGACCTGCTCTACCTCGGCACTGGAGACGGCGGCTCCGGCGGGGACCCGCCCAACAACGCACAGAACATAGACAGCCTGCTGGGCAAGCTGCTGCGGATCGACCCCCGGGCCTCGGGAGGCCGCGCTTACTCAACCCCGGCTTCCAATCCGTTCGCCGGCAAGCCCGGCCGCGATGAGATCTACAGCTACGGTCTGCGCAATCCCTTTCGTTTCTCATTCGACACGGTGACCGCGAAACAGCCCCGGCTTGCGATCGGCGACGTCGGGCAGGACCGCTTCGAGGAGTTCGACTACACGACGGTCTCGGCGGCGAGCGGCGCCAACTTCGGCTGGGACGCCTTCGAAGGATTTGCTCCGTATACCGACGAGAACAGCGGCACTGCCGACCCCGGCGCCACCGTGAAGCCGGTCTTCGCCTTCCCGCGAAGCCGCGGGGGCAGCTGCTCGATCATCGGCGGCTACGTGGTCGGCGATCGCCGCTTGCGCTCTCTATATAAGCGCTATATCTACGCCGACCTGTGCGAGGGACAGCTGCGCAGCCTCGTCCCTCACCTGACCCGGGCGAGCGGGGACCGCAAGCTCGGCCTTGCGGTCAGCACCCCGAGCTCCTTTGGCGAGGACACGCTCGGCCGGATCTACATCGTGTCGCTGGACGGGCCCGTTTACCGGCTAGTCCCCCGCTAGCCGGCCCCGGGCGGAGCAGGGGAGGCGGCGCCCGGCTAAGGTTGGCTGACCAGCCAAGGGCGACGGGAAGGAACCAGGTGGAGAGCGGAACCGCGCAGGCGAGCACCGAGGCGACAAACGGGGGCGGCGCCCAAGGTGCGGACGCCGGGCACATCGACGTTCACAATCCGGCGACCGGAGGGCTGATCACGACCATCCCGATCGACGCGCCGGAAAGCGTCGCCGAGACCGTCGCGCGGGTGCGCGCCAACCAGCCCGAGTGGGAGGCGCTGGGAATCGAGGGGCGCTACCGCTGGCTCGGCAAGCTGCGCGACTGGCTGCTCGACAACCAGGATCGGATCGCCGACACGATGCAGGCGGAAACCGGCAAGGTGCGCGCGGAGGCCGCCACCGAAGCGATCTACCTCACCGATTTGATCAACTTCTATGGCGCCAAGGCGGCGAAGTTCATCGGTGAGGAGAGCGTCCGGCCCCACTCTCCCTTGCTTGCCGCGAAGAAGCTGAGCGTCCAGTACCGCCCTTACCCGGTGGTCGGGATCATCAGCCCCTGGAACTTTCCACTGACCCTCGCGCTCGGCGATGCGATCCCGGCGCTGCAGGCGGGCGCCACGGTCGTCGTCAAGCCATCCGAATTCACCCCGCTGGGCCTGATCGAGGTGGTCAAGGCCTGGAAAGAGGAGATCGGTGGGCCCGATGTTCTCGACTGCGTCCAGGGCACCGGTGAGACCGGAGGCGCCCTGATCGACGCCGTCGACTTCATCCAGTTCACCGGCTCTGACCGAACCGGCCGCAAGGTGATGGCCCGGGCGGCAGACACGTTGACGCCGGTAAGCCTGGAGCTGGGCGGCAAGGACCCGATGATCGTCCTCTCCGACGCCGACGTCGATCGCGCCGCAAGCGCGGCGGCCTGGGGCGGGATGATGAACTCGGGCCAGGTCTGCATGTCGGTCGAGCGGATCTACGTCGAGGAGCCGGTCTATGACGAGTTCGTTCAGAAGCTCACCCACGAAATTCGCGGCCTCAACCAGGGTGCCGACGGAAAGGGGTTTGGCAAGGACGTCGGCGCGATGACGTCGCCAAACCAGACGGCGGTCGTCGAGGACCACGTCAATGACGCTCTTGCCAGCGGCGCACAGGCGCTTACAGGCGGCAAGCGGGTCGAAGGCCCCGGCGACTACTTCGAGCCGACCGTGCTGGTCGACGTCGACCACTCTATGAAGGTGATGCGCGAGGAAACCTTCGGCCCGGTGGTAGGCGTGATGAAGGTGCACGACTCAGAGGAAGCGCTGCGGCTTGCCAACGACACCCGGTACGGCCTCTCCGGCTCGGTGTTCGGCGAGAAGGAGCGGGCGGAGCGGGTGGCCCGCAGGATCGAGTGCGGCGCCGTCAACGTCAACGACGTTCTCGTCAACTACCTGGCCTCCGACGTCCCCATGGGCGGCTGGAAGGAATCGGGGATCGGCTTCCGCCATGGCGAGTACGGGATCAAGAAGTACTGCCGACCCGGATCGATCGTCGCCACACGCTTCAGCGCCAAGCGCGAGCCGACTTGGTACCCCTACTCCAAGGGTCGCCGGGGCCTGGTGGCGCGGATCGCGCAGGCCTTCAACGCCCGCGACATCAGGCGCCGCCTCGGCATGCGCGGCTGACTTCGGTACCTTTCACGAACCATCAAGAGCGGTCGAGGGGCCCGGCCCATGGACACCGCAGCAACCGGCCAAGATCTCCGGATCGAGGTGAGGTGCTACAGCCGGGGTCGATGGAGGTGACAGGCTTTACCAATGGCAGATCGTGACTTTCTAGCCGCCACGCGGGAGCGGGTCGTCGTCTTCGACGGCGGCATGGGCGCGACCCTGGAGCAGTTCGACCTCACGCAGGAGGACTACGGAGGGCTGCAGGGCAAGTGCCACGAGGCGCTGGTGCTCAACCGGCCCGACGTCATCGAGGGGGTCCACAGCTCGATGGTCGAGGCGGGGGCCGAGGTCGTCGAGACCGACACCTTCCAGGCGAGCCGGCTGAAGCTCGACGAGTGGGGGCTCGCCGATCACACCGTCGAGATCAACCAGCGCGCCGCCGAGATCGCTCGCAAGGCGGTCGGCGAGGACCGCTTCGTCGCCGGCTCGATCGGCCCGACCGG
>CAZHZI010000160.1:0-4600 GCA_964536955.1 uncultured Conexibacteraceae bacterium
CGCAGTCGATGCTCGCCGAATCGTTCCGCCAGGTCCCCAGCCGGCTCCAGCACGGCTCCTTCTACGCGCTTCCGCAGTCGCCGCAGCTCTTCAAGCAGCTGCTGATGGTGGCCGGCTTCGAGCGCTACTACCAGGTGGCGCGCTGCTTCCGCGACGAGGCGACCCGCGCCGATCGCCAGGCCGAGTTCACCCAGCTCGACATCGAGATGTCCTTCGTCGACGTCGACGACGTGATCGAGGCCAACGAGCGGCTGCTGGCGCACGTCTTCGAGCGGGTGGGCGGGCCCGCGGTCGAGCTGCCGATGCAGCGCATGCCCTACGACGAGGCGATGTCCCGTTTCGGCACCGACCGGCCCGACCTGCGCTTCGGCCTGGAGCTGGTCGACCTCGGCGACGCCTTGCGGGAGACGGAGTTCAAGGTCTTCCGCTCGGTGCTGGAGAGCGGCGGTTCGGTGCGGGGGCTGAACGCCGGGCGCCGCGAGATGCCTCGCTCCGACCTCGACAGCCTCATCTCCCGCGCCCAGGAGCTGGGGGCGAAGGGCCTGGTCTGGGCCTTTCGCGAGGGTGACGGCTGGCGCTCGCCGACCGCCAAGTTCCTCAGCGAGGAGGAGCTGCGCGATCTCAACGGGCGGCTCGGCGCCGAGGAGGGCGACCTCCTCCTGCTCGTCGCCGACGAGCGCCGTGTCACCGACTCGGTTCTGGGGCAGCTGCGCGTCGATCTCGCCGAGCGCTTCGACCTGATCCCCGGGGGGGAGGACCGCCTCGTCTGGATCGTCGACTGGCCCCTGATGGAGCGGAACCCGGGAGAGGGGCGCTGGGACGCCTTGCACCATCCCTTCACCGCGCCGGCCGGCGAGTTCGACCCGGAGAATCCCGGCGAAGCCCGCGCCCTCGCCTACGACGTCGTCTGGAACGGGCAGGAGCTGGGTGGCGGCTCGCTCCGAATCAACAACGCCGATGTCCAGCAGGCCGTCTTCGGCGCGCTCGGGATCGACGCCGAACAGGCCGAGTCCCGCTTCGGCTTCCTGCTCGAGGCGCTGCGCTACGGCGCTCCCCCGCACGGTGGCATCGCCTATGGCGTCGATCGCATCGTCCAACGACTGTCCGGCGCCGAGACGATCCGCGACGTGATCGCCTTCCCGAAGACGGCGTCAGGCTACGACCTGCTGACCGGCGCCCCGGCTCCGGTTGAGGACCTCCAGCTCAAGGAGCTGGGGATCTCACTTCCCCAGCGCCCCCTCGCGGGCCACTGAGGTGGGTTTCTTCGACCGTCTGCGGGAGCGTTTCCGCGGTGGCCGCCGCGGCTCCGGCCCCGGGCAGACGCCGGTATTCGTCGACGATCCTGGCTTCGACAGCTGGGAGGTCGTGCGCGACTTTGCCGACGTGAAGATCGCGCGGGCCTGGCATCAGGCCCTGGAGGAGGCCGGCATCGATGCGGTCCTCACAGCCGACTGGCCGCTGGACCGCTTCGGCCGCGGAGACATCGCCCTTCGAGTCCGGCCGGAGGACTGGAGCGAGGCCGAATTGCTGCTCTCCAATTTGGACTGATATTGCCCTGGCGCAAGGCCGTAGCGGTGGTACGGTTGAGCCGAGGCTCGAACCCGTACGAGAGCCGTCTCACCGTTTGACCCAACACAAACGGCACGGGAGCCGAAGTCTTCCTTCCCCGTGGGGTCGGGAGCTGGCACCCACCTTCACTTGAAGGGATCAAAGCTAGAGGCGGTACCGGCGGGTTGGAGCCTCGTTTCGTTGCGGAGATTTGAAGCGAGCTGCGCCACTCGCGCGCTGCGCCGACCGATGATCAGGTCGATGTCGGACGAGTCCCCCTTTTCCAATGCCATAGATGGAAAAAGGGGGGCGCGTGGGGTGGATCGGGCAATCGCGGCGCTTGCTGGACGGCAGCATGGCGTCGTCAGCCGCGGGCAACTGCTCGAAGGGGGGATTGGGACAGGAGCCATCGAGGGACGGCTGATGCGAGGACAGCTGCATCGGGTTCACCGAGCTGTCTACGCGGTGGGCCATCGCCTGCTCTCCACAGAAGGCCGTTGGATGGCCGCTGTGCTTGCCGGGGGGAGGGGAACGGTGCTGAGCCATCGTTCGGCCGCGGCGGCCTGGCAGCTCTTGCCAAGGTCAACGGCCATTGTGGACGTGACCCGCCCGCGCGGATGGCGCACTCGTGAGGCCATCAGGTTGCACTGCTCGGCCGTCCCTCAAGACGAGAGGACATGGATCGACGGAGTTCCGGTCACCTCCGTGTCGCGCACGTTGCTCGACCTCGCTGCTGTTCTTTCCAAGCGTCAGCTGGCGCAGGCACTGAACGAAGCGGAGGTTCTCGGGCTGACCGATTCGCTGTCGATCCCCGGGTTGCTGCGCCGGTACCCCAGACGCCACGGTTCTGCTGCCCTCCGCACTCTGCTGGAAAGTGAGTCGGTAGCGAGAGGGATAACCCGCAGCGAGTTGGAGGAGCGCTTCGTGGACCTCCTCGCTGCGCATGACCTGCCGCCCCCACGGCTGAATGCCACCGTCGCCGTGGGAGGACGCTTCCTCGAACTCGATTGTTTCTGGCCCGACCGGCGGCTTGCGATTGAGCTCGATGGCCGGGCGGCGCACGGAACCGCGCGGGCTTTCGAGCGCGATCGAGCGCGGGATCGACTTCTCATTGCGGCTGGGTGGCGAGTGGTGCGGCTCACCTGGCGCCAAGTGAGTGACGATGCGCCCGCGGTTGTCGCCGATCTGCGCAGGCTGCTGCAACCGGCCGCCCAGGCCTCTTACTCTTAGAGCCATGACCCGCGAGCTGTTCGAGGCATACCTGGGCGACGAGACCCGGCTTGGTCCTCCCCCTGAGGACGCCTTCACCGGAGCCGCCGGTGGGGCCGCCTGTGGGGATCTCTCTCGGATCTCTCTCGTCGTGGAGCAGGGCCGGGTCGCCGATGCCACCTTCGACGCGGAGGGCTGCGGGGCGACGCGGGCGGCTACCGCCGCCGCCGTGGACCTGGTCTGTGGCGAGGAGGTGGTCGATGCGGCGCGGGTCGCGGTCGGTGAGGTCGACGCGGCACTCGGTGGACTGACGCCCGCCAAGCGACATGCGGCGCAGCTCGCGGCCGACGCGCTGCACCGCGCGCTGGCCGCCGTCGCGGCTTCTAACCACAGGCTCGCGTCGCCGTCCCCGGCGCGCGTCCTCGTCGCCATGTCCGGTGGGGTGGACAGCGCGGTCGCCGCGCTGCTGGAGCGTGAGCGAGGGGCAGAGGTGGTCGCGGTGACGCTGAAGCTCTGGGCCGATCCGGAGACCGACGGCGCCAAGGCGTGTTGCTCGCCGGAGGCGGTCCTGGGGGCCCGGGCGCTCGCCCATTCGCTCGATCTACCGCACCTCACCCTCGACCTCGAGGAAGAGTTTCGCCGCCGCGTCGTCGGCCAGTTCATCTCCGGCTACGCGGCCGGCAGCACTCCCAACCCCTGCATCCTCTGCAATGGAGAGGTGCGGATAGCGGCGATGGTCGACCTGGCCGACCGGCTTGGCGCGACGCACCTGGTCACCGGCCACTACGCGCGCATCGTCGACGACGGTGACGGGCCGCTGCTCGCCGCCGCGAGCGATGAGGCCAAGGACCAGAGCTACATGCTCGCCGCGCTGCCGCCCGCGCTGCTGGGACGGCTGCGCTTCCCGCTGGTCGAGCTGACCAAGCCCGAAGTGCGCGAGATCGCTGCCCGTCACGGCCTTTCCGTCGCCCGCAAGGCCGAGAGCCAGGACCTCTGCTTTCTCGCCGGGCAAGGCAAGCACAAGTTCCTGCGTCGCCACGGCGGCTTGCGCGACCGCGACGGGGCGATCGTCGATCCTGCCGGCCGGCCGGTCGGCCGCCATCGCGGCCACCACAACTTCACGGTCGGCCAGCGGCGCGGGCTCGGTGTCTCCTCGCCGGAGCCCCTCTACGTCCTCGCTACCGATGCCGCCGCGAACACCGTCACGGTCGGGACTCGGGAAGAGCTGGCGACCAACAGCGTGCGCATACGCGACGCGGTTCTGCACCGCGAGGGCTCCACCGTCGACGCGGTGCGGCTGCGGTACCACTCGCGCACCGTCCCGGCCGCTGTGATCGCGGCGACGACGACGGCGACGGGCCGGCATGCCTCGCTGGAGATCGAGCTGGAGGAGTCCTTCAGCGGCGCCTCCCCGGGGCAAGCGGCGGTACTGCTGTCCGGCGAGGCGATCGTCGGCCACGGCACGATCGCCGCTGGCGGCTAGCCCCGCCGTCCACCGTTCTTCGAGCCTGCGTCAGAGTCTCCCGCCGCTTAGGCTCTCTGCTCGATGAAGGCGCACGAGATCCGCCAGACCTACCTCTCCTTCTTCGAGGAGCGCGGGCACAAGATCGTGCCTTCCGCCTCGCTCGTGCCCTCCGTCCACGATCCCTCGGTGCTGCTCACCACCGCCGGCATGCAGCCCTTCAAGCCCTACTTCCTCGGTCGCGAGGAGCCGCCCGCCCGCCGCCTCGCCGACGTGCAGAAATGCTTTCGCACCACGGACATCGAGGAGGTCGGCAACACCGCCCGCCACCTCACCTTCTTCGAGATGCTCGGCAACTGGAGCTTTGGCGACTACTTCAAA
>CAZHZI010000161.1:0-4592 GCA_964536955.1 uncultured Conexibacteraceae bacterium
AACTGGAATCGGCCCTGGCACACGGTCACGCTGTTCTATCCGGGCCAGGTCAGCTGGCCGCATCTCAACAGCACGAAGCATGCCGGCGCCGAGAGCATCAAGAAGGGCGTGCCGGTGAAGTACCGCCACAGCGAGGCTCAACTCGCGCATTACGGCGTCGAAGCCGAATTTGCCGACGCCATCCGCCGCCAATGGCTGCTCACGATGGCGGCCGGCATTCTGCTGATCGCCGGCTTCGGCATCGCGCTCAACCTGCTGCTCGCGCGCAAGCAAGGAGTCTGACCATGGCCGCCTATCATGTCGTTCTGGTTCATTTCCCTATCGCGCTGTGGATGACCGCGACGCTCGCGATCCTGTGGCGCGCCGTCTCTGCCGGACCGGTTGCCATCGCGATCGACCGCGCACTCGTGCCCCTGCTCGTGCTCGGTCTGCTCTCCGGCCTGGCGGCCTTCGCCGTCGGACTCATGGTGTGGCCATGGGAGACGATTTCATCGACGCCCTTGGGGCGCAATCACATGCTGATCGCCGCCTGGACGGTGGCGTATTGGGCTCTTCTACTGGCGACACGGTGGATTCAGGGTCAAGCCGTCTGGCAGGGCGTGACGCGCTGGATCATGGCCGGACTGGCGCTCCTTGGCAGCGCGTTGTTGGGAGTTGCCGGCACGCTCGGCGGACATCTCGTCGGCATCTACACCGAGGTCTCCGACGCGCTGCGTCTCCTTGGCTGGGAGGTCTATACGACCTTTTATGTGCCGACGATCACGCTCGCCGCGATCGGCGTTGCCACGCTGCTGATGATCGCTCTTGGACTCTGGGGACGCGCGGCGGCGCCGGGAAGGAATGTGGCGGGCTGACGAGCGAGACGGTTGGTGTGAACAGCGCGCTGTTCGCTCGGGACGATTGATGATATCTGCAAATTGCGCGCCATTTAGAATGCCTACCGCCGATCACGCCACCGCCAGAAGCGGGCGTGGGCCGACGTCCGAGTCGAGTCACGCCTTCTATTCAGTATCAAGCGTAGCATAGAAGGCATTGGGCGACGGTCGCACCGTCCGCTGCTAAGAGGGCTCCGCGGCAACGATTACAAGCGTTCTCAGGGCTGAGCGAAACATTCCATAACCTGTCATTCTGCGAAACACTCATTGCATTCGCATTTTGCGCGCGCTTCGTCGGCATTGCCTTGGTGTCGCGCTCGACGAGTTCAATCTTGCGTAGTGCGTCGTCAGCGTGTCCGAGCTCGCGCGTGCACATGATATCTGCGATAAAGATTAGTTTTGCAATTTCTTCGCCATCTGCAGATGATGCCTCAGGTGCGGCAGATATTTTGTGGCGAATGACTTCAACTGCTTGTTGTCGCCACCCTTCGCATAGCGCTCGAACAGCGACACCGCGTCCCTGTGAGCGGCAATCTGCTGGGAATCGTATTCCCTATCGAAGTCGGCGCCGTGGAGCGCCTTCAATTTGTCGAGTTTGCGCTGGTGCGAGCTGTCGAGTTCTTTTGGGACGTCGATCCTGGCGGCTGCCGCCACGGCCTCGAGTGCCGCGGCGCCCTTGGAGTGGTCCGATACCATTCTCGCGGCAAACTTCCTGCTTTCCGCGTCCGCTCTTTGCTGCGCGAGCTTGCTCGATGCGATTTCGAACTGGCCGTTGACAGCGGCGATCTTGACGAAACTGTCCGCCGAGGGCGTTGGGCTTAATGAAATGCCCATACGTTCGGCGGCCCACTGCGCAAGGGCGGAGCCAGAAAACCCGAGAGTGACAATTATCGGAAGCAAGTGTCTCACTGCATGACCTCGTAGGAGAGCCAACGCCGTATGGAAGTTCCGGTTCCAGGCTCGCAGAGCGGGCGAGGAGCGCGCGTTGTCGCGGCGCCTTTGAAATTGTGCGTCGCGGAGTGCCTAATCGCGTCACCGCAACAAAGCCCATTTCTGTTCGTTCACCGGGCGCCAACAGCATCAAGTTTAAGTTTTCCTGTAAGTGATTCGGCCGTCTGATTATGATGATCCATGGAAAACGAGCACGTTACGCACGGGGTTTGCGAGACCAGCGCAGGTCACCGCCATGTATAAGATCGTTGATGGCGGCGCCGTGGTCGCGTTGGTGTGCGCCCTCGCTCCCATCCTCGCTTGTATTGCCGTAGGATCGTTTGTCGGACGAGGCCGATTGCGCTGGCCCGGAGCGGACATGCTAGTTGGGTTCGGCGTCCTCGGTAGTGCGCTCACTATTCTTGCAGTCACGACCCGCATTCCGCTCTCGTGGCTCATGGCCGGCCTTGCCATCTTGTCGGCCGGCGGGCTCGCGGTGCGGCAGCAATGGCCTGGCGGGCGTTCGACTTGGATCGCCTTAGTGCTGGTTTCACCACTTCTCGCAGCCGCGGCCGGTCAACAGCCCGCGATGTGGGATGATTTCTGGAATTGGCTTCCCAGCGCTGCCTACGCCTACTGGCACAATTCACTTCCTTGGTCCGATCTCGTGCCCTCGCTCTCGATTTTTCCGGGCTATCCGCAGGCCATGCCGCTCATGATTGCGTCCGCTTCGTTCATCGGCGGGCGCTTTCTCGAGGCCGCGGGACCAATCATCAATGTCCTGCTGCTCGCAGGGGCGAGCGCGCTGTTCGCCGAAGCGCTGGCCGCGGCGCTCGTTCGGCGTGGGCGCTTGCGGGCCACGGAAATGCCGCTGGTCCTGGTCGCCTGTGCGGTCGCAGTCACAATCCTTCTCAATCCCGGTCTCGATGGGGGCGTGCTGCTGTCGTCCTACGCGGATTGCGGAACGATGGTCGCGGTGGGTGCTCTTGGTCTTCTCGGGATCGAGATATTGGCGCGTCTGGCGGCTCCCGGCGCTGCGAATGTGGAGGGATTGGCTTGGCGCTTCGGCTTTGTCGGCGCAATGCTGGTTAATCTCAAGCAGGCCAATCCGGCGCTCCTGACATTGGTCACGGTCGGGCTGCTCCTTGTGGCATTGCGCGATCCGGCTATCCGAACTCGCCATGCGCTGGTGCAGCTTCCCCGTATGCTAGGTCCGGCGATTGTCCTCGTCGTGCTGTGGCGCTGGTACGTGAGGCAGAGTCTGCCCAATTCGGAACAATCCTTCCGGCGCCTCGATGCCTGGAATTTCGATGTTCTGAACCAAACCTTCGCTGCGATCGGCCGCCTCTTTGCCGATGCGCCATTGTTCCACACCATGATGTGGTCGGTCACCGCTGTCGGTTTCATCTTCTTTTTCAAATTGCCCCGCAAGTCCAGCGAGGCACGATGGCTGGCTGTCATCTGTGCCACGGTCTGGCTTGGCTATAATGTCTTCCTGTTGATCGTCTATCTCGGAGTCATGACGGTTACCGATGCTCAAATTGCCGCAGATTATTGGCGCTATACGCCCCACGTGACGCTGCTCGGGCTGTACACACCGGTCATGGCGCTTGCGATCGCACGCTGGCCAGTATGGATAAACCTGCGGAGCGCTGTTCCTACCCTTGCAATGGTCCTGCTCGCACTTTGCGCCACGCCGCTGCGCAGCGATCTGAACAATCCGCCAGGCAGGGCGTGGCAACGCTTCCTCCGAAACGCGGCAATCGATATGCGGGACATGATCCCGCGAGGGTCGAATGTGCTGATCGTGCACTACCGGAGCTCCAGCCCCTTTGGCGTGGCGGTCCGCTACCACCTATGGCAACTCGATAGGCCCGAGCGGCAAATCGTTGCGGCCACCCTGATCGACACCGACGAGTATGCAAAAGTCGCAAGCCGGGCGGCACGCGGCGAGGCGGACTATCTGCTCATTCAGGACGCTGAAGGCACGATGGATGACGCGATCGATACGCTCGGACTGCCTCGGATCAACCGCGAACTCGTGCTGTTCGCCTGGCGGAATGGTGCATGGGAACGGGTGAAATCATGGCCGGTTCCACGGGACTTAGTCCAACGAAATCCATAACTGGAGACATCCTGGGATGTCGTCTCGTGAAGCTTCTCAGCGAGGACACCCGTTGTGATTACCGCTCTCGCACGCACCGCGAGTGAGTTGGGCCGACGATGATTCCGCCTCCACGAGGGGCCGCCTCGTCCCAATAGACGAGCTCACAAAGTCAGGTGGCTTTTTTGCCCGCATCAAACTCTTGCATTCTTGCCAGCACTGACTATATCGGCCCTGCCCAAATTCGCACGTGCCTGTGGCCACGTGTCGGTCGGTAGGTATCCGGACAAGTGGCCGGACAACCGCCTGAGGAAGGTTTCCTTCCTTAGCTCACCGCGACCGGCAGCCGGAAGCGAAACCGGCTTACTCCGTTCTCGAACGGGGGACGCGGCTCGAAGCAACGACGGAGCGGGCTTCTAGGTCTCGTCGGCCCTCCAAAGGTCGACACCGAAGAGGCTTGTCCATCCTTGCCAGCCGTGCGGAACGGGTTCTCCCGCTCCAATCTAAGGCAGCATCGTCGGGTGAAGAACCCTTTGCGCCGATCGTGCCTCCACCGCACGACAACGCGAAGCAACCTCACCTGCCTGACGCCGGCGGTTTTCCGCCAAACGGGGCCGCGTGCCCCTTGAGCCTGGGTAGAGGAGAGCGCCATGACCGCGCGCATCCGCGACTTTCTGCGCAAT
>CAZHZI010000162.1:0-4502 GCA_964536955.1 uncultured Conexibacteraceae bacterium
TCGTAGAAGCCGTCGGCGACGATCAGGCAGCGGTGGCGAAACTTGCCGATCAGCGGCGCGTAGGCGCGACTCTCGGTCAGGTTCTCGGCCTTCGCGTTGATCATCTTGTAGCCGACCTTCAAATCCTTCGCCCAGCGCGGCACCAGGCCCCATCGCATCAGCCGGGCCTCGCGCTCTCCGCGCGCCGCCTCCTCGGGATCGGGCGAGGAGCGGACCGTCAGCACCTCCTGGGTCGGGGCGACGTTGAAGCGCCCCATCCCGGAGGCGGCCCGCTCGGCCCGCTCGGGGCTTGCGGGTGGCGCGTCGCCGGAGGCGTTTCGCTCCAGCGCTTTCTCCAGCTCGACCTGAAAGCGATCGGCGATCTTCTTGGTGTCCTTCGCGGTGACCGTGAAGCGTCCGCACATCAGGGGCGCGCCTCCGGATTGTCGCGGTACCACTCCAGGGCACTGCGCAGGCCGCTGCGCAGGTCGACCTCTGGGCGCCAGCCGGTCAGCTCGCGCAGCTTGGTCGAGTCGACGAACTGGCGGTCGATCTCCCCGGCCGGGTTGCCGTTGCCGAGGTACTCGGGCTCGATCTCGCGTCCCGACACCTCCCCGATCGTCTCCAGCACCTCGGCCACCGAGTGCGGCCTCTCCCCTCCGGCATTGAAGGCCTCCCCGGCCCCGGGCCCTCCCGCCCCGACCGCGTGCTCGATCGCCAGGTAGGCAGCGACCGCGTCCCCGACATGGAGGAAGTCGCGCTGCGGGCTGCCGTCGGAGCGGATCGCCGGACGGCGTCCCTCCAGCACGGCGACGATCGCCTCCGGGATCAGACGGGAGAAGTTGAGATCGCCACCGCCGTAGATGTTGGCGAAGCGGGTGACCGCGACCGGCAGCTTCTGGCCGCGCGCGTAGCTGAGCGCGATCGTTTCGGCAGCAGCCTTGCTGGCTTCGTACGGCGAGGCCGGGCGCAACGGCATGTCCTCGCGGTAGGGAAGCTCCTCGCTTGGACCGTAGGCCTTGTCGGAGGATGCGACGACGACGGCCGGCACGCCGGCGCGACGGCAGGCGTCGAGCAGCGTCCAGGTCCCACGCACGTTCGCCTCGAAGGTGGGAAGCGGGTCGGCCATCGCCGGTCCGACCAAGGTCTGGGCGGCGAGGTGGAAGACGACGTCGAACTCTCCACCCTCCAGGGTCGCGCCCACCAATGCAGCGTCGCAGAGGTCGCCGGCGACAAGATCGACCTGGGACTCGATGCCCTGCAAGGTCAGGCCCGAGAGCGCCGGCGCGCCTCTGTCAAGAGCCGTCACCGCGTCGCCGCGCTCCAGCAGCGCCCGCGCCAGCCGCGAGGCGACGAAGCCGTGCGCCCCGGTGACCAACGCCCGCTTCACCGCGCTCCACTCCCGGCCGTTGCCGATGCCTTCCAGGGCGCCTCGCCGGCCTCCCAGAGGTCGTTGAGGACCACGGCGTCCTTGTAGGTGTCCATGCAGTCCCAAAATCCCTCGTGCCGGTAGCCGCGCAGATGGCCGGCGGCGGCGAGGCGTTCCAGCGGCTCGCGCTCCAGCACGCTGTCCTCGTCCATGTAGTCCAACGCGTCCGGCTCGAAACAGAAGAAGCCGCCGTTGATCCAGTGCTCGGAGCGAGGCTTCTCGACAAAGCCCTCGACCCGGTCCTCGCGATCCAGCCGCGCCACCCCCCACTGTAGATGCGGCCGCACGACCGTCACCGTCGCCAGGGCCCGATGGTCGCGGTGAAAGGAGAGCAGCGCGCCGAGGTCGACGTCGGCGACGCCGTCGGCGTAGGTGGCGCAGAAAGAACCGGCCGCGAGCCGCTCGCCAAGCAGCGCGATCCGCCCCCCGGTCGGCGTGTCCAAGCCGGTATCGGCGCATTCGACGGAGATCCCGTCTGGCCACCTTTCGGCGGCGACGAACTCGCGGATCATCTCGCCCAGGTAGCCGGTGGCGAGCAGGAAGCGATCGAAGCCCTGGGCGGCGTAGATTTCGATCACGTGCCAGAGGATCGGCCGACCGCCGATCTCAACCAGCGCCTTGGGCACGGTTTCGGTTCGCTCCCGCAGACGCGTGCCGCGCCCGCCGCAGAGGATCACGACCGGCGGGCGTTGGCGGTCGCCGCGGCTTGCGGGCGTGGCCGAGCGGGTCAAGGACGCGGGGAGCGCGGCGTGCTCTGCAAGCGAGCGACCAAGGACGCCGGCATGCGCCGTGCCACGCCCGTCAGCCGCCGGCGACGGCGGGGAGGATCGTTACCTCGTCGCCCTCGCTGATCGCCGTTTCGAGGCCTTGCTGAAAGCGGATGTCCTCGCCGCTGACGTAGACGTTGACGAAGCGGCGCAGGTCGCCGTCCAGGGTGATCCGCTCGCGCAGGTCGCCGTGCGCCTCGAAGACCGCGTCCAGCACCTCCCCCACGGTCGAACCGCCGGCTTCGATCTCGGCCTCCCCCCCGGTCGCGGCACGCAGCTGGGTCGGGATCTTCACTGTGACACCCATCAGACGACTACCTCCTGGCGGAACTCGGACTCGAAGCTGGCGAGGTCGGGGTCGATCTCGTGCATCTGGAACCTATCGCGGGCGGCGTCGAGGGTCTTCAGTCCCTCGCCGGTTATGTAGACGACGACCCGCTCGCCGTCGCCGATGTCGCCGCGCTCCGCGAGCTTCCTCAGCACGCCGACGGTGACCCCGCCCGCGGTCTCGGTGAAGATGCCGGTCGTCTCGGCCAGCAGGCGGATTCCGTCCCTGATCTCCTCATCGGTGACGGAGTCGACGCCACCGCCGGTCCGGCGAGCCTGCTCCAGCGCGTAGGGGCCGTCGGCGGGGTCCCCGATCGCAAGGCTCTTGGCGATCGTCTCCGGCTTCTGCGGCTTGCAGACCTCCCAGCCCTCGGCGAAGGCGGTGGCGACGGGGTTGCACCCCTCCGCCTGGGCGCCGTTGAAGACCGGCTGCTCGCCGGCGACGAGGCCGATGTCCAGCCACTCCTGGAAGCCGCGACCGACCTTGGTGAACAGCGAGCCCGAGGCGATCGGACAGACGACCCGGTCGGGAAGCTCCCAGCCCAGCTGCTCAACCGTCTCGTAGGCGAGCGTCTTGGAGCCCTCGGCGTAGTAGGGGCGCAGGTTGACGTTGACGAAGGCCCACGGGCGGGCCTCGGCCAGCTGCGTGCAGAGCCGGTTGACGTCGTCGTAGTTGCCGCGCACGCCGACGAGGTTGGTGCCGTAGATGCCGGTGGCGAGCAGCTTCTGCTCTTCGAGGTTGGCCGGGACGAAGACGTAGGACTCCAACCCGGCGGCCGCGGCGTGGGCGGCGACCGCATTGGCGAGGTTGCCGGTGGAGGCGCAGGCGACGGTCTGGAAGCCCAGCTCCCGCGCCTTGGCGACGGCAACCGCGACGACGCGATCCTTGAAGGAGTGGGTCGGGTTGGCGGCGTCGTTCTTGACCCACAGCTCGGCATCGAGCCCCAGCCGCTCGGCGAGGCGGTCGGCCCGCAGCAGCGGAGTCAGACCGGGCTCCAGCGGGTCGCCGGGGCGCCCCTTGAAGGGCAGGAAATCGGCGTAGCGCCAGATCCCCTGCGAGCCGGCCTGGATACGGCGCTTCGCCTCAGCGGCGTCGAGCGCCGAGTGGTCGTAGACCGCCTCCAGCGGACCGAAGCAGTTCTCACAGAAGTAGCTGGCGTCCAGCTCGTAGGTCGCCCCGCACTCCTTGCACTTCAAGCTCTCCAGAGACATCCGATCTTCCTTCTTGCCGTGGTCAACAAAAAAACCTCCGCCTTGTTGTGGGGCAGAGGCTCCGATCGGACTCTTCCCCACATCTTCCAGGCCTCACTGCACCTGCTGGACTTGGCACCTCTCCTCGGACCGATGGTCCGAGGTGGTTGCCGGGGCTTCACTGGGCCAGTCCCTCCACCCCTCTAGATGTGGCGCTTATGTGGTGGAGACCATACCAGGGGCGGTTTCGTTCATCCCGTGCGAGCAGGCCCTTTAACCTTGTGCCCACTGTGCCAGCAACGCCCGACGAGAAGATGAGCCAGAGCGATGCCGAACCTTCCCAAGCCAAGGCTGCGACGGGCTACCCGGCGCGGCGAGCTCATCGCCTCCGCCGCGCAGGCTGAGCCGCAGACGCCGAACGTCGAGCAGATCGACTCCGCCGGCCTGCGGTGGGTCAACATCGAGCACCCGGGGGCGCTGGAGCGGGGCTGGCTGGAGGAGCACTTCGACTTCCACCCCCTCGATCTCGAGGACGTGCTCTCCCGCAACCAGCGACCGAAGATCGACGAGTACGACGACTACCTTTTCATCGTCCTGCACTTCCCCGTCTTCGACCCCGCCGCGGGGCGCTTGGGAACCGGCGAGCTGGATCTCTTCGTCGGACCGGGCTACGTGGTGACGATCCCCAACCAGCCGCTGCAGCCGGTCGAGTACCTGTTCGAGCGCTGCCGCGCCAAGGAGGAGATCCGCGAGCAGCTCTTCTCGCGGGGATCCGGCTACCTGCTCTACCGGATCGTCGACGACAGCTT
>CAZHZI010000163.1:0-4478 GCA_964536955.1 uncultured Conexibacteraceae bacterium
AGATCCAGCCGCGCGAGAGCTCCTCGACGATCATCGCGTAGGTGGTCAGGTCGAGGCCCATGCCGCCGTACTCCTCGGGAATCGTCACCCCGAACAGCCCCAGCTCCTTCATCTGCTCGACGATCGGCTCCGGGAAGGAATCCTCGTGGTCGTAGTGCTCGGCGTTGGGGATGATCTGCTCGTCGGCGAACTGACGCACCATCGCCGTGATGTCGCGCTGCATATCGGTCTGCTCGCTGTAGGCGGCGGTCTCTACGACCATTGCTCCCTAGCTCGTCGGGTGGGGAATGGAAACCGGGGCGGGAATGCCGCGCGGGAGGCGAAGAATAGCCTGCATCGGGGCACGGGCCTTCAGCAGCGCCTCCTGGTACTCGTCCTCTGGATCGGACTGCATGACGATGGCGCCCCCCACGCCGATCGTGGTGGACTCGCCCTCGATCACGATCGTGCGAATAACCACGCTGAGGTCGCAGCCGCCGCCCAGCCCCAGGTAGCCGATCGCCCCCGAATAGACGCCGCGAGCCTCGCCCTCCAGCTCGTCGATGATCTCCATCGTCCGCTTCTTCGGCGCGCCGGTCATCGAGCCGGGGGGAAAGCAGGCGCGAACGCAGTCGGACGGGGCAAGGCCCTCACGCAGCAGGCCGCGCACGGTCGAGACCAGCTGGTGGACGGTTTCGTAGGTCTCGACCTGCATCAGGTTCGGCACGTGCACGGTGCCGAACTCGCAGACGATGCCGAGGTCGTTGCGGAGGAGATCGACGATCGTGACGTTCTCAGCGCGGTTCTTCTCACTGCCGCGCAGCTCCTCGGCCAGGCGCGCATCCTCCCCCGGCGCCTTGCCGCGGCGGCAGGTGCCCTTGACCGGCCTCCCTTCCACCCAGCGGTCGCGACCGATGCCGAGAAAGCGCTCGGGCGAGGAGCTCAGCACCGCCGCGTCGCCGAAGCGCAGGAAGGCCGAGAACGGCGCCGGGTTGACCCGGCGAAGCGCGCGGTAGAGCTCCAGGGGAGTGGATTGGACATCCGCCGCGACCTTGTTGGTGAGGCAGATTTCGTAGGTCTCGCCTCCGAGCAGGCGCTGCTTGCAGGTGGCGATGTCATCGAGGTACTGCCGGTGGGAGCGGCTGAGGCGGAACTCGACCGGCGCGCCGCCGGCCGGGTCCTCCGCCGCCACCGGATCGCTGAGCGGCGGCAATGACGCCAGCCGCAGGCTCGTCTCGGCAAGCCACCTCTCCCCCTCCTCCGCGCCGTCCGGCTCGGTCAAGCAGAGGACGTAGGTGCAGCGCTCCAGATGGTCGAAGGCGATCATGCGGTCGGCGAAGACGAAGGCAGCGTCGGGCAATGTCGAGACGTGTGCGGCGTCGCCCTCACAGTCCGCCTTCAGCTCGTAGCCGAAGTAGCCGGCGAAGCCGCAGTCGAAGTCGAACGGCAGCTGGTTGGAGACCTGGCGCAGGCGTCGCATCTCGCGGCTCAGGTAGTCGAAGATCGACTCGCGGATTACCTCGACGTCCCCGTCCCGCTCCACCCTTACCTCTCTCGAGTTGACGTCATAGGTGATGACCGCGGCGAGCGGCCCGGTGGCGTCGCCGATGAAGGAGAAGCGCGCCCTCTCGTCGACCCTGCTGCTGTCCAGCCAGAAGGCGTTCGGGCTGTCTCCGTAGAGGCGCACGAAGGCGCGCTCGGCGTCGTGCGGCCCCTCGAGCCGGCTGACCCGCAGCTCTGGGAAAGTCTCGGCCGAGGAGGCGTTGGTTGGGCGGCGAGGGAGCATCGCTTCAAAATAGTCCCGTATGCCCACCCACTTGCCTCCCAACCTCCATCAGGGCGTCTTCGAGACGATGCTCGTCGTCGATGGGCGCCCGATCGAGCTGGACGCGCACATGAACCGGCTCGCCGCCAGCCTCGAGGCGCTGTTCGGCGCGCCGACACCAGCCGGGGCGACGGAGATCGTGGTTGAGCGAGCCGATGGCATCGGGCTCGGGCGCCTTCGGCTGAGCGTCGCGCCGAATGGCGAGGACGGGCAGCTGGTGGCCGACGTCGTGAGCGGGGAGGTCGATCCCGGGCTCGTCTTCCCCTCGCGGGACCGGGGCGTGGACCTGCGCAGCATCGTCGTGGAGGGAGGCCTTGGCGCGCACAAGTGGTCAGACCGCACGCTGCTCGAGCGCGCAGAGGCCGATGTGCCGGAGGCCGTGCCGCTTCTCCTCGGCGGCGAGGGTGCCCTGCTTGAGGCTTCGCGAGGAAACGTCTTCCTGGTAGCGGGTGGAGCGCTTGCGACGCCGCCAACCGACGGCCGCATCCTCCCAGGCATCGCCCGCCGAGCCGCGATCGAGGTTGCCCGCCGGCAGGGCGTCGAGGTGCGCGAAGCAGAGCTGAGGCTCGAAGACCTCCTCGAAGCGGAGGAAGTGTTCCTGACCGGCTCTGTGCGGGGCGTCGAGCCGGCCAGGACCGTCGACGGCGCCCGCGTTCGCCATGGGGGTGGGATCACCGAGCGCATCGCCGCGGCCCTGCGCGAGCGCTGGCTTGGGCCGACGCTCAGGCCGTAACTTCGACGCGGCTGGGGAGGGGAGTGCGTTCCAGATCCCACAACCGCCGCGCGATCCGGTCGGCTCGTGCGGTGAAGCTGCGCAGGCTCTCGTCCTGCGGCACGTCCGACGTCAAGGGGGGCTCCTCCCGTGCCTCCCTCTGCTCTACCCCGCCGCTGCGGTCCAGCATCGCGGCGCTTGCTCGCTGCGCCAGGTCCGCCGCGCGCCGCGCCTGCTCGGCCGCATCGAGGGCCGCCGCGCCGATGATCGTCACCGCCGCTTCCGAGGCCCGGGCCGTCACGATCGCCTCGTCGATCCTGGTTTCCAGCTCGCTCAGCAGCGGAGGACGGGCGCTCTCCGGCAGCAGCCAGTCCTGTGTGCTGTCGCGCTCGGAAGCCTCCATCGCTCTCTGAATGTAGGGCGATGGCAGGCGGCAAACCCGGATGGCTCGCCGGACGTGGCGGTTTGACTAGATTTCTGCTGCGACCGAGAGAAACGACTCAACCCGAGGAGCAGCTTGAGAAACCCCAGAGACTTCTTCCAGCCGCAGGCGATCGGCGCACCCGAGCCGCTGCGCGAAATTCCCGTGAAGCCCTCCAGGATGATCCACTTCCTCGACTTCTCGAACGAGAAGATGGTCGCCAAGGCGGCCGACATCGCCAGAAAGACCGACATCTTGCTCGGCAACCTGGAGGATGCGATCCCGGTGGATCGCAAGGAGGCGGCCCGGCAGGGGTTGGTCCGCGCCGCTCAGGAGTCCGACTTCGGCAATACCTCGCTCTGGACCCGGGTCAACTCGCTGGAGAGCCCCTGGGTGCTCGACGACCTGACCACGCTGGTGACCGAGATCGGCGACAAGCTGGAGGTTGTGATGGTGCCCAAGGTCGAGGGGGCCTGGGACATCCACTATGTCGATCGCCTGCTCGCCCAGCTCGAGGCAAAGGCCGGGCTCGACCGTCCGATCCTGATCCACGCGATCCTGGAGACCGCTCAGGGCGTCGTCAACCTCGAGGAGATCGCCGCCGCCAGCCCGCGCATGCAGGGGATGAGCTTCGGCCCCGCCGATCTCGCCGCCTCGCGGCGCATGAAGACCACCCGGGTCGGCGGGGGGCACCCCGGCTACCGCGTGATGGAGGACCCAGCCGATCCGGAGAATCCGGAGGCCGACCGGGTCAGCGCCCAGCAGGACCTCTGGCACTACTCGATCGCTCGCATGGTCGACGCCTGCGCCTCGGTCGGGATCCTGCCCTTCTACGGCCCCTTCGGCGACATCAAGGACACGGCCGGCTGCGAGACGCAGTTCCGCGCTGCCTTCCTGATGGGCTGCGTTGGCGCATGGTCGCTGCATCCGGTGCAGATCGACATCGCCAAGAAGGTCTTCAGCCCGCCGCCGGACGAGGTCAAGTTCGCCAGGAAAGTGCTGGAGGCGATTCCCGATGGGCGCGGCGTTCACATGATCGACGGCAAGATGCAGGACGACGCGACCTGGAAGCAGTGCAAGGTGATGGTCGAGCTGGCGGAGATGCTGGCTGCCAAGGACTCGGAGCTGGCTGAGGCTTACGGGCTGTAGCGGCTCGGCCGCGGAAGAGCCGTTACAACCGGTTAGCCCAGGCGGGCTTCCAAGGCTTCAAGCTGGGCAGTCAACTCCCGGGGGAGCTTGTCTCCGAATTTCGCCAGGTGCTCCTTCAGCTGGGGCAGCTGCTGGCGGACGAGATCCTCGTCTACGGAGAGGAGCTGCTTCATCGCCTCGTCGGAGATGTCCAAGCCCTCGGTGTTGATCGCGCCCTCGGTGGGGAGCAGGCCGATCGGGGTCTTCACCGCGTCGGCTGCATCCTCACAGCGGCGGAACACCCACTCGAGCACGCGGCTGTTCTCGCCGAAGCCCGGCCAGAGGAACTTGCCGTCGGCGTCTTTGCGGAACCAGTTGACGTAGAAGATCCGCGGCAGTTGGCCGCCCTCGCG
>CAZHZI010000164.1:0-4476 GCA_964536955.1 uncultured Conexibacteraceae bacterium
GCCGAGCCGGCGTCCTGCATGATCGTGCGGACGTCGGCGAAGTCGAGGTTGATCAGGCCGGGGATCGTGATCAGATCGGTGATGCCCTGCACGCCCTGGCGCAGGATGTCATCGGCTTGGCGGAACGCCTCCAGGACGCTGGTTCGCCGCTCGACCGCCTGCAGCAGCTTCTCGTTGGGGACGATGATCAGCGTGTCGACGTTGTTGCGCAGTTTCTCGATTCCCTCGAGCGCCTGTTGCATCCGTCGTTTGCCCTCGAACTCAAACGGCTTGGTGACGGCGCCGACCGTGAGCGCGCCGATCTCCTCCTTGGCGATCTCGGCGATGATCGGGGCCGCGCCGGTGCCGGTTCCACCGCCTTCGCCGGCGGTGACGAAGACCATGTCGGCGCCCTTCAGCGCTTCCTTGATCTCGTCGCGGCTCTCCGCCGCTGCGCCAGCCCCTACCTCGGGGTTGCCGCCCGCGCCGAGCCCTCGGGTCAGCTCCTGGCCGATCGAGAGCTTGATGTCCGCGTCGCACGCCTGCAGCGCCTGCGCATCGGTGTTCACCGCTACGAACTCGACGCCGCGGATGCCCGCATCGACCATGCGGCTGACGGCATTGGTGCCACCGCCGCCGGCTCCGACGACCTTAATCACCGCAAGGTAAGTGGATTCCATCTCCCGATTTCTCCGAGTGCCGCCCTGATCGGGCTGGCGTTTGAGTTGAGCCTTGGTTCCGTCCGAGCCTTCAGCGATGCTCAAGGGTTCTGAGCCTGAACTGAAGCTTGGAAATTGCGCTCAACGTAGGGTATTCCATCCGTCCTGTCAAACAGGCGGAGTCATCCTGCAATGCATAAGTCTAGATGCCAACTTGAGGGTTCCGCCAGTCTAACCCCATGGTTGAGCCCTATGGGGCAGTCGGCAGAGTGTGCCCGGAGCCGCCGATCGCCGGCCGATTGGGCACGTGCAGGTTTACATAATCAAGCGAGGTGACAGAGGGATCGGCCAGCACCGCAGCGGCCGCCCGCCACTTGGCCGCCGTCTGCGAAGCGTCGCCGAAGCGCAGCTGGACCCCCGCCTTCAGCACGACGTCCACGCCGCTGTCTCCGTAGAAGCTGCTCTCGATGTATGGGCGCAGAGCCGGGGGCGCCTCGCCGAGGACGCGCGCCTGCTGTAGCGCCGGGCCGGAGAGGCGCCCGCTTGGCGGCGGCGCCGAAAGCGGCAGGCTCGGAAGCAAAGAGTCCTCGGGGGCCGGGAGCCAGGAGAGCACGAGTCCGCCGGCCGAGACGCCAACCGCGTCAGACCCCGACCCGATCCTCGATGTCGGCTGGGACACCGTCAGCTGTGGGACGACGGTCTCCTCTCGGACCAGGAACCAGTAGGCCGCGGCCAGGGCCACGACGGCGAGGACGGCAGCGGCAAGCCGGCGACTCACAGCTCCCAGCCGTCTGGCCACCGGACGTCACCCAGCACCTGGACCTCCGGTTCCAGCTCTACGCCGAAACGCTCATGAACACGGCGACGGCCCTCGGCCATCAGCTCCAACACGTCGACAGTGGTGGCCTCGCCGGTGTTCTCGATGAAGTTGGCGTGCTTCTCGGAGAAGCGGGCGCCGCCATGACGCAGGCCGCGGCAGCCGGCCGCCTCCAGCAGCTGACCGGCGCTGCGACTCCCCGCGCGCTCGTCCTCGGGGTTCTTGAAGGTGGAGCCAAAGGTCTTGATTCCCGAGGGCTGGGCCTCGCGGCGCTTTTCGCGCATTCCCGCCAGCGTCGCTTTGACCTCGGCAGGGTCGGCGCGCTTGAGGCCGAACGATGCTCGTGAAACGACTTCCTCTGGGGCGAGGCTGGAGTTGCGATAGGAGAAGCCAAGCTGCTCGGGGGCACGGCGCTCGCGCCCGGTCGGGGAGCAGACGTCGACCCACTCCAAGACCTTGGCGAGCTGGCCCCCGTAGGCGTTGGCGTTCATCCTCACCGCGCCGCCCGCGGTGCCAGGGATGTTGACCCCGAACTCGAGGCCGGAGAGCCCCCAGTTGGCCGCCTTCGCCGAGGCCGAGGGAAGACGGGCGCCACCGCCGCAGACGATGCGCTCGCCGTCGCGCTCGATTGCCGCGAGATCGCCATCCAGCTTGAGCACAAGGCCGCGGAACCCGTCGTCGGCCACCAGCAGGTTCGATCCCGAGCCGACGACGCCCACCGCGACGCCCTCTCCCCCGGCCCAGGCGAGCAGCGCCAGCAACTCCTCCTCGCGACCGGGGCGAGCGAGCCAGTCGGCGGAACCGCCCGTGCGCACCGTCGTCAGTCGGGCCAGCGAGACCTCGCGCCGGACGCCCCCGGGTGGGGCGCTCATCCCTTCTCCCCGCCTTCGACGATGGACTCGGCAAGCCTGAAGACGTCGCCGGCGCCGATCGTGACCAGGACCTGGCCGTCGGAGAGCCTGGGGGCGAGGGCGTCGCGGGCCCGCTCGACCGTGGGCAACCACCAGACCGGCCGTCCACCGCTCCGCTCGGCGGCAGCCTGGGCAATCTGCAGGCCGCTTACCCCGGCGAGGTCGCCGACCGGCTCCTCGCGCGCGGGGTAGACATCGAGCACCGCCACCTCGTCCGCCAGCGCCAGCGCCGCGCCAAATTCCTCCGAGAGGGCCTTGGTGCGCGAGTACAGATGGGGTTGGAAGACCGCGACGAGGCGCTCGGGACCAAGCTCGCGCAGCGCCGAGAGGGCGGCGCGGACCTCGGTCGGGTGGTGAGCGTAGTCGTCATATACGCGCGCGCCGGCGCGGGTGCCCTTCAGCTCCAGCCGTCGGCGCACCCCCGGGAAGTCGGCGAGCGCGGCCGCCGCCGCGTCGACGTCGAGGCCACCGAGTTCGATCGCGGCCAGGGCGGCGCGAGCATTGAGCAGGTTGTGGCGCCCCGGGATCGCGAGCGGCAGCTCGGCCGGGCCCGGCATGTAGGTGTCATAGGTAAGCGTGCGCTTCCCCTCGGTCACGGCAGCGAGGCTGCCGTCGTCAGGTGCCACGACGCCTTCGCCGGGAACGAGAAACGCCCGAAAGGCCGCGTGCAGCTCGGCAAGCGACCCCCAGCGGCTGTGATGGTCCATCTCGACGTTGGTGACCACCGCGACCTCGGGCTTCAGCGCGAGGAAGCTGGCGTCGCTCTCGTCGGCCTCGGCGACGACCCACTCTCCCTCGCCCCAGCCGGCGTTGGCGGCAGCGGCGCCTGCGCCCAGGCCCGTCGCCTCGCCACCGACGAAGAAGGCGGGATCGGCGCCGATCGCCCGCAGCGCCCAGGCGATCATCGCGGTGGTGGTCGTCTTGCCGTGGGTGCCGGCCACCGCGATCAACCGCTTCTCAGCACATAGTTCGGCGAGCAGCTCGCCACGATGCGAAACAGTCGCTCCTCGCTCGTGCGCGAGGACCAGCTCGGGGTTGTCCTCAGCGATCGCCGTCGAGACGATCACCTCGGCGCCGTCGGGCAGATTGCCCGAATCGTGGCCGACCGCGGGCTCGATGCCGGCGGCGCGCAGGCGCTCCATATATGAAGAGTCACTCCGGTCGCTGCCGGTCACCTTCACGCCGAGCTTCGCGCAGACCAGCGCCAGCCCGCTCATCCCGGCGCCGCCGATCCCGATGAAGTGAATCCGCCGGGAGGGCCAGTCGCGCTGCTCGGCCGTTGCGCTCATCGCGCGGCCGCCAAGACCTCGTCGGCGATGCGCCGCGCCGCGTCGGGCTTTCCCAGCGATGCGGCAGCGGACGCCATTGCCGCCAGCCGGGGGTGGTCGGAGAGCAGGGCGCCCACATCGGCCGCCAGCCGCTCGGCGCTCAGCTCGTCGTCGCGAACCACGGCCGCCGCCCCGCCCCCCGCCATCCAGGCGGCGTTGGCGCTCTGGTGGTCGGCGGTGGCGTGGGGATAGGGGACGAGGATCGCCGGGCGCCCGGCTGCGGTCATCTCGAAGATCGATCCGCCCGAGCGCCCGAGCACCAGATCGCAGGCGGCGAGGGCGTCGCCGAGGTCGGGCTCGTAGGCGAGCAGCGTGTAGCGATCGCGGTGCGGCGCCTCGTCCAGCCGCTCTCGCAACTCGTCGAAGTCGCGGCGACCCGTCAGGTGGACGACCTGGAATTCGCGTCCCGGCCGCTCCGCGAAGGCCTCGATCGCGCAGAGGTTGATCGAGCGGGCGCCCTGGCTGCCCCCCATCACCAGCAGGCAGCGCTCGGCGGCAGCGACGCCGAAGCGCTCGCGCGCCTTGGCGCGATCCGCTTCGAGCACGGCGTCGGGCACCGGTCGCCCCGTCACCAGGTAGCGCCCTCCCTCCCTCCCCGCGATCGGGAAGGCGAGGCAGACCCGCTTCGCCCGCCCGGCGAGCAAGCGATTGGCAAGCCCAAGGTGGCTGTCGGCCTCCGTGAGGATCAGCGGGGTCCCCGACAGGATCGCGGCCAGCCCGGCCGGCCCGGCGACGAAGCCCCCGGCGCCCATCACGACGTCTGCGTCGCGGGCGCGGATCGC
>CAZHZI010000165.1:0-4404 GCA_964536955.1 uncultured Conexibacteraceae bacterium
TCCGGTCATCCGATCGAGGCTTCAAATGGGGAAGCCGGTGCGAAGCCGGCGCTGTCCCGCAACTGTATCCACCTTCCACGGTGGGAGCCAGATCGCCGGCCTCTGTTCAGGTCCAGCTGTAGCCTTCGAGAGAAAGGCGTAGGCCGTTCGGGCGATCTCGAACCACCTTTGTCCACTCCGGCGGGCGAGGGTTTTCGTTTGCCCTGGCCTTTCTCGGGAGCTGCAGGCCCACTGCGCAGGTACCCGAGGAGGTCCCCATGCATCCCGGCGTCCGCTCCCTGCTCCTGATTCTGGCCGTGCTTGTCGGCGGATGCGGCGGTACCACGGCGAGCCCATCCGCGGCGCCCACGGCAGCGGGTCAGCCGAGCGGGCATGCGTCCGCGACCCCGGCACCCTCGCCGATCACGGTTCTCGATGACGCCGGAAAAGAGGTCACTCTCGCTGCGCCGCCGCTGAGGATCGTCTCGGCCGCTCCCAGCGCGACCGAGCTGGCGTTCGCGGCCGGCCTGGGCGAAGAGATCGTGGCGGTCGACACGTTCTCGAACTACCCGCCCGAGGCGAAGTCAAAGCCCTCGATCGGCAGTTACGTCGACCCCGACCTGGAGTCGATCGTCGGCGCCGATCCGGATCTCGTCCTCGTCACCGACGTGCATCTGGCCAAGCTCGTCCCGGCGCTCGAGGCACGTGAGATCCCAGTCCTCGTACTCAACGCCAAGAACCTCGATGGCGTGTACCTCGACCTTCTCCTCCTGGGCCGGGTCAGTGGAGAGGAGGATCGGGCCGCCGCGCTCGTCGACGAGCTCCGGCGGCGGGTCGCCACGGTCGAGGAGGCTGTGGCCGGCGCGACCGCACTGCGCACGTTCGTCGAGCTCGACCCGACGCTGTTCACCGCGGGGCCGGGAACGTTCATCGACGATCTGATCCGTCGCGCTGGGGGAGTCAACATCGCCGCCGGAGCCGCCACCGTCTACCCGCAGTTGAGCGCGGAGGAGGTGGTCCAGGCAGACCCTGAGGTGATCATCCTCACCGACGAGGTGCTGGGCGTCAGCCCGGATGCCGTCCGCGAGCGCCAGGGATGGGCGAGCGTTAGCGCAGTCGCGAACGACCGCATCGCGGTTCTCGATCCCGACATCGCCACCAGGCCGGGTCCCCGCATCGTCGACGCCCTGGAACAGATCGCCCACATCCTGCACCCGGATCGGGTGCCATGACCGTCGCCACGCTGGCGCCTCCCGTCGCTTCGCCGGGTCGAACACGGCTCGCCTTCGGCGTTCTCGGCTTGGTGCTGATCGGCAGCGTGGTGATCGCAGTCGGATTCGGCCGGGTGTCGATCAGTCCGGCAGACCAGCTGGCCATCATCGTCGACAGATTGGGCGGTAGCCCGGCGAGCGTCGAGCCGCGCATCGCCTCGATCCTGCTGGATATCCGATTGCCGCGGGTCATCCTGGCGGGCGTTACCGGCGCGGCCCTCGCTGCCGCCGGCGCGGCGCTCCAGGGTCTGTTTCGCAACCCGCTGGCCGACCCGTACCTGGTCGGGCTCTCGTCGGGGGCGAGCCTCGGTGCGGTCCTGACCCTGACGGTCGGCCTGCCGCCGGCCCTCTATGCGGCCGGCGCGGTCCAGGCGGCGGCGTTCGTCGGCGCCCTGGCCGCCGTGGGCCTCGCGCTGCTGTTCGCCCAGGCCGGGGGCCGCACCTCGGTCCCCTCGCTGCTCCTGGCCGGGATCGCGGTGGCCGCGGTGGGCGGCGCGATGAGCTCGTACCTGCTCTTCTTCCACGGCGAGCGGATCTTCGCCGCCTTCGCCTGGCTGCTTGGCAGCTTCAACGTCACGGACTGGCCGCTTGTCACGCGGGTCGCCGTGCCAGCTGCCATTGGGATCCTCGGCCTCGCCGCTCTCGGGCCCTCGCTCGACCTGCTCCAGCTCGACGAGGAGGCGGCGAGGTCGCTGGGGCTGCGCGTCGAGGCGGCCAAGCTTGCGACCGTTGCGTTGGCCTCCCTGGTCACGGCGGCCGCGGTGTCGGCGGCCGGGCTCATCGCGTTCGTCGGCCTCGTCGCGCCACATGTGGTGCGCCTGCTGGTCGGCCCGGAGCATCGGCGCCTGCTGGTGCTGTCCGCCCTCGGAGGCGCGGCGTTTCTGGTCCTCGCCGACCTGGTGGCCCGCGTCGCCCTGCCCGAGGGCGACCTGCCGGTGGGTGTCGTGACGGCGGCGGTCGGGGGCCCCTTCTTCCTGGCCCTGCTCTGGTCGCGCCGGGAGAGACTGGCGTGATCGACGCGGGACTGTCGGTCCGGGCCGCCTCGGTCACGATCGGGTCCAAGACGCTGCTGGCCGACGTGGAGCTGCGGCTGCGGCCGGGCGAGGTGCTCGCCATCGTGGGTCGTAACGGCGCGGGCAAGAGCACGCTGCTCCGCCTCCTGGCCGGGCTCATCGCTCCGAGCCGCGGACAGGTGCTCCTGGACGGACGGCCTTTGGCTGCGCTGACCGCCGTCCAACGCGCGCGTCGACTGGGTTTCGTGGCGCCCGCCCGCCTGCCGGTGCCGGTCGGCTTCACGGTCCGCCAGGTCGTCGGCTGGGCGCGCTTCGCCCACCGCAGCTGGTGGCGCTCGACCGGCGTCGCCGACCGCCTCGTCGAGGGGGCGATCGAGGAGATGGAGCTGAGCGCGCTGGCCGAGCGGCGCATCGACACACTGTCCGACGGCGAGCGCCAGCGCGTCTGGCTTGCGGGCCTGCTGGCGCAGGAGACCGACTATGTGCTCCTCGACGAGCCCACCAGCCACCTCGACGCCTCGCACGCGTTGGAGGGCCTGCGCACGCTCCGCGGGTGGGCGACGGCCGGCAAGGCCGTGGCCGTCGTGCTCCACGACCTCGACGCCGCGCTCGGCGTCGCGGACCGGGTGGTGCTCATCGAGGCCGGGCGAATCGCGCTCGATCAGCCGGCTGCCGCGCTCGCCATCAAGGAACTCGGTCGACGTCTCGGCGTTCGCCTCATCGAGGTGCCGCTCGACGGGCGTCGACGAGTTCTCGTCGGAGCGCTGCGAGATGCCTGATGCCAGCGCGTCGTAGCTCGCTGGTGATCGTCCTCACCGGCGAAGGCAAGGGCAAGACGACCGCGGCCTTCGGCCAGGCGCTGCGGGCAGCCGGGGCCGGCCTACGCGTGGCGGTGCTCCAGTTCATCAAGGGCCCGTGGCAAACCGGCGAGGTGCGCGCCCTGCGACGGACCGACCTTCCGATTCTGGTAGAGCGCTCGGGCCGTGGCTTCACCATCGAGCGCCTCCGCGACCCACGGATCTCGATGCAGGCACATCGGGAGGCCGCTCGAGTCGGCCTGGGGCGGGCGCACGAGCTCGTCGGCTCGGGCGAGTTCGGGCTCGTGGTCCTCGACGAGGTCTTCGGCGCGCTGGCGGCCGGGCTGCTCGGCGAGGCGGACATCCACGCGCTGCTCGACGCCCGCCATCCGGACGTTCATGTGCTGCTCACCGGTCGCCACGCGCCGGAGGGGGTGGTCGAACGGGCCGACCTGGTCAGCGAGGTCCGTCTCGTCAAACATCCCTACCTGCGCGGCGTGAAGGCGCAGCGCGGGATCGAGTTCTAGGGCGACATGGCTGGCGTCGAGCGGCTTCCCGTACTGGACGTGATCAGCGCCGAACTCCGGTGCGCGCTGAGCCTGCTCACCCGCCTCCGCGTCGGCGCGACCGACCCGCACCGCTCGGGGTCAGCCGCATTCGCGGTCGTCGGCCTCGGTCTGGGACTGATTGCCGCCGCCGTCCCGGTTGCCCTCGGCCACGATCGCGATTTCCTCGCCGCCGTGGGCGCCGTCGGCGTCCTGGCGCTCGCAACGGGCGCGCTCCACCTCGACGGGCTTGCCGATACGGCCGATGGGCTGGCGGCCAGCGATGCAGCGAGCGCGGAGCGGGCACGGCGCGATCCCGCGGTCGGCGCCGCCGGTTCGGCAGCCGTGACGCTGCTGCTGCTCCTCGACGTGGCCGCTCTCGCCACCGTGACGAGCGCACACGCGCCGTCAGCGCTGCTCCTGGCGGCGTCGGTTTCCCGCTCCGTCCCCGCGCTCGCCGCGCCCTGGGCTCCACGCTCGGAGCACGGTGGCTTCGGGGCTTGGTTCGCCAGCCACGCCGGTCGCGGCGGTGCCGCGGTGGCGCTCGCGACGAGCCTCGCCATTGCGCTCATCCTGCCCGAGAGCGCTCCCAAGCTCGGCTGGCTGGCGGGCATCGCCACCGGCTTGACCGTGCTTGGCCTGCTCGCCCGCCGCTTGCGCGCCATCGGCGGCGACGGCTACGGCGCCGCAGTGGAGGTCTCCTTCGCCGCGTCACTCGTTGCTCAGGGCCTCTCCCGATGAGCACGATCGTCGCGGGCGCCGACCGGGTGCGGGACCGCCAGGAGCTGCTCTCGGGGGT
>CAZHZI010000166.1:0-4223 GCA_964536955.1 uncultured Conexibacteraceae bacterium
GCGTCAAGGACCTGCCGGGCGTGCGCTACAAGGTCATCCGCGGCACGCTCGACGCCGCCGGCGTCTCCGACCGCAAGCAGGCCCGCTCCCGCTACGGCGTCAAAGCTTCCTGATGCCTCGTCGTTCGGCAGCTCAAATTCGCCCGGTCGAGCCCGATGCCCGGCACCGCAATCGGCTTGTCCAGCAGGTCATCAACAAGGTGATGAGCCACGGCAAGAAGTCGCTTGCCGAGCGGATCGTCTACGACAGCCTCGCGATCGTCGGCGAGCGCACCGGCGAGGACCCGGTCGAGAGCCTGGAGACTGCGATTAAGCAGCTGACCCCGGTGCTGGAGGTCCGCTCCCGCAGGGTCGGCGGCGCCACCTACCAGGTTCCGGTCGAGGTTCCCGCCCGCCGTGCCCGCACCTTGGCGGTCCGCTGGCTGGTCGACTACGCCCGCCAGCGCCGCGAGTACTCGATGGCCGAGCGCTTTGCCAACGAAATCCTCGACGCGGCCAAGCAGCAGGGCAACGCCTGGAAGCGGAAGGACGACATCTACCGCATGGCCCAGGCCAACAAGGCGTTTGCGCACTACCGCTGGTAACTAGTCTGGCTCTATGAGCCGGCCGATCCTCGCCGTCGACGTCGACGGGGTCATCAGTCTTTTCGGGTTCGACGAGCCGCCTGGCAAAGCGGCCGCGAAATTCGAATTGATCGACGGGATGGTGCACTGCCTCTCCCTGGACGCCGGGAAGCGGCTGCTAAGGCTGGCGGAGCACTTCGAGCTGGTCTGGGCGACCGGCTGGGAAGACAAAGCCAACTATTACCTGCCCAACCTGCTCGGCCTGCCGGAGATGCCGCACCTGACCTTTGACGGCGCCGCCCGCTTTGGCTCCGCGCACTGGAAGCTGGGGCCGCTTGACGAATACGGGCGAGGGCGGGCGCTCGCCTGGGTCGACGACAACTTCGACGAGAGCTGTTACGAGTGGGCGCGGGGACGAAGGGAGCCGACCCTGCTGGTCCCCACCGAATCCCACCTCGGCCTCGAGGAAGCCCAAACCGAGGCGCTCGCCGCCTGGGCCCGCAGCCTGGAACAAGAGGCCCGGGACGTCTAGACTGGGCCGTCGTGGAGGGGTTTCTGCCGATTTTCTTTTTGCTGGTCGTGCTGAAGATTCCGGTGTTCGGCGCGCTCTGGCTGGTCTGGTGGGCGAGCAAGGCCACGCCTGAGACCGACGGAGCGGCCGAGGATTCCGACGGCGGCTTCAGGCGCTGGAAGCCGCAACCGATCCGCCCGCGCGGCCCGCGTCGCGACCCCCACGGCGGCGGCGCGACGGCCCCCCTGCCGCCCTGCCCGCCAGGCGGGCGAACCCGCGTGGTCAGGCCCGCTGGGCTGCCTTCTTACGCTCGCGCCGGATCTCACGCAGATAGGGGTGGAAGTCCACCTCGATCGTGTGACGCTTAGAGGCGACGAAGCGCTTCCGCGTCTTGCGTTCGTAGTCCGCGATCTCCTCCCGCATCTCCCCGAGCGACGGCACGGTTGCCCTCCCCTCCAGCAGGTCGGCGACCCATTCGGACTGCGCCTCGGCGATCGGCATGATCGGGCCCAGCGGCTGGACGAAGCCGATGAAGTAGAGCCCCGGGCTATCGGTCGAGGCGACCCTGCGGTAAAGGCGCAGCCGGTTCCCCTCGGTTGAGACCACGCTCTCGTCAAGGAACGGGAATGTGATCTTGTAGCCGGTGCAGTAGACGATGAGGTCGATCTCCTCCTCGCTGCCGTCGGCGAAGCGGACCGTGTGTCCGCCTGTGAAGCGGTCGATATTGGGCTTGACCGCGATGTCGCCGTGGCCCAGGCGTGGAAGCAGCTCCGAGGAAACCGTGGGGTGCGCCTCGAACAGCTTGTGGTCAGGCTCGGGCAGGCCGTAGGAAGTCATGTCCCCGCTGGCCAGATCCAACATCCTTGACATGAAGAAACGCTGCACCGGCAGCGGCAGCCTGGTCAGCACCGCCGGGGCGGCATCGTCGATCGGCTTCCCGTTGAGGTACTTGGGCAGGACGTAGGCGCCACGGCGCATCGCCAGGAAGGTCTTCTCGGCGATCCGCGAGGACTCGACCGCGATGTCGACGGCGGAGTTGCCGATCCCCAGCACCAGCACCCGCTTGCCCTCGAGCACATCGGTCTCGCGGTAGTGGTGGACGTGCAACTGCTCGCCGGCGAACTCCTCCTGACCGGCGAAGGGGGGCTCGGGCCAGCGCGGGTTCCAGTGGTGCCCGTTGGCGACGACGACCGCGCGGTAGCGATTGGACTCGCGCTTGCCCTCGGCGTCCTCGACCGTCACCTCCCACCCGCCTTCGGCCGGCTCGACGCTCACCACCTCGGTGCGGAAGCGGATCCTCTCCCCCAGTCCGAAGTGCTCGACGTAGGCGTCGAAGTAGGCCGCGACCTGGAAGTGATTGGGGTAGTCGGGGTAGTCGTCCGGCATCGGGAAGGCCTTGTAGGCCATCAGCTGGCGCGAGCTGTTGATGTGCAGGGAGCGGTAGGCCGACGACAACCCGTTGTCGTTCTCAAAGCGCCAGTTGCCGCCGACCTGGGAGCCCTTCTCGAAGCAGTCGAAGGGAATTCCCCGGGCGTCCAGCACCTGGCAGGCCGCGATCCCGGAGGACCCCGCACCGATCACGCACACCTTCTCCGCGGAGGGCATGCGGGGAATCTACTCAGCCCCAGGGCTGAGGAGACCACCCCCCTACGAGATTACGGTGCCGCGGCTACTGCGGACGGACATCTCCGGGGGAGGCACAGCGGCCCTCCCCCAGCGCCTATTTGGTCTCGTCGGAAGTCGACTCGATTTCCTGCGCCAGCTCTTCGAGCTCCTCCGCGAACGAAGGCCCGAAGCTCTCGACTTTCGTCTCCTCGCCGTCCAGCCCAAGCTCGGCCGCCAGCTCGTTCTCGTCGAGCAGGCCTTCCTCGCTCGGCGGCTGGATCGGCTGAGCCGGTTCGACCGCCAACGTGCGGTAGTGCTTGAGCCCGGTTGCCGCCGGGATCAGCTTGCCGATGATCACGTTCTCCTTGAGGCCGACCAGGCGATCCCGCTTGCCTTCCAGGGCGGCGTCCGTGAGCACCTTGGTCGTCTCCTGGAAGGAAGCGGCCGAGAGGAAGGACTCGGTGGCCAGGGAGGCCTTGGTGATGCCGAGGATGACCCCTTCGGCTTTGGCCGGCGTGCCGCCGCCGTCCTTGACCTGTTTGTTGAGCCGCTTCAGGTTGCCGCGGTCCTCCAGCTGGCCGGGAAGGAGACCGGTGGAGCCCTTCGACTCGACCCGCATCTTCTTCAGCATCTGGCGAACGATCAGCTCGATGTGCTTGTCGTTGATGTCGACGCCCTGGGCGCGATAGACCTTCTGCACCTCGGCGACCAGATACAGCTCGGTCTCGGTGCGGCCGCGGATCGCCAGCAGGTCGGCCGGATACAGCGACCCCTCGTTGAGCTGCTTACCGGCGTCGACCTTGTCGCCGTCGGCGACGTGGAGACGGGTCCGGGCGGGGAAGCTGTGGGCGTACTCCTCGCCGCTGGACTCGGTGACGATCACTTTCACGGCCTTGTCGGTCTCTTCGACCGAGACCTTGCCGGCCGCCTCGGCCATCTGCGCCAGGCCCTTCGGTTTGCGCGCCTCGAACAGCTCGACGATGCGCGGCAGGCCCTGCGTGATGTCCTGGCCGGCGACGCCGCCGGTGTGGAAGGTGCGCATAGTCAGCTGGGTGCCGGGCTCGCCGATCGACTGGGCGGCGATGATCCCCACCGCGTCGCCGATGTCAACCGTCGAGCCGGTCGCCGGGGCAACCCCGTAACAAGCACGGCACACGCCGGAGTCGGCGTCGCACTTCAGCGTCGAGCGGACCAGGACCTTGACGTCCTCGCCGCCGAACGCCTCGGCGATCGCCTCGACGTCGGGCAGGACGATCTCCTGGTTGCGCTTCAGCAGCTCGCGCCCGCGCTTTGTCTCGAATTTCTTCGCGGCATGGCGGCCGATCAGGTTGTCGTTCAGCGAGCCGTCGTCCTTGCGGAGCGGCATCTCGATGTGGTCTTTGGTTTTGCAGTCCTCGTCGCGGACGATCACGTCCTGGGCGACGTCGACCAGACGGCGCGTCAGGTAGCCGGAGTCGGCCGTGCGCAGCGCCGTGTCGGCGAGGCCCTTTCGGGCGCCGTGGGTGGAGATGAAGTACTCCAGCACCGAGAGGCCCTCCATGAAGT
>CAZHZI010000167.1:0-4149 GCA_964536955.1 uncultured Conexibacteraceae bacterium
TCGCGCCGCTCAGCCCGCCGCCGCGCAGGAACAGGCGCTGGAAGATGAGAAACAGGGCGATCGGGATCAGGGTCGAGATCAGTAGCGCCGCGAGGAACACATCCAGCTCGATCGCCCGCTGGAGCGTCGGCAGCCGGACGGAGAGCGGCTGGACGGCCGGGTCGGGCAGCACCAGGAGGGGCCACAGGTAGTCCTTCCAGGTGGCAATGACCGCAAAAACGGACACGACCCCGATGATCGGGCGCGACATCGGGAGCACGATCGACCAGAAGAGCCGGAACGCGCCGGCGCCGTCGGTCCTCGCGGCCTCGAAGACCTCGCGGGGCAGGTTGTCGAAGAAGCGCTTTACGAGCAGGACGTTGAATGCGCTCGCCCCGGCCGGCAGCCAGACCGCCCAGAAGCTGTTGATCAGCGACTGCCCGTAGAACGGCGGATCGAGGATCACGAGGTACAGCGGGACCAGGAGCACGATCGCCGGCACGAAGAGCGTCGCGAGCACGAGCCCGGTCAGGATCCCCGCGTACCGCGGACGCAGGACCGACAGGGCGTAACCGGCCGTGGTCGCGACCACCAGCTGCACGACCCAGGAGCCCGCCGCGATCGCGACCGTGTTGAAGAAGTACAGGTCGATCCGAACCCTCGTCCATGCCGTGACGAGGTTCTGCCAGTCGATACCGTTCGGCCAGAGGGCCAGCGGGGTGCGCAGGGTGTCCTGTGTCGGAGTAATGGCCGACTTGGCCAACCACAGGAGCGGGCCAAGGCCGGCGATGAGGAGTGCGACGAGCAGGCCGATCTGGATGAGCCGCAGCCCCCGCCGAACGGCTGGCCGCCGGCGCTCCGTCGCCGACAGGATCCCCCGTTCGTCGCGCGCGTCGTCACCCGAAACGGCGCCCAGCAAGCGCAGCCTGGCGATCATCCCTGGCTCCACGAGCGGGTAAGCCGGAAGTAGACCACCGAAACGACCGCCAGGAAGGCGGCGAGCATGAGGCTCAGCGCAGTGGCGGCGCCGTAGTCACCACCCACGCTGTTCTGGAATGCGTACTTGTAGATGAGCAGCAGGACGGTCATCGTCGCGTTCGCCGGGCCACCGCCCGTGAACAGGAACGGCTCCAGGAAGAGCTGCGACGTTCCGATGATCTGGAGGATGAACGTCACCAGCAGCACGGGCCGGAGGAGGGGCAGCGTGATGTGCCGCACCTTCTGCCAGATCGAGGCGCCGTCCGTGTCCGCCGCATCGTAAAGATCGGGCGGTACCGAAACGAGCGCGGCAAGGTAGATCAGCACCGTGCCACCAGCCGCTGCCCACGTTGCCTGCAGGACCAGCGACGGCATCGCCGTTGCCGCCGACTGGAGCCACGGCAGCGGCCCGAGACCGACGCCGTCGAGCAGCGTGTTGAACAGGCCGGTGGGGCTGGCGTTGAAGAACACCTTCCAGAGGAGGACGGCAACGACCGGCGGCATCACGACCGGGAGGTAGGCCAGTCCCGCAAGCACGCCCCGCGTCCGACGAAGCTCACTCATCAGCACCGCGAGGACCAGCGGGACCGGGTACCCGAAGATCAGGGCGAGCACGGCGAAATACACCGTGTTGCCCACGGCCTTGCCGAACAGCGGGTCGTTCAGCACGCGGGCGAAGTTGTCCAGGCCCACGAAGGTCGTGGTCAGGAGATTCGTCTCCTGGACGCTCATGACGACCGCACGGACGATCGGCAGCCAGGAGAACACCCCGAAGATCACCAGGAGGGGCGCGAGGAACACGAGCGCCGACCAGTTCGGCTGGCGGATGCGACCGACCCGGCTTCGCCGCAATCGGCCGGGGCGCGCGGTGACCTGGTCGGGAGCCACCGTGACGATCGGGGTCGTCCTCCTGCGCTGCGCGGCTGTGCCTGCCATCTTGCCCTGTCGGTGAGAAAGGAACGGCGGGCGCCACTCGGAGAGGGGCGCCCGCCGCTGAGGAGGAGCGGTCAGCCCGCGTCGATGAGCGCCTGGACCTGGGTGTCGGCGTCGGTGAGGAGCGCGTCGATGTCCGCGTTCTGGTCGGTCAGGACGGCCTGAACGACCGCGTCGAGGATCGCGTACATCTCCTGGGTGTGAGCCGATGGCTCAGGAACGAGCGGCTGCTCGAAGACGCCCTCCCGGAACGAGGCCATCTGATCTAGCGGGACGTTGACGTACGACTCGATCCACTCGAGCGACTGGTCGAAGGTCGCCTTGTCGAAGATCGGCAGGGACGGGACGCCGACCGGTTGCCCGGCTTCCGACAGGGTCTTCGCGTCGAGCACCGCGGCGTCTTCATCGAGCAGCTTGGCGATGTAGTAGAAGTCGATCCACTTCACTGCGGCAGCGCGCTCGGCTTCGGTCGCCTTCGGGTTCACGGCGACGAGTGTCCCGCCGCCGAGGATGCCGGCGTCGGCGCTCGAGGTCAGGGGCAGGGCCGCGAGGCCGTAGTCCTCGGGCTTGAGCCCATTCTGCTGCTTGAGCGACGTGTAGACGTCGGAGCCGCCCATGTACATCCCGATCTTGCCGGCGGCGAACTCCTGGTTGATCCCACCCCAGTCGAGGAGGAAATTGCTGCCCATCGAGTTGTCGGCCCAGCGAAAGGCCTTCAGCGTCTCGAGCGCGGCCTTCGTGCCCGGGTTGTTGATCGTTGACTTGACGCTGCCCCCGCTGTTGTCCTGCATCCGGCCGCCCTGCGCGTAGGTCAGGGTGGTCAGCATCCAGCCGCCGGTGTTGCTCTGGGTCATCTGGGAGAAGCCGGCCTGACCGGTCTTCTCGGCGATGGTCTTGGCGGCGGCCCGGATCTCGTCCCAGGTCGTCGGCGGCTTGTCAGGGTCGAGCCCGGCTTCCTTGAACAGGGTGCGGTTGTACTGAAGGCCGATCCCGTAGGCGGCGGTGGGAAGGGCGAATGTCTTGCCGGCATCGTCCTGGCCGGCGGCCAAAACGTTCGTGTTGAATTTGCTCGCGTACGGGAGCTGCGCGACTTCCGCGCTGATGTCCGCGAGCTGGCCCTGCTCGATGAGCGACTTGCCGTCCGTGAACGGGATCGTGAAGACGTCGGGCAGGGTCCCGCCTGCGACCTCGGCCGCGAAGGTCGGGCCGGTCCACTCGTACTCCCGCGACGTGACGTCTATGTTGGGATTTGCGTCCTCGAACTGTGCGACCTGGGCCTCGAACGCGTCGAAGGCCGACTGCTCGCTGCCGGGCTTCAGGCTGACGACGGTGATAGCGACCTTCTCCGCGACCGCGCTCGGGCTTGCTCCGCCCGGAGTCGTGCTGCTGGGCGATGGAGTCGTGGACGCGGCCGGGGTGCACGCAGTGGCGAGCAGGCCGACCACGATGCCGAGAACGCCGAGCTTCGTCGCCGAACGCCGGATCCTTGACTTCACTTCGCTTTCTCCTCTCCTGTGGGTGGTTACGAGGTTGGCAATCCGTTCGATGGTGGTCAGCTGGCACCCCCCTCCGGATACCCGGGTGACGCCCCCGGCCGCAGCCAGACGGCCGCATCCGAAGGCAGCCAGCCGTCCGAGACGTCGGCGCTCGCGAGCAGCACGAGGTGATCGCCAGGCAGCCGAACGGCGGAGGCCGAGAGGTTGGCGATGCATGTGAATCTCGAGCCCCTCACAAAGGCGAGGATCCCGTCTGCCGATGGCAGCCACGTGAGAGTCGCAGCGGCGAGGGCTGCCTCCTCGCGTCGGATCCCGATCGCCGCGCGGTAGAGGTTGAGGGTCGAGGCAGGATCCCGCAGCTGAGCGTCGACGGTGAGGCCCGCCCAATGCTCCGGTTGTGACAGCCAGGGTCGCGCGGTCGTGTCGGGAGGGCCGAAACCGTAGGGTGGTCGGTCGCCCGACCAGGGGAGGGGAACGCGGCATCCGTCGCGGCCGGGATCGACGCCGTTCGATCGGGCGTACATCGGGTCCCGGATCTCGTCGACGGCAACGGTGACTTCGTCGAGCCCCAGCTCGTCACCCTGGTAGATGTAGAGGCAGCCGGGCAGCGCCGCCGTGAGGAGAGCGGCGGCGCGGGCCCGGCGGCGACCGAGGGTCAGGTCGGTCGGGGTCCCGAACCGCTTTCGGGCGAACGCGAACGACGAATCCTCCCGGCCGTAGCGCGTGACCGGACGGGTCACGTCGTGATTGGACAGCACCCAGG
>CAZHZI010000168.1:0-4109 GCA_964536955.1 uncultured Conexibacteraceae bacterium
CGGCGTCCTGCACGGCTCGCTCTCCTCGGTGATCGCCGACGAGGAGGGCCAGATCCTCGAGGCGCACTCGGTCTCGGCGGGGCTCGACTACCCCGGTGTCGGCCCCGAGCACGCCCACCTGCGCGACACCGGCCGCGCCAGCTACGTCGCCGTCACCGACGAGCAGGCGCTCGCGGCTTTCGGCGAGCTGTCGCGACTGGAAGGGATCATTCCCGCCCTGGAGTCCTCCCACGCGATCGCCTGGCTGCTTGAGAACGGCGGCGGAGAGGGATACGACGTGATCTGCCTGTCCGGTCGCGGAGACAAGGACCTGGCCGAGGTGATGGAGAGGGCCCAGGACAAAAGTCCGCCGGATGCTCTGCTCTCGTGAGCGCCAGGAGCGCCAGGAGCGCCAGGGGAGACAGGGATGGACTGGCGCTCACTCCCGCGTCCGCTCCGGCGGGGGAGGCGAGGGTCGCGGAGGCATTTGAAACGGCTCGCTCTGAAGGCCGCGCCGCATTGATGCCCTACATGATGGCCGGCTTCCCCGACCGCGGGGCGTCGCTGGCGATCGCCGCCGCCTACGCGGACTCCGGCGCCGACCTGGTCGAGTTGGGCGTGCCCTTCTCCGATCCGCTCGCCGACGGGCCGGTCATCCACGCCGCCGCGACCAGGGCGCTGGAGGGTGGGGCGACGCTGGAAACGGCGCTGGAGGCCTGCGAGTCGATCTCCGCTCGCGTTCCCGTCGTCCTGATGGTCTACGCGAACATGGTGCTCGCTCACGGAGGGGCTGTGGAGTTCTCCCGACGCGCCGCCGCGGCCGGCGCGGCCGGGGCGATCGTCCCCGACCTGCCGCTCGGCGAGGCCGACGAAGTTCGCAATGCCCTCGCCGGCGAGGGCCTGGTGTTGGTGCCGCTCGTCGCTCCGACCACACCGCCCGAGCGCCGCGCGGCGATCTGCGCGGCGGCCCGAGGTTTCGCCTACGTAGTTTCGACCGTCGGCACGACCGGGGAGCGCGCCGAGATCCCGCCGGCTCTCGCCGATCTGGTCGCCGCGACCAAGGCCGAATCCGAGGTCCCGGTCGCTGTCGGGTTCGGAATCGGCACGCCCCAGCAGGCCGCTCAGGTGGGGAAGATCGCCGACGGCGTGATCATCGGCAGCCGTCTCGTTCGCGCCGCCGGCGAGGCCGCGTCCCCCGACGCGGCGGCAGAGGCTGTGGCCGCCTTCCTGCGCGAGACGCGCGTCGCCCTCTCCGGGTAAGCTCCCCGCCGCATGGGACTCGTAGTAAGCCTGTTTCTGGCCCTCGCCGCGATGACGATTTCCTATGCCTTCGGCCAGGGAGGCCCCGTTGCCGGCCTCGTCTTCTTCACGGTCCTCTTCATCGGCGCCGCGATTCGGGTCCTGCAGCCGCAGCCCTAGCGCCGCTCAGGTGAAGAATCGCTTGGCGATCTCCAGCACGCTGAGGTCGACCTCCTTGACGCCCAACGCCTCGGTGAGCGGGATGGAAGTCATCTCCGAGCCGCGCAGCGCGGTCATCCTGCCGAACTCGCCCGCCCTTGCCAGCCGATAGGCATGGGCGCCGTAGCGAGTTGCCAGGACGCGGTCGGTTGAGGTCGGGGTGCCGCCGCGCTGCACGTGGCCGAGCACGGTGACTCTGGTCTCGTACCCGGTCCGCGTCTCCAGCTCGGTCGCCAGCGCTGCGCCGATCCCACCCAGTCGCGGGTAGCCGTACTCGTCGGAGTCCTTGATCGGCTGAATCAGCCGCTCCTCACCGCTCTCGAAGGCGAGCTTGGCGCCTTCGGCGACGACGATGATCGAGAAGTCCTTGCCTCGCTCGTGGCGGCGCAGGATGCCGGCCGCGACGTCTTCCACGGTGGTCGTCACCTCGGGGATGACGATCCCGTCGGCGCCGCCGGCCAGCCCCGCGTAGACGGCGATCCAGCCGGTGTTGCGCCCCATCACCTCGACCACCATCACCCGATCGTGGGACTGGGCGGTGGTGTGGAGGCGGTCGATCGCGTCGGTGGCGATCTGCACGGCGGTGTCGAAACCGAAGGTGAAGTCGGTGCCGCCGACGTCGTTGTCGATCGTCTTCGGCACACCGATCAGCGGTAGGCCGAACTCCCCGTGCAGGCGGCTGGTGATCTCCATCGTGTGCTCGCCCCCGATCGCGACGACGGCGTCCAGTCCCTCGTCGACGACAGCCCGCTCCACCCGCTCGACGGCCCCTTCGCGGATCGGCTCGAAGCTGGAGGTGCCGAGGATCGTCCCGCCGAGGTGAAGGATCCCCGAGACGGCGCGCATGTCCAGCTCCATGTAGTCGGCCTCCGCCAGGCCGCGATAGCCACCGCGGATGCCCACCGCCTCGTCGCTGTTCTCGATCGACGAGCGGGCGACCGCTCGGATCACTGCGTTTAGGCCCGGGCAGTCGCCTCCCGCTGTCAGCACACCGATTCGCATCAGAATCGCCGAGTCTATGATCGCGGCCCGTGCGTCGCGCTCTTTCCCTACTTCTCGCCGCCGCCCTGGTCGCCGGGTGCGGGGAGGGGGAGGGGGTCTCCAGCGGCGCGACCGTGACCGTGTACGTCAGCAGTCCCCTCTGCGCCGAGGCCCGCGAGGAGCTCGGGCGCAGCGGAGGGCGGGCCGGATCCTTCCGCGTTCGCGCGCTCTGCCTCGACGACACCGGCCGGGGGCCGCGGGCGCTTGCCGTGGTGGGCGCCAACGCCCGCCGCGCCACCGAGGACTCGACCACGGTCGGCTACCTCGGCGAGCTGGACCCGGCGCAGACCCGCTTCTCCCATCCGATCCTCGACGCGGCGGGGATCGCGCAGGTCTCGGGCCTGCCGGGCGAGAGGGCGATGGCGATCATGCTGCGGGCGATCCGCCGGGCCGGCGATTCGGAGGGACTGCGCGAAGCCGTAAGGGACCGCCTCGCCGGACGCTAGAGCAGGTCGCTCAACGCCTCGTCGAGCTCGGTGTGGCGAAACTCGTAGCCGAGGTCGATCGCTCGCCGCGGCATCACCCGCTGCCCGCCCTTCAGCACCTCCGCGAACTCCCCGCCGAACATCAGCTCGAGGACGAAGCCGGGCACGGGGACGACGGCGGGGCGATTCAGCGCCCTGCCCAAGGCCTTCGACAGCTCCCGGTTGGTGACGGGCTCGGGCGCCGTCGAGTTGATCACGCCGCTCACCGTCTCGTTGTCCAAGGCCCAGAGAAGGATCCCGACCTCGTCGTCGATGTGAATCCACGACATGTACTGCTCGCCGCCGGCGATTGGCCCGCCGACTCCCAGCTTGAAGGGCGTCAGGAGCTGCTCGAGCAAACCGTCGCTCGGGTCGAGCACATGGCCGGTGCGGACGACCACAAGTCGCACGCCGGTGCTCTCGACCTGGTGGGCGGCCTTCTCCCATTCGCGCACGACCTCGGCGTCGAACCCGGTGCCCGAGGGCGAGGACTCGTCGACCACGTCGTCCCCCCGGTCGCCGTAAAAGCCGATCGCCGACTGGTTGACCAGAACCTTCGGCTTGCGCTCCAGCGCAGCGATCGTCTGCACGAGGTTGTGGGTGCCGGTGCGACGGCTCTCCATGATCCGCCGTTTGGCCTCCTCGGTCCAGCGCTGATTGATCTTCTCACCGAGCAGGTTGACCACTCCGTCGACGCCGTCGAAGGCTTCGGCCGGAGGCCGTTCCAGGGTCGGCTCCCAGGCGTGCCATGTGACCAGCGGATCGTCCCGACGCGCCTTCCCCGGGTCGCGCGTCAACCCCACCACCTCGTCGCCCCGGGCCCGCAGCGAGTCAGACAGCGCCGACCCGATGAACCCGCTGGCTCCGGTGATGAGGACTCTCACGACTGGGGAACGACCTCCACTATGGAGAAGGTACCCGTCTCTTCGCTGAAGCGGGCGATGCCGGCCCGGCGGGCCTCCTCGACCACTGCCTGGGCGACCGCGGGAGCGACGTCGCGGTTGAAGACGCTGGGAATGATGTAGTCCTCGGCAAGGTCTTCGTCGGTGACCACCTCGGCGATTCCGTGCGCTGCGGCGAGCTTCATCTCCTCGGTGATGCGCGGTGCCCCCGCGTCCAGCGCGCCGCGGAAGATGCCCGGGAAGCAGAGCACGTTGTTGATCTGGT
>CAZHZI010000169.1:0-4086 GCA_964536955.1 uncultured Conexibacteraceae bacterium
CGGTGATGTCGGCGACGTAGTAGGTGCGGGCAGCGGAGGCGCCGCCGAAGGCGCGGGTGCCGAGCTTTCCCTCCTCGTTGCGATGGAAGGTGACGCCCATGTGCTCGAGATGGAGGATCTCCTCCGGCGCCTCTCGGCACATGATCTCGACCGCGTCCTGGTCTCCCAGGTAGTCGGACCCCTTGATCGTGTCGAAGGCGTGCGACTCCCAGGAGTCGCCGGGATTGAGCGCGGCGTTGATCCCGCCCTGGGCCGCGTTCGAGTGCGATCGCACGGGATGCACCTTGCTGACGATCCCCACCGATACGCCCTGCTCGGCGGCCGCCAGGGCCGCGCGTTGCCCGGCAAGGCCGGCGCCGATCACCAATACGTCATGAGAGGGCACGACCACGGATGCTATAGAGGGGAAATCCTACGCCGCAGTCGGATTTCGACCGCCGACGGGGGTCGCCGCACCCGCCGCTTACCATTGACACCCATGCTCGGCGGCAGCTCGATCACTCTCTTCCACGTCCGCGGGATCAGGATCGCGGTCGACTGGTCTTGGTTCCTCGTCCTCTTCCTGGTGATCTTCATGCTGTCGCGGTTCTACGGAGACGTGCTCGGTGAATCCAGCTCCGCCGTAGGGCCGTTCGCCCTCGCGGTGATCAGCGCGATCGGCTTCTTCGGCTCGATCCTCCTGCACGAGCTGGGGCATGCGGTGGTCGCCCTGCGCAACGGCATCGGCATATCCAGCATCCAGCTGTGGATCTTCGGCGGAGTGGCGCGGATGGACCGCGAGTCCGACAGTCCGGCGACCGAGTTCAAGGTGGCGATCGCAGGGCCTGCGGTGACGCTGGCGATCGTCGTGGTCCTCTCGGCCGTGGGGGTGGCCGCCGCCGGCCCGGATGAGTTCCGCAAGGCGATGCTGGTCGAGGGCAACTCCGACGTCTCCGGGGCCCTGGCGATGGTCGCCTGGATCGCATCGATCAACTTTCTCGTCCTGATCTTCAACCTGCTCCCCGCCTTCCCGATGGACGGGGGACGAGTTGTCCGAGCGCTCGCCTGGTGGCGCAGCGGCGACCGCGCCTCGGCCACCAGGCTCGCCGCTACGCTGGGGCGCGTCTTCGCCTATGCCTTCATCGGCGGCGGCCTGCTGCTGATCTTCAACAACGCGATCTTCACCGGGGTCTGGCTGGCGCTGATCGGGATGGTGATCAACGGCTCGGCGCGGGGCGCCGCGATGCAGACGGAGATCTCCAGCCGCATCGAGGGGATGCGAGTCGCGGACGTGATGGACCGCGAGCCGGTGGCGATCCCGGGCGAGCTGAGCGTCGAGCAGGCCCTCGACGAGTACTTCCTGCGCTACCGCTGGCCCTGGTTCCCCGTGGTCGACGCGGCCCACCGTTTCCTCGGCCTCGTGGTGCGCGACCGCGCGGACGAGGTGCCGGAGGTCTCACGCGCCACCTCACTCGTCGCGGACCTGCTCGAGCGCGAGGACGGCGCCTTTCAGGTCCACGAGGACGCTCCGCTTGACTCGCTGCTCAGCAACCAGAACCTGCGTCGCTTCGGCGCTCTTATGGCGGTTGACGCAAACGGCAGGCTCAGTGGCGTTATTACCGCGGAACAGGTCGGTCGCGCGTTGCGCGATGCCGGTCGATGATTCGTCCGAAGTCGGTCGAGACCGGGAGGGTGCCGAACGCTTGACCCCAGTCCCCGCTCAGCCGTGAAGCTGCGAAAGCGTCAGCGACGGCGGGGTCGCCGTAGCGGACGAGGAGCGAGGCTTGCAGGGCCAGCGCCATCCGTTCGACTATCCGGCGGGCGCGGGACTCGATCGTCTCTACGTCACCCGGCAACTCGTCGCGCAGTGCCTTCGTGTAGGCGTCCAAGCGCGGCTCGGCGCCAGCCCCCGCCTCGACCTCGGCGAAGAAGGCGTCCAGCGAGGCCGGGCTCTTGACCATCGCCCGCAGCACGTCCAGGCACTGGACGTTGCCCGATCCCTCCCAGATCGAGTTGAGCGGACTCTCCCTGAAAAGGCGCGGCATGCCCGAATCCTCCACGTAGCCGTTGCCTCCCAGGCACTCGAGAGCCTCTCCGGCGTGCATCGGCGCCCGCTTGCAGATCCAGTACTTCAGAACCGCGTTGGCGATCCGCTTCAGGGTCTGTGCCTCCTCGTCGCCGGCGATCGCCTCGTCATAGGCTCGGGCGAGGCGCATCGCCGAAACGGTCGCGGCCTCGGACTCGACGCAGAGGTCCGCCAGGACGTTGCGCATCAAGGGCTGATCGATCAGCTCCCGTCCGAACACCGAGCGGTGGGAGGCGTGGTGAATCGCCTGTGCGACGCCCGCCCGCATCCCCGTCGCGCCGCCCAGCACGCAGTCGAGCCGGGTGTGGTTGACCATCTCGATGATCGTCCCCACGCCGGCGCCCTCTTCGCCCACCAACCAGGCGGACGCGTCGTCGAACTCGATTTCGCTGGAGGCGTTGGAGCGGTTGCCGAGCTTGTCCTTCAGCCGCTGCAGGCGAAAGCGGTTGCGCTCGCCATCCGGGGTCCAGCGCGGAAAGAGAAAGCAGGAGATGCCGCCGTCGGCCTGGGCCAGCACCAGGAAGGCGTCGCACATCGGCGCCGACATGAACCACTTGTGGCCGCTCAGCTCGTACTCGGCGCCCGGCCCCCCGCCGTTGACGGGACGCGCGACGGTCGAGTTGGCGCGCACGTCGGTGCCGCCCTGCTTCTCGGTCATCCCCATCCCGGCCAGGGCGCCGGACTTCTCCGTGGCAGGGGAGTTGCGTGGGTCATAGGCCGGCGAGAGGAAGCGCGGCTCCCATTCGGCGGCGAGCTCTGGCTGAGTCCTCAGTGCAGGAATCACCGAGTAGGTCATCGAAATCGGGCAGCCGATCCCAGCCTCGGCCTGCGACATGCACATCAAGGCGGCGCCGCGAGCGACATGGGCGCCTGGCCTCGGCTCTTTCCACGGCAGCGCGTGGAGCTCGTGACCGACCGCAAGCCCCAGCAACTCGTGCCAGGAGGGATGGAACTCCACCTCATCCACCCGGTGCCCGTAGCGGTCGTGGGTGCGAAGGCGGGGCGGGTTTTCGTTGGCCGTCGCTCCGAGCGCGAGGATCCGTTCCGAGCCGGCCAGCTCGCCGACCGCGGCGATCTGGCGCTCCGCCCACTCCGCGCCCTCGCGGCGCACCGCCTCGATCAGCGGTCGATCGGACTCATAGACGTTGTAGTCGACCAGCGGCGGCGGCTGGTTCGTCACCTCGTGGGTGCTCGCGGATCGGCGCTCGACGGTGGCCATCGACGCTGATTGTGCCACCTCATCGGTAGCATCGCCGCCCGCGTGGCCAAGATCAAAGTCAAGAACCCGATCGTCGAGCTCGACGGCGATGAGATGGCCAGGATCATCTGGCACTTCATCAAGGAGCAGCTGATCCTGCCCTATCTCGACGTCGAGCTGAAGTACTTCGACCTCAGCATCGAGAGCCGCGACGCGACCCGCGACCGGATCACCGTCGACGCGGCGCACGCGATCAAGGAGCACGGTGTGGGCGTCAAGTGCGCGACCATCACACCCGACGAGGCGCGGGTCGAGGAGTTCAACCTCGACGAGATGTACCGCTCGCCCAACGGCACGATCCGGAACATCCTCGGCGGCGTCATCTTCCGCGAGCCGATCGTCATCTCGAACATCCCACGGTTGGTTCCGGGCTGGACGAAACCGATCGTGATCGGGCGCCACGCCTTCGGCGACCAGTATCGGGCCACCGACATGGTCGTCCCCGGCGAAGGCTCGCTGACCCTCACCTACACGCCCAAGGACGGCTCCGAGCCGATCGAGCTCGACGTCTACGACTTCCCGCGCAGCGGTGTCGCGATGGCGATGTACAACCTCGACGACTCGATTCGCGATTTCGCTCGCGCCTCGATGCGCTACGGGTTGGAGCGCGGCTTCCCCGTGTACCTCTCCACCAAGAACACCATCCTCAAGCGCTATGACGGTCGCTTCAAGGACATCTTCGCCGAGGTCTACGAGACAGAGTTCAGGGCTGACTTCGAGGTGGCCGGCATCGCCTACGAGCACCGGCTGATCGACGACATGG
>CAZHZI010000170.1:0-4084 GCA_964536955.1 uncultured Conexibacteraceae bacterium
GCCACTGAGGAGCGGGCCGTGCGAATCGAGCTGTTCGGCGACGAGGTCGACTCGATGCGCTGGTTCTCGACCTTCACCCAGCGCTCGCTCGGCGATGCCGAGCGGGTCGAGTTTGCGCCCGCGGCCGAACTCGACGCCGAGCATCGCGAGCTGGCGGAGCTCGCGGCGATGGAGGCCGCCGAGGACGGCAAGGAGCCGCCGAGCCTCGCCGAGGCGCTCCCGCTGGAGGACTTTGGAGCGCCGCTCGATCTGATTCCCGGCTCCGCCGCGGTGATCCTCACCGCCGCCGAGGAGATCGAGCCCGCCCTGCGCGATCACTGGGAGGACGCGACGACGGCGATGCACGCCGAGGACGCCCGCCACCTCTACGTCGACGTCGCGGCGCCGCTGGCCGAGCGCGCCGCGCTGTCCCTGAGCGGCGCCGGCGAGGACGACGAGGACGCCTTTCGCGCCGCCCGCGCCGAGTCCCCCGCCCGCAGCGTCAAGGAGGCGGAGGGCGAGCTGGAGAAGCTGATCCGCTCCGGCTATCGCACCATCGTCGCCTTCGACAGCCGCGGCGAGGCCGAGCGCACCCGCTACAACCTCGACCGCCTCGACGTCTCCCTGCTCGACGGCGGCCGCCTTTCGCCCGATCCCGGCCTCGTATTCGCCGAGGCGCGCCTGCGGGAGGGTTTCGTCAGCCCCGAGCTGAAGCTGGCCGTCTATCCGTTCCGCCGTCTCGTCCACCGACGCCGTCGCGCCGAGGATCGCGCCCCCGGCGCCGCCCGCGGCCGTCTCGCCTTCAGCGACCTGAGGGTCGGTGACTACGTCGTCCACGAGGATCACGGTGTCGCCCGCTTCGCGGGCTTCGAGACGCGCGAGGTCGGCGGCGTCACCCGCGACTACCTCTATCTCGAGTACAAGGGCGAGGATCGGGTTTACGTCCCCACCGATCAGCTCGCCAAGCTGAGCCGCTACGTCGGCGCCGGCGGCGATCCGACCCTCTCCGCGCTGGGGGGCAAACGCTGGCAGAACATGAAGGCGCGCGCTCGCAAGGCGGCGGGCGCGCTGGCCGGTGAGTTGCTCAACCTCTATGCGGAGCGTCGCGCCCGCAAGGGCCACACCTTCGGTGCCGACGGCGAGTGGCAGATGACGATGGAGACCGCGTTCCCCTACCGCGAGACCGCCGACCAGCTGGAGGCGATCGAGGCTGTGAAGGGAGACATGGAGGGGGAGCGGCCGATGGATCGGTTGGTCTGCGGCGACGTCGGCTTCGGCAAGACCGAGGTTGCCCTTCGCGCCGCGGTCAAGGCGGCCGCCGACGGCAAGCAGGTGCTGATGCTCGTCCCGACGACGATCCTCGCCCAGCAGCACATCGGCACCTTCCGCGAGCGCCTCGCCGACCTGCCTTTCGTCGTCGAAGGAGTCTCGAGGTTGCGCAAGCCGGCCGAGGTGAAGGCGGTGCTGCGCGACTTCGAAGCGGGCAAGGTCGATGTCCTGATCGGCACCCACAGGCTGCTCTCCCGCGATGTCCGCGCCAAGGACCTGGGCCTGGTCATCGTCGACGAGGAACAGCGCTTCGGCGTCAAGCAGAAGGAGCTGCTGCGCCAGTTGAAGCTGAAGGTCGACGTCCTCTCACTGTCGGCCACGCCGATCCCTCGCACCTTGCAGATGAGCCTTGCCGGCTTGCGCGACATCTCCGTGATCGAGACCCCGCCCGAGGGGCGCCGTCCGGTCCGAACCTACGTCGGCCCCTACGACGAGGAGCTCGTGCGCCGCGCGATCGAGCGCGAGCTGGAGCGCGGTGGCCAGGCGTTCTTCCTCCACAACCGGATCGACTCGCTTCCCGAGGTCGCCGAGCGCCTGCGCGGCCTCGTCCCCAAGGCGCGCTTCGCCGAGGCCCACGGCCAGATGGACGAGGAGCGCCTGGAGGAGACGATGCTGGAATTCCTGCGCGGCGGCGCCGACTGCCTGGTCACCACGACGATCATCGAGAGCGGCCTCGACATCCCCTCCGCCAATACGCTGATCGTCGAACGCGCCGACCAGCTCGGGCTTTCGCAGGCCTACCAAATTCGCGGCCGGGTCGGGCGGTCTCGGGAGCGCGCGTTCGCCTACCTGCTCTATCCCTCGGCCGAGGCGCTCAACGAAGAGGCGGCGGCGCGGCTCTCGACTCTTGCCGACCACACCGAGCTGGGCTCGGGCTTTCGCATCGCGATGCGCGACCTCGATATCCGCGGCGCCGGGAACCTGCTTGGCGACGAGCAATCGGGCCATGTCGCCGCTGTCGGCTTCGAGCTCTACTGCCAGATGATCGACGAGGCCGTCGCCGAGACGGGCGGCGCCGACGGGAGGGAGGAGGCGCCGGAGCCGGTCCGCCTCGACGTGCCGGTCGACGCCTATCTGTCGCCGGCCTACATCCCCTTCGAGGCGGCGAAGATCGATGTCCACCGGCGCATCGCCGCCGCTCGTGAGCCCGGCGAGCTACGGGCGATCCGCGACGAGCTGAGCGATCGCTTCGGCCCCCCGCCGCAGGAAGCCGAGAACCTCCTTGCCCTCCAGCGCGCCCGGATCGAGCTGGGCCTGGCCGGGGCGCGCAGCATCGAGTTCCGCGGCGGCCGGCTCAGCGTCACCGGGGTGGAGCTCGACTCCGAGCAGGCGGCCGTCCTGCGCGAGCGGATAGACGGGGCGCTGTACGAGTGGCGGGAGAGGACCGCCGGGGTCAGCGTTCCAAACGAGCCCGAGGCCCGCCTCGCCGCCGTCCTCACCATGGCGGACGCTTTAAGAGAGGCGAAGGTTTCTTCGGATATGCTCCCCGCCTCGTGAGTCCCAATCAGAGGAAGCGACCCACGAAGGGCAAGGGGAAGGGCGAGGGCGCCTCGGCGCGCTCCTCCGGCCTTGCGCCGCTTCAGCGCCTCGGCCTGCTGCTCTTCGGGGCGCTGGTGGTGGTGCTCTTTGCCGGCTTCGCGATCGCCGAGGGCCTCGGCGATCCAAGCATTCCCAATGGGGACGTCGCCCTTGTCGAGGAGATCCCGGGAACGATTGGCGAGGTCAGCCAAGCCGAGTTCGACAAGGCCTTTCTTCAAACCGCGGCGCGGGCGGGCCTGAAAGAGGCTCCCAAACCCGATAACCCGCAGTATCAGGACGTCAGGGACGCCGCGATGGGTGACCTGCTCGACTCGATCTGGATTCAGGGCGAGGCGGAGGAGATGGGTGTCGAGGTGACGCCGCGTCAGATCGAGGCCGAGCTGGCGCAGATCAAGAAACAGAACTTCAAAACCGAGGCCGAGTTCAAAAAATTCCTCATAACCTCCAACTTCACTCAGGCAGACGTTGACGAGCGGGTGAAGCTGCAGCTGCTCAGCACCCAGATTCAGCAGAAGATCACCGAGGGGACGCCGGAGCCTTCGAGCAGCCAGGTCGAGGACTACTACGAGGCGGCCAAGGCGACCCAGTTCACCACCCCCGCCACCGGAAAAACGAAAACCACGGAGGCGAAACCCGCAGAGGTCCAGCCGCTAACCGAGGTGCGCTCGCAGATCGTCTCCCAGCTGACCCAACAGGCTCAGCAGGAGGCCTTCTCGGCCTTTATCGCCAACTACGGCAGCAAGTGGCAGTCGCGCACCTTCTGCGCCGCCGACTACGTGATCGAACGCTGCGCCAACTTCAAGGGCACGGGGCATCCCGCCGCCGCCCCACCCACTTGCTACGAGGAAAGCCCGAAAGGCGGCCCGCCCGAGGCCTGCCCGGCGCCGGTCCAGCAGCTCTCCCCGGCGCTTCCCGGCACGGTCAGCGTCCTCACGCCGCAGGGCCAGCGCCTCCCGCAGCGCCCCCAGCCGGCCGGCCTCAAACCGGCCCCTGCCGCCGCACCCACCCTGCCCGGCGGCGTCCCGGGCATCGTTCCCTAGCCCCGCCCCCGGCGCGCTTCGCCTATGAGCGCCATCGCTTCCATCCACGCGCGGCAAATCCTCGACTCGCGCGGCAACCCGACGGTCGAGGCCGAGGTCGTGCTCGACTCCGGCGCCCGTGGGCTGGCGGCGGTGCCCTCCGGCGCCTCGACCGGCGAGTTCGAGGCGGTCGAGCTGCGCGACGGCGGCGACTCATG
>CAZHZI010000171.1:0-4057 GCA_964536955.1 uncultured Conexibacteraceae bacterium
GGCGAGGGCGGCCAACTGCCCGGCAAGAAGGTCTCCGAAAAGGTCGCCGCTGCCCGCAACGCGGCGCCGGGCACCGACCTGATCTCTCCGTCCAACAACCACGACCTCTACTCGATCGAGGACCTCGCCGAGCTGATCGACGAGCTGAAGACCGTCAACCCCGACGTGCGGGTCTCGGTCAAGGTTCCGGTGGTTCCGAACATCGGCACGATCGGGCTGGGGATCGCCAAGGCGGGCGCCGACATCATCACCCTCTCCGGCTTCGAGGGCGGCACCGGCGCCGCCCGTCAGCACGCGCTGCGCCACGTCGGCCTGCCGTCGGACATCGGCACCCGTGCCGTGCATCGGGCGTTGATGGAGGCCGGGATTCGCAACCGCGTCGAGATCTGGGCCGACGGCGGCTACCGCCACGGCCACGACATCGTCAAGCTGCACTGCCTCGGCGCCAACCGGGTCGGATTCGGGACGCTGGCGATGGTCAGCCTCGGCTGCACGATTTGCCGCGGCTGCCAGCTGGACACCTGTCACGTCGGCATCGCAACGCAGATCGAAACCATCGAGGAAGCCCAGCAACACGGGCTGAAGAAGTTCACCCCACAGGAGGTGGACCGCTCCGCCGAGAGCTGCGCCCGGTTCTTCCGGGCGATGGGCGAGGAGGTCAAAGAGGTCGTCGCCTCGCTCGGCTACGACCGCGCCCAGGATCTGGTCGGCCGCTACGACCTCCTGGAACAGGTGGCCGCCGCCGACAGGCTCGACTTGGCTCCGATGATCACCCCGCTGGAGGAGTTCCTCGACCTCGAGCCGCTCGACCTGCCGGTCGCCGACGAGATCGCCGAGTCCCGCGCCGAGGCGGGGCTGGTCGCCGCCCGTCCGATCCGGATGGAGGCCAAGGAGGCCTCGGCTCAGATCGGCGCCCTCGCCGGAGACATCTGCGCCGGGCGCACGATCCGCAACGAGTTCCCGCGGGCGACCGACGCCAACGACCGCGTCCTCGGCACCGAGCTGGCCGGGGCGCTCGCCCGCGCTCGCATCTTCGAGAACGGACCCGAGCCCAGCGAGGACATCCTCGCCAGCCTCGAGTTCAACGGCGGCTCGGTTGCCGGCCAAGGCTTCGGGGCTTTCAACGCCTACGGCGTCTCGATCCGCGTTGAGGGCGGCGCCCAGGACGGTGTCGGCAAGGCGATGCTGGGTGGGACCATCTCCGTCCTCAAGGGCAAGGGGGCCAAAGGCAAGCGGCTGAACGGCTCCGTCGGCAAGTCATTCGCCTACGGGGCCCAGCGCGGGCGGCTCTTCGTGCAGGGTTCGGCCGACTCCCGCTTTTGCATTCGCCTCTCCGGTGCTGACGTTGTCCTGGCAGGCGAGCCGGAGCAGGACATCGACGACGGCCGCGGCTGCATAGTCGACCGCGCCAACGCCAAGGGCTTCGCCTTCGAGTACATGACCTCGGGCCGGGCCGTCGTGCTCGGCGACATCGGCCCCTGGGCATGCGCCGGGATGACCGGAGGGCGCGTCTACGTCCGCCACACCGCGTTCGGCATCGACCGTGCGGCGATCGAGCGCCGCCTCGGTGAGGGCGCCAAAGTGGAGCTGAAGGAGCTCGACGCCGAGGGACTGCTCGACGTCGACGACCTGCTCACCCACTATGCGAGCGAGCTGAAGGCGACCAGCCAGGACGAGGAGGCGGTGCGTGTCCTCGATCTCGCCGCCCACCCCCGCGAGAGCTTCCTGATGGTCGTTCCGCACAGGGTCCAAGCGGACCCGAGCATCTCTACCGAATAGACGACAGCCGGTCGGCGATCGCCCGCACCTCGCGAAGCAGCCCGTCGAGCATCGCTTCGGTGTTGGTGTGGATACGCCACTCGGCGTACTTGCGCTCCTGCTCGAAGGCATCGAGCCGGCGCTCAAGCGCATTGGCCCGTTCTCTCACCTCTTGCACCTGCTGCTCGATCCGCCGTTCGCTCTTGCGGACCCGCCGCTTCACGTAGCGGCGGGTTTCGGCGCGCAGCTCGTCGAGCTCACGCCGTAGGGCGTCGCCGCCCTCGCCACCCTGCTCGCCGAGCATCTCCTCGACTCCAATCCGGACCCGCTCTATCTCCTCGTGCAGCCGCTCGCGCGCGCGCTCCGCCGTCGCGGAGATCTCCATCGAACCCGGCGCGAGGGAAGGGTCGAGCGGCTCTGGGGGAACGTTCATGAGCCCCGCATGCTAGGGCGCGCGGTGGCCGGAACCTGGGACGCGCTCAGGCTTCGAGTGCGAACAGCCGGTAGCGGCCGATGGTCAGCTCGTCGCCGTCGCGGAGCCTGCCCCACTCGACCACCTCACCATTGAGGAAGACCCCGTTGAGGCTTCGGTCGTCCAGCACTCGCAACGAGTTCGGCTGCTCGGAGATCACCAGCGCGTGGCGCCGCGAGACGCTGGGATGGTCAAGGCGGATGTCGGCGGTGACGCTGCGGCCGATCCGTGTCCAGCCCCGCTCGATCGGAAACACCAGGGTCTCACCCTCATCGTTGCGGAAGACCAGGTAGCAGCCGGCGCCGGGCACCAGCTCGCGCGCCTCGTGCAACCAGGCGGGTGGCTCTTCGAGGGCCGAGGCGGGGAACTCGACCGTCTGCTCGCCGTGCTCCTGCATCGGCTCGAAGATCGAGTCGCGGCGGAAATCCGAGCCCCCGCAACGGGGGCAGTCTGGAAGGGTGTCGGTTTCCTGGAGGGAGAGCTGTGAGCCACAGCCGACGCAGAAGAAGGTCCCCACGCCTGGGCTCGAGCCCGTTTCAACCTGGGCAGCTGAACTGGTGCGGACACTGGTGAAGATACGAACTCCTTCCCGGCGCCTCCACCTCGATGGTAGCGCGCCTTAGCGCGATTGGGTACCCCGCTCCCGGTCACTGTAAACGCCTAGAATCGCGCCGCCATGGGACCGGTCAGCGCTGAAGTCGAAATCGACCTGCCGCGGGAGCGCGTTTTCGCGTTCCTCGGCGACCTCGCCAACCGGCCTTCCTTCATGGACCACTTCGTATCCGGCTTCCACCTGACCCGTATCGGATCCTCGGGAATCGGCGCCGGGGCGCGGTTCCGGTTCGAAGTGCCCCTGCACAGGGTCTGGATGGACACCGCGGTCGCCGAGCTGGAGGAGCCCTACCGGATCGTCGAGCATGGCCGCGGCGGGCGCAGCAACCGGGTTCCGTCGACCACCGTGTACGAGCTGACCGAAGGACCCGGCTCCCTGACCAAGGTTCGGGTGTCCTACTGGACAGAGCCCCCGAATCTCGTCGACAGGGCAAAGGAGACGCTGGTCGCGGCGTCCTCCCGCTACGAGCGCGGCTGGGGCGAGGCGATGCGGCGGTTGCGAGACGTGCTGGAGGGCGAAGCGCCGGTCGAGGGTCGTGTAGCGCTGGCCGGGGGCAATCGCTACGTGACCGGCATCCCTTAATAGACTCTCGCCGCCGATGACCCTCCCTCGCCGAATCCTCTCTCCCTTGCTTGCCGTGCTCGCACTCGCCGCCCTTGCCGTCGCTCTCCCTGGCTGCGGGCACTCCAGCCATTCGACCGAGGTGGTGGAGGGGGAACCGGTGACGCTGGACGACGTCCAGTACAACGCGATCTTCTCCCGCTTCCTCAACCGCAACGACACCGAGGACTCCGCCTACCTGGTCGGTCAGCCGCCCCCCTCTCCGGGGACCGCCTACTTCGGCGTCTTCTTCCAGGTCGAGAACGATTCCGAGGGCCCCCAGCGGCTGCCACAGTCTTTGACGATCATCGACGCCGACCACCAGAAGTTTGAATCGATCCCCAGCGAGAGCCTCTACGCGCTGCCCCTCGGCAGCGAGGTCGGCGCGGAAGACCAGCTGCCGGCGCCCGACTCGACCGCCCAGCAGGGCTCGATCGAGGGCTCGCTGGTCCTCTTCCTGCTGCCCGACGCCGCGTCCGAGAACCGGCCTCTGATCCTTGAGATTCCCGGGGCGGAGGAGTCGGCCGAGGTCACCCTCGACCTCTAGGCTCTGCCCGCGCTAGATGACGTGCCTCACCACGTTCCGAACGCCATGAAGTAGGTCCGGGCCCGCC
>CAZHZI010000172.1:0-4031 GCA_964536955.1 uncultured Conexibacteraceae bacterium
CCACGAGGTCGACGATCCCGTTGAGGATGTCTTCCTTGTTGGCGACGTGGTTGTAGAGCGACATCGCCTCGACCCCGAGTGCCTGTCCGAGCCTGCGCATGCTGAGTGACTCGATCCCGGCGTCATCGGCGAGCTCGATGGCAGCGCGCAGCACCCGTTCCCTGCTCAGGGGGAGCCGGGTTTCCGCGGTCGGAACCGATGTGGTGGCCATTGACCTCCAGCCGGCAAGGGGCTTGACAGACTTACGGTGTACGTCTAGTATAGCGGAAGTCGAGCTTACAGTGTACGTAAACCGACGTCCACGATCCAGTCCTCGACCTCGAAGAACTAAACAGAGGGGTACTAGACGTGCAGAACACCCATGTGCTGCGCCAGCTCGCGACGGAACGAGAGGCGCAGCTGCGACGTAGGACCGTCCTGAGCGGGCGTGAGCGCTCGACATTCATCCGCCGTCGTATCGGCGAGGAGCTCGTGCGCCTGGGCGCCTGGCTTGCCGCCGAGCCGACGTTGCGGCCGGCGCGGGAAGGGCTGCGATGAGGGCGATCGTCTATCGCAGCTACGGGTCACCCGACATCCTGCGACTCGAGGAGGTCCCGAAGCCGGTCGTCAAGGACGGTGACGTGCTCGTGCGCGTGCACGCGGCGTCGGTGAATCCTCTTGACTGGCACCTGCTGCGGGGCAAGCCGTACATCGTTCGCCCCACGTCCGGGTGGCGCAAGCCGAAGCGCAACATCCCCGGGGTCGACGTCGCCGGAGTCGTCGAGGCGGTCGGCCGGGACGTGACGCTGGTCAAGCCCGGAGACGAAGTGTTCGGCGAGAAGACCCGTGCCTGCGCGGAGTACGTCTGCGGGCCCGAGAAGCTCTTCGTCCACAAGCCGGCGAACATGACGCTGGAGCAGGCTGCCGCCCTGCCCGTCGGCGCGATCACGGCGCTGCAGGCGCTGCGCGAGAAGGGCCACGTTCAAGCGGGACAGAAGGTGCTGATCAACGGGGCCTCCGGCGGCGTCGGGACGTTCGCCGTCCAGCTCGGCAAGCACTTCGGAGCCGATGTGACCGGCGTATGCAGCACTCCGAACGTGGACATGGTCCGATCGCTCGGCGCCGATCACGTCATCGACTACACCCGGGAGGACTTCACTCGCGGCGACGGGAAGTACGACCTCATCATCGACAACGTGGGCAACCGCTCGTTGCTCGCCCTGCGGCGCGCCCTGGCACCGAACGGGAGGGCCGTGCTGGTGGGCGCATCGAAGGGCAACTGGATCGGCCCGATCGCCCGCATCCTCGGCGGGCAGCAGCTGTCGCGATTCGGTCCGAAGTTCGTCGGCATGCTCACCGACATCGAGCGCGAAGACCTGCTCTACCTGAAGGAGCTCGCCGAGGCCGGGAAGATCTCGCCCGTCATCGACCGGACCTACCCGCTGAGCGAGGTCCCCGATGCAATTCGGTACCTCGAGACCATGCGCGCGCGGGGCAAGGTCATCATCACCGTGTGAGCCGCGGTCGGCCAGCTCCCCCATGGCCGAAAGCAATCCTCCGGAGTACGGTACGTAACGGAGGCAAGGCCGATGGACGAAGCCCGATACCGCGAGGCGGAGCGGCGGCTCTGGGAGGGGGTCGGTGTGACCCCGACCGAGCAGCGACTGCACCTGGGGCGTACCGACGTCACCGTGCGCGTTCTGGAGGTCGGCGCGGGCCCGCCCGTGCTGTTCGTGCATGGCGCAGGTGTGAGCGGCTCGAGCTGGGCGACGCTCGCGGGGCGGCTGACGGGCTTCCGCTGCATCCTCCTGGACCGGCCCGGCATGGGCCTGAGCGACCCGCTCACCACGCCGCTTGATGCCGACAGCCTCCCACGCATCGGCGACGCGCTGCTTGTCGACGTGCTGGATGCGCTCGGACTCCAGTCCGCCCACCTGGTGGCCACTTCGTTCGGCGGGTATTTCGCGCTGCGCGCCGCGGCCGCGCACCCCGACCGCATCGGCCGCATGGTGCAGTTCAGCTGGCCGGTGGGCGCGCCCATCGCGCGCATGCCGATGGTGATGCGGATGCAGACCATCCCGGTCCTCGGGCGCCTGGTCTCCGCGCTGCCGCCCAGCGAGCGCATGCTTCGGATGGGCTTCCGCCAGATCGGCCACGGCGCGAGCCTCGAGGACGGCCGAATCTCGCAGGAGCTCCTCGACTGGTTGCTGGCGCTGCTCCGCAACACCGATACAAGGCGGAACGAGATACGTCTGACCCGCAGCCTGGTCTCGCTGCGCCACGGGATCGACCCTCGGGTGATCCTGTCCGATGGCTTCCTGGGCACGATCCGCACGCCGACTCATTTCATCTGGGGCGAGAAAGATCCCTTCGGCGGTGAGGACACCGCCCGCCGGCTGGTAGATCAGATGCCCAACGCGGAGTACGAGATCTTCCGGGGCGCAGGTCACGCGCCCTGGCTCGACGACCTCGATCGCGCCGCCAGGAGCACGACCGCGTTCCTCCAGGGTTGACACAGCTCCGGCGTCCGCCGGCGTTCCAAAACGAGGCTTGACAAGCCTGGCCTGACGCGTATAGTCCCATTAGGTTATATAACCACCTAGTGATGGACATGCAGCCCGATCCCCTGAGCGCCACGTTCGCCGCCCTCGCCGACCCGACTCGGCGGGCAATCCTGGCCCGTCTCGCCGAAGGCGAGGCATCGGTCAAGGACCTGTCCGCACCGTTCGACATGAGCCAGCCCGCCATCTCCAAGCACCTTCGCGTCCTGGAACGGGCCGGGCTGATCGAGCAGGGAAGGCAGGCGCAGTGGCGGCCACGACGGCTCCGTGCGGGCCCGCTGCGCGACATCTCCGACTGGGTCGGCCAGTACCGACCGCATTGGGAGGAGAGCTTCGAACGGTTGGACGCTTATCTGCGCGAAGTACAGGCACAGGCAACCTCAGAAGGAGTAGACGATGACAGCAGCGACCCGAATCGACCGCGGTAGCACCGAGACGACCACGATCTACTCGGAGGGGGGCGACCTCACCTACGAGCGCACCTTCGACGCGCCGCGCGAGCTGGTGTGGAAGGCTCACACGGACCCGGAGCTCATCCCCCGCTGGTGGGGCCAGCTCGGCAGCACGACGACGGTCGCCGAGATGGACGTCCGGCCCGGTGGAAAGTGGCGCTACATGAGCAGCGCGCCGGGTCGCGAGGACATCGCGTTCTACGGTGAGTATCTCGAGGTGACGCCGCCGGAGCTCATCAAGTGGACGTTCATGTTCGACGTGGAGGGCGTCGGGCCGATGGGCGGACCGGAGACGTTGACGCTGGAGGACATCGGCGGCAAGACGCTGATGCGCGCCGTGTCGCACATGGGATCAGCCGAGGCCATCGAGGGCGCGCTCGCGACCGGCATGATCGGTGGCGCGATCGAGACCTGGGATCGCCTCGACGCCCTGCTCGCCGAGCGCTGACGACCTGAGAACAGCCGGGCATCCCGCCGCGGGGTGCCCGGCTTGCTCGTGAGCGGCCTCAGGCGGGCTGGATGTGGCCGATGGGGTTGCCGTCTGGGTCCCTGACGGAGGCGATCAGCTCGCCTCCGCGAGCGAGCGCGAGCGGATCGGGCCTGCCCTGCGGAACAGGATGATGCCCGTCGAGAGCAGCCAGACGACCCAGCCCAGCCAGATGGGTCCGGTGAAGGCCCCGACGATATCGTTGATCAGGGCAAAGTAGAACCCCGATCCCAGCCAGCCAACTCCGACCAGGAGTCCCAACACCCCGAGCCAACGAGGGAACTGGCGCGAGAGCAGCATCGCCATCGACGCGGCCAGGATGGACGCTCCCAGAGCGGAGGGAAGGGTGAATGACAGCGCCCGAGACGACTCGTGGAGAGCAGCCAGCACGCCGGGGTCAGCGCCATCGGCCGCCATGCGAGTCGTCGCCCCGATGATGGCGAAGCTGGCAAGCTCGAATACCACGGAGACGACCATCGCTCCAAGGGCAAGGTCTGCGAGCGCGCGCGTCTCATTGGTTTGGCGGAGGGCGGCCCGAAGGCCGGCGGCGAA
>CAZHZI010000173.1:0-3988 GCA_964536955.1 uncultured Conexibacteraceae bacterium
CCAACGCGATGAGATCGCGATCGTGGTTCCGTCAGAGGCAGCCTGGGGCGTAGGGCGGTTACCGATGAGGTGAGGACCTGGCCGGGGAGGCGCCATGCGGCGCTCCCCGGCCAATCCATCTACAGAGATTTCGTGACGGGAGTTGTCACAATTGTCACAAACACAGGCGGACAACCCATTCCGGCCCGGCAGCGGGATCTTCCCGCCGCTGCTGGCCGGTCGCGAGCGCGAGACCGAGATCGCCATGGCGCGCATCGCACGCACTCGCGAGGGACATCCACATCACACCGCGTTGCTCGGCACATGGGCTATCGGCAAGACAACGCTGCTCATGCACTGGCGCCGACTGCTGCGCGACGTGGGAGACGTCGCGGTGTTATCGCTGGCCTACCCACAGCCCGTCGGCGAGTTCTTCGACGGACTGCGCCTGGCTATTGACGCTGACGGCGGTGCGGCCGATGCGTCTCGCGACGTGGAGCTGGGCGTCCATCTCGGGCTGGCGAACGCGAAGCTCCGCCAGACCCATGGAGTGGGACGCCAAGGGCTCCGCGGGTCGCTTGAGAGGCTCGCCAAGCGTCAGCAAGACCACCGCCAGCTTGCCTGCGTCCTCATCGACGACGTCGACCTCCTCCCCGACAGCCGTTCTGCGCTGCTGCAGCTGCGTGCGATCAGCCTGGAGCTGTATGCCAACGACCTTCCGATCGCACTCGTCGTCGCGGCCTCGCCAACGCTGTTCGCCGGTATCGGCTCGGCACACGAGTCCCTCGTCCGCTACTACGAGCCGCTGACCCTCGGGCCGCTCGAGCCGCGTGACGCGCAGCTCGCCGTCTCCATTCCACTTCGGGGCACCGGCGTGACCTTCGACCAACTGGTTCTGGCCGATATCGCCAGCGCGTCGGCCGGTCGTCCGTACTACATCCAGAAGCTGGCCTACTACGCCTTCGACGCGGCGGTGAACGGCCGCGTCGGATTGGCCGAGTATCGGCTCGGGTTCGAGCGGGCGTTCGCGGCGGTGAGCCAAGAGATCTTCGCCGGACGTTGGAGCGCGATGTCACCATCCGAGCGAGCGGTGGTGCGGTTGCTGGCGGATGGAGCCGAGCCGCGGCGCTCGGGCGAGATCGAAAGCCTAGCGCGGCTCGTGGGCATCGCCCCGCCAGCGACGCGGCAGGCCCTGCGGCGCCTGGCGTCGCGTGGGCACGTGGCTCGGTTGGCAAATGGCCGCCGCGGTCGATACACGGTCGAGGATCCTCTGTTCCGGCGATACCTCGCGATGGCAGCGGCGTGAAGGCGACTGCTCCCGCCGGCTCGACCTGGGCACTCTCGCTGCCCCTGACCGAGATGGTCGCCGACTACCTCGAGCTCGATGCCGCCGAGGAGGCGCTCGCGATCCCGCTGGCCGGGACGGGCCGCAAACCAACAGAACTAACAGGATCTGCTAGAAGCGGATCGCACGGTCAATGACCTCCGAGGCAGCCGGCGCTACACGGCAGACTGGAGGCCCCGTATCGCCCTCACGCCATGACCCCAGGGAGTTGAGGAATCCGGCGATGGCTGAACGCCTGACCGATCCATCGGGCGCTGATCGTCTTGCCGCGATCCTTGCTCCGGCGTTGCGACGCGTGGAAGAGCGAAAGCGCGAAGCTACGCGTCGCGCCAGTCGATCACCACTTGGCTCGCGTCAAAGCGGTCATAGCGCTGTCGCCCATGCACTGTCGCCCGCTCGATCACGGTCCCCAGTGAGGCCCCCTGCCAGTAGAAGGACTCCGCGTCCAAGACGTCCTCAACTGACACCCTCTGGTTGAACAGCGATCGTATTCGGCCGGGGCCGGACCGCGGCCCCGCACCGCGAAGCACGGACCACTTCCGCCACCCCCAGCACGTAGCTGCGAACCGCAGGGCCCGTCGTCGTGCGACGGGTCGGATGCAGGGGGATGGCACGGAGACGGACATGCGGTGTCGCTAGGGCCGCGTACGCCCGCTCAATACCTCCACTCAATCGACACGCGCGCCGGATCAAACGCGTTCCGGCCGCGCACGGCCGGGCCGATGATGATGCGATCGACGACGGCGCCGAGCACCTCCCGGCGCCAGAGGAGCCCCTCATGCTCCCATGCGTCTCGGACGTCGGCTCCGAGCATGGCGCGTAGCGGGCCGGTGCCATTCGTCCGGGCCAGCTTCACGCGAGCTGTCTTGATGCGCCGCTCCAGCTCGTCGCGGGCGCTGAGGTACTCGGCCCGGCTCACGATGCGCTCGGTGTAGTAGTCGCGGCTTAGCTCCTCTAGCGCCGCCTCGTCGGCTCGGAGGGCGTCCAGATCGAGCGTTTCGGCCTTGCGCTCGTGAGCATCCAGGGCGGCGGCCAGTGCGGGCGAGTCGAGGTAGTCGAGTACCACATCCCGGACGTGGGCCTCGAGTGGCTCGGCGACGACATGAACTCCCCCGCATGAGCCATTGTTGGCGGCCTTCTCGCAGCCATACCGGCGCACGCGGTCCCTCGAACGGCGCCGGACGTACAGCCGATTCCCGCATTTGCCGCACCTGATCATCCCGGTCAAGAGGTAGCGACCCTCGCGCTCGGGCGCTCGACGCGCCGAGAAGATGGCGCGTAGTCGCTCGTGCTTCTCCGGTGTCACGATGGCGGGCCACACTGCGGGCCCGACAATATCGCCGCGATGTTCGCGCAGACCGGCGAGGCGCGGGGATCGAAGCATCGAGCGGACCTTCTGAATGTTCCACGCTCCCCCGGTCGGCGTCTTGAGCCCGCGAGTGTTCCACTCGGCCGCCAGACGATAGATGGTGCCGCCGGCGAGAATGGAATCGACTGCCGCCCGGATCGCGTCCGCTTCGGCGGGTACTTCGGCGCTCCACTCACGGGTGAGTCCAAACGGGCGGTGTCCCCCACCGGAGCGCTTCCCGGCCTTCGCCGTTTCCTCATGCTTGCGGCGCTCGCGGATGCTCAGATTCTCTCCCTCCAGCTCGGCGAACGTGGAGAGGATCCGCGGGACCAGCACGCCGGCCATCGGAGTCGACGTGTCGATGCCGTCGCTGACCGTCGCGATGTGGGCTCCGGCCACTTGGCAGAGCTGCCAGAGGTCCTCGAAGTCACGCGGCCGCCTGAGCAGTCGATCGAGCTTCCAGGCGAGGATGACATCTGCCTCTCCTGCCGCCACGGCCTCCTTTACGGCTTCGAAACCAGGGCGCCGGACCTTCGATGAGTAGGCGGAGAGATCCGCGTCCTCTTGAACGGCGACGATCTTCCAGCCCTTTGCCTCAGCGTATTTGCGACAGTCGGCTGTTTGGCGGGCGGTCGCGGTCTGGGTACCGTCCCGATCGCGGCTGAGACGGGCGTAGACGATGGCGCGGATCAGACTCGGACCCTCGTGCAGTTCCGAGACATCATACACCATGAGTCACTACTCGCCGGCGCGAGATTGACCGTAATTCGTCGCGACGGCACCTCGAAGCCCGAGTTCCGAAGCGCGGCGCGCACCCGCTCGCGAGACTCGAGCACCGCGCTCCCGGCGAGCCCGACGATGGTCAGGCCCGGCAGGCCAAACGCAACGTCCACTTCCACGCGAACGGGCACGCCATCGACGCCGACGATCGATGCGCTGAGCGCGGTCGCGAGCATGGTGGTCCCTCGGTGGAGGCGAGGAAGGATGGAGACGTATGCCGGTCGCCCGCCTGCTCGCCTCCCTACTAACCAGCGGCGACCGGCACCGCCAAGGCTAGGGAGCGCCGCTTACCGGCCGCTTAGGCGCGGCTTATCGCAGGAATTGGCGCGCGGAGCTCAGGAACCGAGCTCGGCGGAGAGCATCGTGTCCAGCTCTGAGGCAAACTTCGAGACACTCTGCCCCAGCGGCCCATCCGGCCTCGACGACATGAACGGCTCGCCCGAGTTGAGGGCGCTGATCGCCCCGCGATACTCGTTGATCACCTGGTAATCGATGCTGCGACCGAGCGCCGACTCGGCGTTGTCGACGTTGATGCC
>CAZHZI010000174.1:0-3922 GCA_964536955.1 uncultured Conexibacteraceae bacterium
CGCCCTCGAGTTCCCGGAAGTTGCGCGGCTTTTCGTTATGGTCCAGGATGACCTGCTGATAGAGTTCGCTCAGATCGGTCATCGGCGGAACACCCGCTTGACCTTCTCGATCGCTCCGACGAGAGCATCCACTTCCTCCCGCGTGTTGTAAAGGGCGAGCGACGCCCTAGCGGTCGCCGGGACCCCGAAGCGCTCCATGACCGGCATGGCGCAGTGGTGGCCGGTACGGATCGCGATCCCGTCCTGGTCCAGGATCGTGCCGACATCGTGGGCGTGCACGCCGTCGAGGACGAAGGACAGGACGGCCGCCTTCTCCCGTGCGGTACCGATGATCCGCACGCCGTTGATCGCCGAGACCGCCTCGGTCGCGTAGGCGAGCAGCTCCCGTTCGCGCGCGGCGACGAGGTCGAGGGGGACCTCGCTCAGATAGTCGATCGCAGCCCCGAGCCCGATGGTGCCTGCGATGTTGGGGGTCCCGGCCTCGAACTTGTAGGGAAGGACGTTGTAGAGGGTCTTCTCGAAGGTGACCGAGCTGATCATGTCCCCGCCTCCCTGGTAGGGAGGCATGGCATCGAGGAGGCTGGCCTTGCCGTAGAGGACGCCGACGCCGGTCGGGCCGTAGAGCTTGTGGCCCGAGAAGGCGTAGAAGTCGCAATCAATCTCCCCCACGTCAACCTCGAGGTGAGACACCGCTTGGGCCCCGTCGACCAGGACGGGGACGCCGTGCCGGTGCGCGATCTGGATGATCTCGCCGACGGGGTTGATCGTGCCGAGGGCGTTCGACACGTGGGTCACCGCGACGAGCTTGGTCCGGTCGCTGAAGAGCCTCTCGTACTCATCGACGAGTAGCTCCCCGTGGTCGTTCATCGGGATGACGCGGAGGTCGGCGCCGACCTGCTCGCGCAGGATCTGCCAGGGGACGATGTTGGAGTGGTGCTCCATCGCGGAGACGATGATCTCGTCGCCCTCCCCGATGAACTTCCTGCCGTAGCTCTGCGCGACGAGGTTGATGGCCTCCGTAGTGCCGCGGACGAAGACGATCTCGCTGGCATCCGCGGTCCCGAGGAAGCGCGCCACCGTGGCGCGGACCTCCTCGTAGGCCTGCGTGGCCCGCTCGCTCAGGAAGTGGATCCCCCGGTGGATGCTCGCGTTCTCCGTCCGGTAGTAGCGGTCCAGCGTCTCGATGACGACCCGCGGCTTCTGGGTCGTCGCGGCATTGTCGAGGTAGACGAGCGGCTTGTCGCGAACTTTCTCGCCGAGGATCGGGAAGTCCCGCCTCACCTCCTCGATGTCGAAGCCGCTCGGCGTGTTCCGGCGGATCCCTTCCAAGTTCGTGCTCGCGGCCACGCTCATCGGGCTCCCTCCAAGACCGTCTCCCGACGCAGCCATTGCCCGACGAGCCCCTCGAGGCGCCTTCGGACCGGCTCCTCCTTCATCCGCCCGAGAATCTCGCCGGCGAACGCCTCGAGCAGCAGGTCCCGCGCCGACGCCTCGGGAATCCCGCGGGAGCGCAGGTAGAAGATAGCGTCCTCGTCGACCTGGCCGATGGTCGCGCCGTGGGTGCACTTGACGTCGTCGGCGTGGATCTCGAGCTGGGGCTTGGTGTCGATCTGCGCCCCCTCGGAGAGCAGCAGGTTCCGGTTCGTCTGCTTGGCGTCGGTCTTCTGGGCGTCCTTGTGCACGACGATCCGGCCGTGGAAGACTCCCCGCGAGCGGCCGTCGAGGATGCCGTTGTAGAACTGCCGGCTGGTGCAATGCGGGGCGGCGTGCTCGACCTGCATGTAGTTGTCGAGGTGCTGCTGGCCGGCTCCCATAAACAGGCCGTTAATCAGGCAATCGCCCCCGTCGCCGGCGAGAACCGGGTGAACGTTGTTCCGCACCAGCGCGCCGCCTAGCAGAAGCGAGTGGGAGGCGACGGTGCTCGCGCGGGCCTGCTCGACCCGGAGGGTCGAGACGTGGAACGCCTGCTCGCTCTCGCGCTCGATCCGGTAGTGGCCGAGCACGCTGTTCTCGCCGGCCACCACCTCCGTGACCACATTGGAGAAGTGCACCTCGCCGTCGAGCGAGACGTAGTCCTCCACGACGGTCGCCTGGGTCTCGTCGCCCGCAAGGATGAGGTTGCGCGGGTGCGTGACGGCCGGGGCGGCGCCAGGGGCTGAGATGTAGAGCAGGTAAATCGGTTCGGAGAGCACGGTTCGCCGCGGGATGCGCACGAGCGCCCCGTCCTCGATGAAGGCCGTGTTGAGGGCGCTGAAGGCGTCGTTCAGATAGTCGGCGTACCGGGCGAGGTGCTCTTCGAGCGAGCCCGGGTCGGCGGCGAGCTCGTCGGCGAGGCTTCCGACCTTCACGCCCGGTGGCAGCGGCCCCGGCCGGGAGAGTCCCGGCTCGTATCGGCCGTTGACGAAGACGAGCCGGATCGAACCGAAGCCCGGGAGCCTGAGCCTGTCGAGCTCGCGGGAAGTGAGCTCGACGCGGCCGTCCCGAGCGAGTCTGAAGGGGGTCTCGGCGATCGGGGCCACGTTGGTAAACCGCCAGTCTTCGTTATGGGTGGTGGGGAACCCCAGCTCGGAGAAGCGGGCCATGGCCGACCGGCGAATCGAGCGCAGCCACCCGGGATCGCTGCCGGCCGCGCCCTCCTCGAAGCGGGCAAAGGTCTCGAGGTAGCTCTCCTGCGCTTGTGCCACGACGCTCACGGTCTCGACTTCCTTCCTCTATGCCGACGCGGGGACGGCGGGCTGGGCCTCAGCCCCGACCCACCCGTAGCCCTTCTCCTCGAGTTCTAGGGCCAACTCCGGGCCGCCCGAGGCGACGATCCGGCCGTTCACGAGGACGTGCACGGTGTCCGGGACGATGTAGCTCAGCAGCCGCTGGTAGTGGGTGACCACGATGATGGCCCGCTCGGAGCTGCGAAGCGCGTTGACACCACTCGCGACGATCTTAAGGGCGTCGATGTCGAGGCCGGAGTCGGTCTCATCCAGGATGGCGAGCCGCGGCTTGAGGACCGCGAGCTGGAGGATCTCGCTGCGCTTCTTCTCCCCGCCGGAGAAGCCCTCGTTGATCGCGCGGCTCAGGAACTCCTCGTCCACCTCGAGAAGCTTCAGCTTCTCCCTGATCAGGGGGAGGAAATCTATGGCGTCGAGTTCGTCGAGGCCGCGGTGCTGGCGGATGGCGTTGAGGGCCGCCCGGAGGAAGTAGGCGTTGCCGATGCCCGGGATCTCCACCGGGTACTGGAAGGCGAGGAAGACCCCCTCGCAGGCGCGCTGTTCGGGGTTCAGCGCCAGCAGGTCCCGGTCCTCGTAGAGAACCTCACCGCCGGTGACTTCGTAAGTTTCCCGGCCGGCCAGGACCTGCGCCAGGGTGCTCTTGCCCGATCCGTTCGGGCCCATGATGGCGCAGACCTCGCCGGCGGCGACCTGCAGGTCCACGCCCTTGAGGATCTCCCGGCCGCCGCCCTTCACGTGCAGGTTCCTGACAGAGAGCATCTAGCCCACGCTCCCCTCGAGGCTGACCGTAAGCAGCCTCTGCGCCTCGACGGCGAACTCCATCGGCAGCTCTCGGAAGACGCGCTTGGCGAAGCCGTTAACGATCATCGAAACCGCGTTCTCGGCCGAGATCCCCCGCTGGCGGAGGTAGAAGATCTGGTCCTCGCCGACCTTGGATGTGGTGGCCTCGTGCTCCATCCGGGCCGTGGAGTTCTTCACCTCGATGTAGGGAAAGGTGTGGGCGCCGCACTGGTCGCCGATGAGCAGCGAGTCGCATTGGGAGTAGTTCCGGGCGCCGGCGGCGCCCTTCATGATCTTCACCAGGCCGCGGTAGGTGTTCTGCCCGTGACCCGCGGAGATGCCCTTGGAGATGATGGTGCTCCGAGTGTTCCGGCCGAGGTGGATCATCTTGGTGCCGGTGTCGGCCTGCTGATAGTTGT
>CAZHZI010000175.1:0-3919 GCA_964536955.1 uncultured Conexibacteraceae bacterium
ACCCATCGCGAACTCGTCCATGTTGGTCTTGCCGAGCACGCGAGCCCCCGCCTCGGCCAGGCGCCGAACCGCGGTAGAGGTGTATGGCGGCTCGTACCCCTCGAGGATCCGAGACCCGGCAGTGGTTGGGACCCCTGCGGTGCAGAAGATGTCCTTGACGGCCACCGGGATCCCGGCAAGCGGCCCGGTGGCCTCCCCCACCCCATCCTCGGCCCGCCACAGATAGGCGTTCAACTCATCCCCGGCGGCGGCCTCCCGCCAGGTCCCGAAGTACTCCTCGACAGAGAGATCCCCCGCCGCAATGCTCGCCGCCGCCTCGGCGACGGTCAGCTGCGAAAGCTCGCTCACTACCCCTCCGCTTGAGGAGAGGGGACGCGAAAGGCTCCATCGACCGGATCGGGCGCGGGCTCCAGCACCGTCTCTCTGGGCCAGCTGGGCCGCGGTTCATCTGACCGCAACACGTTTTCAAGCTCGACCACATGTGACGTCGGCGGCACATCGTCGAGCTCAAGCCCAGCAATCCGATCCACGTGCTCGAGGATTCCCGACAGCTCCCCGCTCATCCGCTCAACCTCGGCCTCATCAAGCCGCAGACGGGCCAATCGCGCGACGTGAAGAACCTGCTCCCGATCGATCACGTGGCGGATTCTAGGTGTCAGCCAATCGCGCCTACCCTTGGGTGCCCAGCTAGTTAGAGTGCCCCGCGGATGCGGGGAGCAACGGCCGAGAGATTCGTAGTCTTGAACCTCCGCCTGCTCGCCGCCGGCTTCGCGGTGGTCGGAATCCTCTTCATAGCCGTTCCCAACGGAGTCCTCGACACGATCTCCGACCTCGGCGACTCTCTCGGCGGCTTTGCCCGCGCCCCCCACGGCGACGAGCAACTCTGGCTCGCCCTCGCCTTCTCCTACATGGTTGTGATCGCAGGCATCTGCCTGATCGCACAGACCGACGTGGTGCGATTCCGCCCGCTTCTGCTGCTGCTTGCCCTCGGCAAGACCGCGTCCTCGCTCGCGGCACTCGGCTTCTTCCTCTTCGACCGGGACGTCTTCATCTACCTGCTCAACTTCCTGGTTGACGGCTCGCTGGCGCTGGCTGCCCTCTGGCTCTGGGCGCTGATCGGCCGGGTCGAGCGGGTCCCCGCGCCCGGCTGAAGGCTTGCGCCAGGGCTTTCGGCCGCTGAGCAGCGCACCCTCAGCGCGATCTGCGAAGCCATGGCGCCCGGCTTTGCCGGCCTGCCGGCAGCCGAGCGTGACGTCGACGTCTCCGGCCCCGTGGCGGAGTTCCTCACCTCGGCGTCGCCACGGGCGTTGTCTCGACTCAAGCTGGGCCTGCGCGCCTTCGAGTGGTTGACCTTTCCCTGGCGCTTCAGCCGGCTTGACCGCGAGGCCCGAGGGGATTTTCTGAAACGGATGGATGGCTCGCGGCTCCGTCTCCATCGCGACCTGCTGCTGATGGCGAAGGTGCTGTCCACGCTCGGTTATGCCGTCACTCGAGAGGTGGAGGAGCGGATCGGCTTGGAGATCCGCTGTGCGCTGGCCGACGGCTCGCTGCCCGAGCCGGCCGGCTCGCTGGGGGACACAGCCCCCCGGGGGGAAGGCGAGGAGTGCGACGTGGTGATCGTCGGCTCGGGCGCCGGCGGGGCGGCGGCCGCGGCAACCCTCGCGGAGGCAGGCCTCGACGTGGTCGTGCTCGAGGCCGGCGGCAGCTATGACCGCGACAGCTACCCCGGCGATCGGCTGGACGCGATCGCCTCTCTCTACCGCGACGGAGGGCTGACGATCGCCGAGGGCAGCCCGCCGATCCCCGTGCCCGTGGGTCGTGCGGTCGGCGGCACGACTGTCGTCAACTCGGGCACCTGCTTCCGCGCGCCCGAGCCGGTCCTCGACGACTGGCGGACCCGCTTCGGGGTCCGATGGGCGGGAGAGCTCACCGCCGACTTCGCCGAGGCGGAGGAGTTTTTGCGCGTGGCGCCGGTCGACCCCGACACGATGGGGCGCAACGGCCAGCTGGCGATGGAGGGGGCGCGGGCGTTGAAGGCCAGCGGCGGGCCGATCGCACGCAATGCCGGTGAGTGCGTGCAGTGCAGCTCCTGTCCTTTCGGTTGCGAAATCGACGCCAAGCGGGGGATGCACGTCAGCTACCTGCCGCGCGCCGTCGCCGCCGGGGCAAAGGTGCGCGCGGGAACCGAGGCACGCCGCGTTCTGGTCGAGGACGGGCGCGCGGTCGGCGTCCAATGCACGGCGCCCGTCGCCGGGAACGGCCGACCGGGCTCCTACACGGTCCGCGCCCGACGCGCCACGATCGTCGCCGGTGGGGCGCTGGGGACGCCGGAGCTGCTGTTGCGCTCCGGGCTCGGCGGCCGCAACGTCGGCCGCAATCTCCACATCCACCCTGCCTGCTGGGTCGGCGCCCGCTACGAGGAGGAAGTGCGCGGTTGGGAAGGCGTCATGCAGAGCTACTACGTCGACGAGTGGGAAGCCGAGCGCCTCCTCCTCGAGGCCACCTTCACCCCGCTCGCCTTCGGTGGCGCCTGGTTGGGGGGCGCCGCACGCGAACACCAGAAGGCGATGCTCGACTTCTCCCATGTGGGCTCGATCGGCGTCCACCTCTGCGACCGCTCGGCCGGCCGGGTCCGGACCGCCAGGGACGGCTCGTTGCGGGCCTCATATGAGCTCACCCGGGGGGATGCCCACCGCCTCGCCTTTGGGATCGCCCGCGCCGCCGAGATCCACTTCGCCGCCGGGGCCACCGAGGTCTATCCCAATATCGGCCGGGTCGGCGTCCTCAGGCCGGAACGGCTGGCCGAGTTCGAGGCGACCGATTTCAAGCCCGCCGAGCTGCGTCTGGAGGCCTTTCATCCCATGGGCACCGCCCGGATCGCCGCCGACCCCGGCGAGGGAGTCTGTGCGAGCGACGGCTCGGTCAACGGGGTCGCCGGCCTCTATGTGGCGGACGCCTCCCTCTTCCCCACCTCGCTCGGGGTCAATCCGATGATGACCGTGCTCGCCTTCGCGAAGAAGATCGCCGCCGGGGTCGCAGAGACCCCGGCGGCTCTATAGATCTATGCCCCGGAGGTCGGAGGAGGCGGAGGCGGCGTCTGGGAGGACGGCGGGGATGGGGGCGTCTGAGAGGAAGGAGGCGGAGGCGGCGTCTGGGAGGACGGCGGTCCACCGCTCGGACTATCGCCGCCCCCGGAGAGGCGGTCTGCGGCATCCCCAAACGAGACGCCCTCATCCTGCATCGCGCGATAGCCGCCAAACGCAACCAGGGCCGACAGCACGAGACCGAGGAAGACCCCCCACTCGCGATCGGCGCTGCCCGGCGGGTCGATGATCCGGTAGAGGACCAGCAGGGCGGAGAGCCCGCCGAGTACTGCGACCGCGGTATTGAGCGGGAACTCAACCGCCATGTCAGAGGCCCTCAGCATCACGGTGGCAACCGCCACGATCACGGTGAGGAGAAGAACCAGGTCGATGAAGTCGAACGACTCCCATGCGCTGAAGGTGAAGCTGGTGGCTCCGACCTCGATGCCGAACTGGTTCTGCAGCTCTTCCACTCCGGTGTCAAAGCCGAACCACGCGAAGAACATCGAAATGAAGAGCAGAATTGCCGACACGCCGGCGATCTTCTCTCCCTGAGTCAACCTGTTCAAATCCATCTACGTGTCCCTCCAGGGATTAGTGGTCGTGCCGACCCTACACCCGGGCTCGGGCGGCTTCCAAGGTATTCACGAGCAGCATTGCAATGGTCATCGGCCCGACCCCACCGGGAACCGGCGTAATCGCGGCGGCGACCTCGCATACGGCGGCGAAGTCGACATCGCCGCAGAGGCCGTCGCCGGTGCGGCTCATGCCGACGTCGATCACGACCGCGCCCGGCATCACCGCGTCGGCGCCAAGTAGGCGCGGCGAGCCGACAG
>CAZHZI010000176.1:0-3917 GCA_964536955.1 uncultured Conexibacteraceae bacterium
CATCGAGAAGGCTCGCGCCGCCATCATCGACCTCCACAACCTCCCGATCCTCCCCACCTGGCACACACTGTTGGCGGCGGAGTAACGACCCCCGGCAAGTCGGGCAGACAGGCACCCCATCCACCGTCCTCGGCTTGACTGAGCGGCTTGCGAGCAAGGATGGAGGGCAGCACCTCAAAGGCTGTGCTCAAGCACGCTCCCTGTCCGGTTTTAGTCGTTCACAACGACTGACGATCGACTCAAATCGCTTGTCCGCGAACCTAAAGCTATAGTTTGTTTATGCATGACAAGGCTGGACCGGACGTGCGTGGCCTCGAGGCTAAGGCATACGAGCAACATGGCTACTTCCGGACGCGCCAAGCTCGCAAACACAGGGTCAGCAGCCAGCTTCTGAGCCACTACGTGCGCCAGGGGCGCTTCGAGCGCGTGCGGCGTGGGCTCTACCGACTGCGCGGCTTCCCAAGTTCCGAACACGACGAGATGCGCGAGAAATGGATGGCGACTGGGCCGGAGAAGGCCGTGCTCTCGCACCAGAGTGCCCTCGCCCTCCTGGATCTCAGCGACGTCATTCCCGACGCGGTCCACCTGCTCGTCCCACGCCGGCACCGCGGCCTGCGCCGCCCTCCGGGCACCGTCATCCACACCCGTCCCGACGAGGAGAAGGTCAGCATCGTCTGGCGCGAGGGACTGCCCCTGACAGCACCCGCGCGAACGCTCGTCGACGTCGCCGAACACATTCAACCCGAGCAGGCGGAGATGGCTATCCGTCAGGCGCTCAACCGCGGCCTGCTGACAACACGCCAGCTCGAAGAGGAGGCCGCGCGCCGCCACAAACCAGCCAAGACGCGGACGATCGAGGCGCTCCTGTCAACGGAGGCGGGTTCGTGAAATACGAAAGCGCCACTGCCTTCCGCGCAGCCCTGGATCAGCGGCTGAAGAACGAAGCCGAGAAGACGAGTCTCGGCCTAACGCGACTGCGAAAGCGCGTCGCTTTCGAGCTGTTCCTACGGCGCCTCGTAGTCGTAGCGCCGAACCGGTGGGTACTGAAGGGCGCGCTGGCACTCGACTTCCGCCTCAATGTCACCACCCGCTCCACCAAGGACATTGACCTCGGGCGCGACGATGACGAAGAGGCCGCGATCGAGGACATCTCGGCCGCTCAGCAGCTCAATCTCGATGACTTCTTCACCTTTGCCGCGACCAGAACGGATGCGTTCGATGACGCCAACGAGTTCCGGGCCATCCGCTTTCACGTCCGCGCCGAGCTGGCTGAGCGCGTCTTTGAGCAGTTCATCGTCGATGTCGGCTTCACCGATCCGATCGCGTGGACCCCCGACACGATCCCGACATCCGACTTCCTCTCATTCGCCGATATCCCGCCCATTGACCTTCCGGTAATACCCCTTCCGCAGCACATCGCTGAGAAGGTCCACGCCTATACCGGCACCTACGGCCCCTCTGACCAACCGAGTACGAGACCCAAGGATCTCGTCGACATCCTCCTCATCGCGGGTTCGGAGACGATCGAGGCGGATTCCCTACGCGCAGCGCTGGCGACCGCCTTCAAGACGCGCAAACGTCAGCCGCTCCCGGCGAAGCTCCCGCACCCTCCTCCCAAGTGGACAGAGCCATACCGCCGCCTGGCCGAGGAGGTCGGAATCGAGCCGAGCCTCGATGCAGCATTCTCCCGTGCCGCCGTCTTCCTTGACCCGGTGCTCACCGGTCAGGCGGAGGGCCATTGGGACACCAGGGCAAGCGTGTGGACAGCGTCAGGCGACACCGACCGGTAGGAATTCGCCGGTCAGGAGTTCCGACTGCGGGACATCAGGAAGGCATTGCCGGGCATCGGCGACCCGCGACTCAAGCAGGGGGCTTAGTGATTCACACCGTTCGGACGCCGAGCCGTTCCAAGCGACGGTCAGCCGGCGGCGAGTGCTGACGCAAGTTCCTCGGCGGTCGTCTCAATCGTCTCGGGGATAGTGACGGCGAGGTGTCCGTCGCGTCCGAGGGTGAAGCGCGGGCTCATCATCGTCAGGCCGACGATCCGATTCGTTCCCGGCGCGTAGCGGATGACGTGACCCTCGGGCGTCTCCTCCCCCTCGCCGGCCTCGGGCTCTCCTACGTGCAGGTAGAGCACGTCGTTTTCGGAGTCGTAGTCGGCGTGGTCGAAGTGAACATCAGGATCGGCCCAGTGGTCTCGCTCCATGTCGGCGGATCCTTTCGATGCGCCTGCTCGTAGCTTACGACCGCGAGCAGCCACCGGCTCGGTCCAGTATTGCGCGCGAAGTAGCGCACGCGACCGCGACGCACCTGATCCTCCTCGACATGGTCAGGCGCAGCGATCGCGCGGAGCAGTCCACTTCAAGCGATGTCATCTCCGGATGGTCGCGCACCACCTTTCCGTGCCACACGCACCAGAGCCCAACGTTGATCCGGTCTTCTACCCAACCAGCTCGAGTGCTTTTGTGACTGAACTATTGCGCTAACACAATAATTAGCGAAACTATTGCTTAATCGCTATAGTTCCGTCAATGGTCGATCCAGTCTCCATTCCTGAGGCAGCGAACATCCTCGGACTGAGCTCCACCCGAGTCCGGGCTCTGGCCGCCCGTGGTCAGTTGCCGGCCGCGAAGATCGGCGGTCGGTGGCTGATCGAGCGAGCGGGAATCGAGGCGCGCCGTCGCCAGAAAGCCCCCGGCGGGCGACCGTTCGCACCGCACAATGCCTGGGCTTTACTGCTCCTTGCCTCCGGAGGTGATGTCGAAGCGATCGACCCGGTCATTCGATCGCGACTGCGCCGAGCCTTGGCTCTGGAGGGATTGGAGAAGCTCAGATCACGGCTTGCCCGACGTGCCAAGGTACGCTTCTTCAACGCCCACCCGGGAGAGATTTCCTACCTCCTTGAGGATCCGGCTCTGGTCAGGTCGGGCATCAGCGCCGCTGGCGCGCATAGCTTTGATCTTGTCTCGGGTCAGGAGGCCGACGGCTACCTGCGCGCGAGCGCGCTGAAGAAATTCGCCCACGCCCACGCCCTCTCGCCGGCCGGCCCAGAAGGCAACGTTTGCCTTCGGCTCGTTCCGAACGAGGCTTGGCATTTCTTGGCCGGAATGCAGGTCGCGCCATATGCCGCAGTCACACTTGACCTGGCAGAGGATCCCGACCCACGCTCGTCGCGGGCCGGCCGTGCTGCGCTTCGCAATCTCAATCGTCATCGCGGCTCCAGACAGGCCGGACGCCAACCCGTCCACACATAGGCGGGGATGGCGATGGAGAACAACATCATCAACATCAACCCGCCGACCCAGGAGGCCAAGAGGCTCTGGGCGAAAACGCTCGACCTCGCCGAAGCCCTCGGCTCCGATGAGCACTGGAGCTTGATCGGCGGCCTGATGGTCCAGCTTCATGCATTCGAGCGGGGCAGTGGGTCGCGCCCGACGACAGACATCGACCTCCTTGGGGATTCGCGGCGCCGCCCACCGATGACAGTGCGGATCGCCAAGATCTTGGTCGAGCGCGGAGGCGAGATGGCGATGCCACCGGTCAGCGACGAGGATCTCGGCTACAAGTTCGAGGTCGACGGGGAGACCATCGAGATCCTGGGCTCCGAAGGCGTTCGAAGTGACCCGAAGACGCTCGGAAAGCACACGACCATCCAGGTCCCGGGCGGCACCCAGGCCTTGACCAGGACCGAGATAGTTCGGGTCTCGCTCGACGGGAGTTCATCGGTTGAGCTGCGGCGTCCGAACCTTCTCGGCGCGATCCTCGTCAAGACCCGTGCCGTCGCCCAGCGGCGGGACAAGTTCGAGTCCGACCGCCAGGATCTGATCCGCCTCCTGAGCTTCGTCGATGATCCACGAGCTCTGGCTAAGGGCCTAGCCCCATAGGGAGGATTCCCACCCCCGTCGAGGAAACCTCAG
>CAZHZI010000177.1:0-3907 GCA_964536955.1 uncultured Conexibacteraceae bacterium
GCGGGCCCGGACCTACTTCATGGCGTTCGGAACGTGGTGAGGCACGTCACCTAGAGCGCCCTGGCTCTGGACACGGACCGGTGCGAGCGGGGCGGCGAGGGCCGCCCCGCTCGCGTGTTAAGCGACGCTCCGGAGGACCGAGCCCGCGGTTAGCCTCGGGCGTTCCAATGGCCGACGAACGCATTTCCCTCAGCGACGCCTCCCGCCGCTCGGGGGTCCCCGCCAGCACGTTGAAGCGCTGGGCGGAAGAGAAGGTGGTGCCGGTACGACGGGGCCGCTGGACGGCGACCGTGGCGGCTCAGGCCCGGGTGGTCGCTCGCCTGCGCGAGCGCGGCCACTCCCTCGACGACCTCAGGCAGGCGGGCCGAGAGGGCCGCCTCGCCTTCGGCTTCGCCGAGGAGCTGTTTTCCGAGCCCGAGGACCAGACGACCGTCGAGGAGGTGGCTGCGGAGACCGGCCTGGAACCGGAGCTGATCGAGCGCATCCTGGTGATCCTCGGCACTCCACTCGGACGCGAACGGGCGCTCGGACCCGGCGATGTCGCCGCCATGCGCCACTGCGCCCGCGTCCTCGCCGCCGGCTTCCCGCTCGTCGCCTTCCTTCAGCTGGTCCGGGTCTACGTTCAGTCGCTGAGGCGCATCGCCGACGCCGAGGTGCGCCTCTTCCACCTCTACGTGCACGAGCCGATGATCCGCGACGCCGTCCCGGAGCTGGAGATGGCGGAGGAGATGGGAGAGCTGGCAGCCGACATCCTGCCGCTGGCGGCGCCTCTCACCGAGTACCTGCACACTCGCTACCTGCGTTTCTTCATCGAGCAGGACGTGGTCGGCCACATGGAAGCCGAGCTGGGCTCGGGTGCCAGCGACCTCGGCCAGGTCACGGTCACCCTCTGCTTCATAGACATCACCGGCTTCACCCGCTACACGGAGGAGGAGGGCGACCTCGAGGCGCTGGACCTGGTCGAGCATTTCGTCGCGACCGTGGAATCGACGCTGCCGCCGGAGGCGACCATCGTGAAGACGATCGGCGACGAGGTGATGGTCGTGTCCCCCGATGCCGCCTCGTTGACCGAATGGGCGGCGGAGTTCCTCAGGCGCTTCCCCGAGCGCCCCCAGCCGCGGGTCGGCATCCATTGCGGGGAGGCCGTCTACCGAGACGGCGACTACTTCGGCAGCCAGGTCAATCTCGCCCATCGCGTGGTAAGCAGCGCCCAGGCCGGGGAGGTGCTCGTAACCGACCGGGTGGTCGAGGCGATCGAAGGCCGCGAGGGGTTGGAGTTCGGGCCGATCGGCGAGGTCAACCTCAAGGGCTTCCCGTTGCCGACGCCGCTCTTCGTCGTCCGCGCCGCGCCGGGCTGAGGCGGCCGGCAGCCCGCCCGGGCGTGCCTACACTCCCGGCATATGGAAAGCGCCCCTTATATAGAGAGCGACCGCATGCTGGAGGAGGTGCGGGCCGGCGGGTTGCTGCCGGCCGGGACGCCGCTCGTCGCGATGCTCTCCGGCGGGCGCGACTCGGTCTGCCTGCTCGACGTCGCCGTGCGGCTGCTCGGCGCCGGCGCGGTGATCGCGCTTCACGTCAACTACGGCCTGCGCGACGACTCCGGCGAGGACGAGCGCCACTGCGCGGCGCTCTGCGAGCGACTCGAGGTGCGCCTCGAGGTCGAGCGGCCCCGCCGCCCCGAGGGCCCCGGCAATCTCCAGGCGTGGGCGCGCGACGCCCGCTACGCCGCCGCCGCGCGGGTGGCGCTGCCGGGGGACGCTTCGATCGCCACCGGGCACACCGCCGACGATCAGGTCGAGACGATCCTTTACCGGCTCGCCTCTTCGCCGAGCCGCCGCGCCCTACTGGGAATGCGTCCCCACGACGGCAGGCTGACGCGCCCGCTGATCGGCTTCACGCGTGAGCAGACCACCGCCTATTGCGAGGAGCGTGCCCTCGTCTGGCGCGACGACGCAACCAACGCCGAGCTGACCTTCGCCCGCGGCCGCGTCCGCCACGGGCTGGTGCCGGCGCTGAAGGCAATCCATCCCGCCGCCGCCGAGAACGTGCTGCGCACCGCGTCGCTGCTGCGCGACGAGGCCGAGGTTCTCGAAGCCCTGGTCGACGCGGAGATCGACGGAGAGGGGCAACGGGGCACGATCTCCCTGGAGCGGCTCTCCGAGCTGCCGCCGGCCCTGCGCAGGCTGGTCGTTCAGCGGCTCGCCGACCGGGCGGCGGGGCGACCGATCCCCGGCGCCGCAAACCACGCCGACGAGGTCGCGGCGCTGCGCCGCACCGGCACCGCCATGCTCGACCTCGGCGGCGGCGTACGCGCTGTCGTGCTGCGGGGCGTCCTGCACGCCGAGCAGCGGCCGCCTCGCTCCTCCCGGCACGCTCCCTATATCTAGACTGCGGTCCGTGAGCGATCCCGCGATCGGCGAGACCCTGGTCTCCCGCGACGACTTGCTGCGCCGTGTCGCCGAGCTGGGCGAGGAGATCAATCGGGACTACGAGGGCCGCGAGCTGATGATGGTGGGCGTCCTGAAGGGCGCCGTCCTCTTCCTCGCCGACTTGATGCGCCACCTCAGCGTCCCGTGCGAGGTCGATTTCATGGCCATCTCCAGCTACGGGTCCCAGACCGACTCCTCGGGGGTGGTGCGGATCCTCAAGGACCTTGACGCCCCGATCGAAGACCGCCACGTCCTCATCGTCGAGGACATCATCGACTCCGGTCTAACCCTCCAGTACCTGATGCGCAATTTGAAGGCGCGCAACCCCGCCTCGTTGGAGGTCTGCTCGTTGCTGACCAAGCCCGAGCGCCTCCGCGTGGACCTTTCCCCGCGCTATGTCGGCTTCGAGATTCCCAACCGCTTCGCGATTGGCTATGGCCTCGACCACGCGCAGCGCTACCGCAACCTCGAATACGTCGCGGCGCTACGCGACTGAGGGGCAAAACCCCCCTGGTACGCTGATTTTCACCCTGTGAGACGTTTTTTCAAAAGCGCGGCTTTTCCGATCCTGCTGGTGGTGATCCTCGCCTTCATCGCCCAGCGGTTGATCAGCCCCGGCCCGGAGACCGAGGCCCCCCCCTACAACGACCTGATCAAGCCGCAGAGCGGCCTGATCGCCAGCGGCAAGGTCGAAGAGATCTCGATCAACACCAAGGACAACACGCTCGACGTCAAGCAGCGCAACGGCGACAGCTTCTCGACCGGCTATCCCCCCAACACAGAGCAGAGCCTGATCAACGCGATCGACCAGGCCAATGTGAAGACGACCGTGCATGGCACCGGCGGCGGCGGCCTGCTCCAGGCGCTCACCTACATCCTTCCCTTCGTCCTCTTCTTGGGCTTCTGGATTTTCCTGATGAACCAGATGCAGGGCGGCGGCTCCCGCGTGATGAACTTCGGCAAGTCGAAAGCCAAGCGAATGGCGGCCGACGCGCCGAAAATCACCTTCCGCGACGTCGCCGGGGTAGACGAGGCCGTGCAGGAGCTGCACGAGATCAAGGAGTTCCTCGAGAACCCAAAGAAATTTCAGAGCCTCGGCGCCCGCATCCCCAAGGGGGTCCTGCTCTACGGCCCGCCCGGCACCGGCAAGACGCTGCTCGCCCGCGCTGTCGCCGGAGAGGCCGGGGTGCCCTTCTTCTCGATCTCGGGCTCGGACTTCGTCGAGATGTTCGTCGGGGTGGGCGCCAGCCGCGTGCGGGACCTCTTCGAACAGGCCAAACAGAACTCTCCCTGCATCATCTTCATGGATGAGATCGACGCCGTCGGCCGCCACCGCGGTGCCGGCATGGGCGGCGGCCACGACGAGCGCGAACAGACGCTGAACCAGTTGCTGGTCGAGATGGACGGCTTCGAGATGAAGGACAACATCATCCTCATCGCGGCCACCAACCGGCCCGACATCCTTGACCCGGCGCTGC
>CAZHZI010000178.1:0-3886 GCA_964536955.1 uncultured Conexibacteraceae bacterium
CCTAGTCGAGCGGCTTGCTGACCTTGGCGCTCGCCCCCGGCGTCGCCGAGCCCCACGACACAAAGGATGCGCAGTGATTCGCCACAACCCTCCAGGCCGCGGACATGCCTACCGCCCGAGCCTCGACCAGCGGATTCCTCTCCACCCGTTGGCAGGAGAACGGGTCAGACTTGGCGTCCTGGCCACACCAAGGCTCTCGGTGTTGGACGTCGAAGTGCAGGTGGACGGTCGTTCCGGCGTCCACCCGCTGCTTCCTCTCGAAACTGTCGCCGAATCATCGAGCGGCGCAGATGGGCACCTCGCCGCGGCCGCTGAGGCGGGTGAAGACACAGGCGGCATGGACGCGTGGCGGGTCGATATCGGAGCGTTCGACCTCGCCCAGACCGTGCGCTACCGGTTCGTGGATGCGTCATCTGGCGAATCCACGGAGTGGTGCTCGTTCGCGCCTTCGGTATGGCTGCCGACAGGGGGAACCCTCAACATGCTCGGTGAGGACGGAGGTCGCCTCATCCCGGGCAGCGTCGCGTGGCTGACCGAAAGCTGCGGCGCGGGCACCGTCAGTCGCGTGCGCTTTGGGCTGAGGCTCACGGCATCTGAGCATGTTGTCGGTCTCGGGGAACGCTTTCATTCGCTTGATCAGCGCGGCTGGGCGGTCGATGCCACGGTCTTCGAGCAATACACGAACCAGGGCGAGCGCACCTATCTGCCGGTTCCCTTCGCCCACGTCGTTGGAGGCGACGGCTGGGGCTTCCACGTCGACACGACGCGTCGGGTCTGGTTCGACATCGGGGTGAGTGACGAGGACGTCCTCTGGGTTGAGGCCGCCGTCGCGCCCGGAGATCCAGAGCTCGTGCTGCGGCTGTGGCCGGGTGAACCTGCCGACGTGCTCGCAGGTTTCCTGGAGCAGTACGGCCCCCCAGCGCTCATTCCGCCCTGGGCCTACCGCCCGTGGGGGAGTGACAACGAGTGGAACTCGCAGGAGCGCGTCGAGCGTGAAGTTGAGCGCAGTCTCGCCGAAGGGGTTCCCATTGGCGTCGTCGTGATCGAGGCATGGAGCGACGAGAGCACGATGTGGATCTGGAACGGCGCGCAATACCGAGCTCACGAGGATGGCTCCCCGCACCGCTTGAGTGACTTCACCTTTCCGGCTGATGGCCCGTGGCCGGATCCAGTTGGCATGGTGAACAAGCTGCACGGCCTGGATGTCAAGGTCGTCCTGTGGCAGATTCCCGTCATTCCGGATCATGCCCCGGATCAACCGCAACTGGTTGCCGACCGTCGCGTCCTGGTCGAGAACGACTTCGCGGTTCGCGAGGAGGATGGCCGTCCATATCGGAACCGCGGCTGGTGGTTCCCGCGGGCGCTGCTCCCCGACTTCACCTCCGTGGAGGCACGACGGTGGTGGACCGAAAAGCGGCGCTACCTGCTGGAGGAGATAGGCATCGACGGCTTCAAGACCGACGGCGGAGAGCACGCTTGGGGTGCCGAGTTGCGTTTCGCCGACGGCACGCGCGGCGATGTCTCGAACAACCGTTTCCCGAACCTCTACGCGCAGGCGTTCCATGAGTTGCTGGACTCCACGGGCACGGACGGCATGACCTTCAGCCGCGCGGGTCATGCAGGCGCGGGCAGTTTCCCCGGCCATTGGGCTGGCGACGAGAGATCAACCTGGGAGGCGTTTCGGTCGTCCATTACGGCCGGCCTCACGGCAGGCGCATCCGGAGTCTTCGCCTGGGGCTGGGACCACGGAGGCTTCTCGGGCGAGGTCCCGACGGCCGAGCTGTATGCTCGCTCGGCAGCGATGGCGGCACTCTGCCCGATCATGCAGTACCACGCTGAAAACAACGGTCACCGCAGTCCCTCGCGGGCGCGCACGCCGTGGAACATCGCCGAACGCACGGGCGACCCGGCTGCCCTCAATGTCTACCGGAAGTTTGCCCTCCTGCGCGATCGTCTGGTCAGCTATCTCGTCGAGCAGGCGCGCTTGTCGTCGGAGCGCTCGATCCCGCTCATGCGCGCGCTCTTCTTCGAGTGGCCCAATGACGAGCGGATCTGGGAGTTTCCGCAGCAGTACCTGCTCGGTGACGCCCTGCTCGTCTCGCCCGTGACCGAGCCTGGAGCCACCGACTGGTCGATCTATCTGCCGGAGGGTGAATGGGTGGACGCCTGGACCGGTTCACCAGTCGCCGGCGGCCGATTGGTTTCTCGGGCAGTGCCGATCGACGAGATCCCCGTGTACGTGCGCGCGTCGGCCTGGCCCCGCTTGCAGGGCATCTTCGAGGACGCCATTGGACTCGGGATCGGCCGCGTCGCAGAAGCCAGGGCCGCGCACCATGGTAGGTGAGCGCGGCTGGCGCAACGTTGGCCTCGTTGGTTTCTTCCTGCTCCCGGCGCTTCTGCCGCTGCTGATCTTTCGTGTCTTCCCGATGCTCGCGTCCGTGCTGGTGAGCCTCACCGAGTGGAACCTGCTCAAGGCTCCGGTCTTCGTCGGCCCGGACAACTACATCGGACTGATCGGTGACGAGAATTTCCACAAGGCGCTGCTCAACACGCTCTACTACATGGTGGGCTACCTGCCGCTCGTGCTCATCGGCGCCCTGACCACCGCGGTCCTGCTCAACAGCAAGCTCAAGGGAGTCGCCTTCTTCCGCGGGATCTACTTCCTTCCTGTCGTTACGAGCTGGGTCGTGGTCGCGCTCCTCTGGAAGTGGATGCTCAGCCCCGAGGGCGGCATCGTCAACTACCTTCTGAGTCTTGTCGGGATCGACGGACCGGGCTGGTGGACGGATCGCAACTGGGCCATGCCTTCGATCATCATCGCCTCGGCGTGGAAGGACCTCGGATTCAACATGCTGATCCTGCTCGCGGGCCTGCAGAGCATCCCCGAGCATCTCTATGAGGCCGCGCACATCGACGGTGCCGGACGCTGGCAGCGGTTGCGCTACATCACGCTGCCGCTGCTCACCCCGTCGATCCTCTTCGTAATGATCCTGGCGATGGTCGGAGCCTTCCAGGTCTTCGACCAAGTCTGGATCATGACCGAGGGTGGGCCAGCGGGCGCCACGACTGTCGTCATGGAACAGGTCGTCAAGAACGCCTTCAAGTACGGGCTCATGGGTGAGGCCTCAGCGATGAGCTGGGTTCTCTTCGCGATCATCCTCATCTTCACGGTCGTGCAACTCCGGTTCCAGCGAAGGTGGGTGCACTATGGGGGCTGAATCCAAGGCAGCGGTCTGGACGCGTACGGCGATCGTCGCGCTCGGCGGGATCGTGTTCTTGTTCCCGTTCGTGTGGATGGTGTCGACCTCCCTCACCACGACGGACGAGCTGTTCAAGCTGCCGCCCTCGATCCTTCCCAACCCGATCGATACGTCCACTTACGACCGGCTCTTCACCGATGTGCCCATCCTGAAATGGGTGTTCAACAGCGTCCTGGTCTCGCTGTCGGTCACATTCCTCCAGGTGCTCAGCAGCGCGATGGCCGCCTACGCCTTCACCCGCCTGAATTTCAAGGGCCGCAACGTGGTCTTCGTGTTGTTCCTCGCCACCCTCATGGTGCCGTTCCAGGTGATGATCGTCCCGCTCTTCATCGAGCTGCGCTACATGGGGCTGCTCAATAGCTACGGGGCGCTCATCATTCCCGAGATCGCCATGCCGTTCGGTGTGTTCCTGCTGCGCCAGGCGTTTCTGTCGCTGCCGCGCGAGCTGGAGGAGGCAGCGTTCGTTGAGGGAGCCGGCCACATTCGGGTGTTCTTCCGTCTGGTGCTGCCCCTCTCGAAGCCAGCCATCGCCACTGTCGCGGTGTTCTCATTCATGGGCTCGTGGAACAACTTCCTGTGGCCCCTTGTCGTCATCAACACCCCCGGACTGATGACGTTACCGCTAG
>CAZHZI010000179.1:0-3826 GCA_964536955.1 uncultured Conexibacteraceae bacterium
GCTCTTGCCCGAGCCCTGGGTATGCCAGACGACGCCGGCGCGCTTGTCGCCATCTGGGCGGCTGGCGGCGACGGCCGCGTCGACCGCGCGGTTGACGGCGTGGAACTGGTGGTACCCCGCGACCTTCTTCGCCACCTCGCCCGCCTCGTCCTCGAACACGACGAAGTGGCGCAGGTAGTCGAGCAGCCGCTCGGGTGTGAGAAGGCCGCGGATGAGGACCTCGAGCTCCGTCAGGTTGGCGGGCGCGATCTCGATCCCGTCGATCGTCCGCCAACGCATGAACCACTCACGCCCCGACGTGACGGATCCCAGGCGGGCCTCGACGCCGTTGGAGGTGACCAAGAGCCCGTTGTAGGCGAAGATCCCAGGAATCTTGAGCTTGTACGTCTGAAGCTGGTTGAACCCCGACCAGATGTCGGCGCCCTCGGTGGTCGGGTCCTTGAGCTCGAGAAGGACGAGCGGCAGGCCGTTGACGAACAGAACCACGTCCGGCCGACGGTTCTCGCCCGCCTCGAGCACGGTGAACTGGTTGACCGCCAGCCAGTCGTTGCCGGCGGGTCGATCGAAGTCGATCAGGCGAATCCGCTCGCCGGCGATGCGCCCGCCGCCAGCCGTGTACTCGACATCGACCCCGTTGACCAGCAGCCGATGGAACAGGCGGTTCCGCGAGGAGGCGGCTGCCGTGTCGAGCCGGAGAACTCTTCGGAGCGCGTCCTCGCGCGCGATCGCTGGCGTTCCAGGATTCAGTCGGTCGATCGCACCCGCGAGGCGGCCGATGAGCACGACCTCTCCGTAGCTGGTTCGTTCTGCGGTCCCTTCGCCAGGCGCGATCGATGGGCCATGTCGCGTCTCCCATCCGATCTGAGTGAGCCAGTCAAGAGCCGCCGCCTCCACAGTCGATTCCGCGACGCCACCCGTCCTCATGAGTCGTCCATAGCTGGTTCCACATCGTCAGCTCCAACGACGTCAGCATCGTCGATCTCGTACTCGGTGCCGATCTCTGCTGCCCGTTTCGCCGCCTCTTCGCGCACCTCGTAATCGTCAGGAGCTCGCTCAAACTCCACTGCGGCGAGGTCGCCAGTGAGACGTATCCACACGCCGCCTCGCGGGCCGCGGATCATTTCGTAGTCGTCACTTATCCACCCGAACGTATGCCAGTCCCCGTCCTCTTCCTCGACCGCGACCTTGCGTCCTGCTTCCCGAAGCTCGGGGAGGGACCTTGTGCGTCGCTGGCCAAGCCTCGTATTGCATAGCGCGTGACCCCATGCCACGTTATCGGGCGTATGCTCAATGGCTGAGTAGGTGAGCGGATCCAGGTGGAATAGGTTGACGATCGTGGAACGTGTCGCGCCCGCTATCTGCTCGCCGGCATTCTCCAGAGCCTCCGCGTCGAGAAACGACACCATCTGATGCAGTTCCGGATAACGAATGAATCTCGCGCAGAGCGGGCAGCATGTAACCCCCCGCCGCAGGACGCCTCTCTGCTCCCACTCATCGGGACTTAGGAGCCCTTCAGCTTCAAGGATCGCTCGAAGATGCTCTGCCTGTGCATCGACATACGGGCTGCCAGCCGCTCGAACGATGAGCCATGCAAGAATGCAACGGCTCAGGAAATTGGTATCCCCGTCCGCGTACTCGGTCGCGAAAACCCCCTGGACAGCGCCGGCGCTAATTTTGGGCTGTGAATTGCTCAGCCTCGGGATTCGAATGACGAATTGCCCGATGTCCAACACACCACGCCCGCGGCTCTTTACTGGGCGCCCGTCCTTCTCAAGATGCCGCGGAGTCCAGCCATCGAGAGGCGGGAAATCGTCGAGAGCCTTATGGGTTCGGTACAGGACGAAGGCATTTTCGCCAACAACGACGTCGCTCTCCGCGAGCTCGGGATTAGGTGTGCCTGGGGCTAAGAAGAACTGCTCCGGGAGCAAGCGAATGACGTATCCATCGCGATAGTCGTCCAGTGGGACTTCTGCCAGTCGCTCGAACGGCACGATCACCCGATTGCTTCGCACAACATGGTTCTGATAGGCGCCTTTCGCGCCGCCCCGCGGCGTCGCATAGCCCGCTTTCGCGAGCTTGTTGACGTCTTTCGCATCCATGAACCCCCAAGCCGAGCTAGGCGTTGCGGCGTGTGGGCCAGCGTGTTCCTCCAGGAGACGGCATCCGGCGGCATCGCATAGCGCTGCCATGGTTAGATCGATGCAGCCAATGGCGGGGCGAAATTCGCGACCCGGATCTCTCCCGCCAGCAGGGCCTCCGACAGGCTCAGTCCCATCTGTCCAATCCGCTGCGTCTGGATCTGATGAGCTACCATCTCGCGCGCCGACTCGGCTGACTGTTCCAGGGGCACGCCGATCTCAACCAGGAACTGGATCGATCTGATCCAACTGAGGATCGCGTCCTGCTCTTCAACCGGAGGAAAGCCTGCGACGAACTCAAAGAGATCCGACGCGTATAGCTCCGGATAGGTTGAGCCATTCGCGACTTGAGCAAGGTATGCCCGATTGGCACGAAGCCAATGCACGAGATACAGCGGTCTAAGGCGCGGACCGCACTGGAAGTTCAGAAAGCCCTGGTTGGTGGCCATCGCGACGGCATTGATGGCAACGACCCCAACAGGGGCGCGTTTGGTGAGCATCACGGTGTCTGGTGGCATCAGCTTGGCGGCGCTATTCCGTAAGCCGACTTCCGTGATCTTGCGCTCCGTGTCCGCCACATAGACAGCGTCACCAAGCCGCGTTATCTCGCGCGGTGTCAGCCATGGAGTGTCGCCGTCCCAGAAGCCCTCTTCTGACGTCGAAGGCGTCCCGCCCGAGTCGACATGGAGAATGAAGCCGGCATCTGGTATCGGGGCGAGAGTCATCTTCGCCCAGTCACCGGGAATAGGAAGGTATGGATTAGCCATCCAACAGGCCCCGAATTACCCGACGCGCGATGTCCGATTGAGTGTCGATCGCGGCGAGCCGAGATTCGATGTCGTTGAGCTCCTCGCGAACCGCTTCCAGCTTGACCGCGGCGGCTTCACGCGGCGCGAACCCAACATAGCGGCCCGGCACGACCGCCCAGTTATGACCCGCGATCTCTGTCGTGGGCACGGAGGCGGCGAAGCCGGGTTGATCGACATACGTGCCGCACTCCTCGTCACCACGCCAGGCTCGATATGTCCCGGCGATTCCTTCAATCTCAGCATCGGTGAGTTCCCTGTGGGTGCGGTCGACCATGTAGCCAAGGCCAGTCGCGTAGACGAACAGCGTCTGGCCCCTCCTGTCTCGGAACCTAGGGTCGGACTTATTGCGTGCGAGAAACCACAAGGAGACAGCGATCTGTGTGCTGTAGAAAAGCTGAGCCGGAAGGCTAACCACGCAGTCCACGAGATCGGCCTCAACCAGCGCCCTGCGAATCGCTCCCTCCGCGCGGTCCTGATTCGCCGATAGTGATCCGTTCGAGAGCACGAATCCGGCGATTCCATTAGGTGCCATGTGGTGGACGAAGTGCTGCACCCAGGCGAAGTTGGCGTTGCCGGTTGGCGGAGTACCCAGCTGCCACCTGACGTCACCGCGCAGCTGCTCCCCGCCCCAGTCGCTGACGTTGAATGGCGGATTCGCCAGGACGTAATCGGCCTTGAGGTCCTTGAGCTTGTCCGCATGGAACGTGTCGCCTTGCTCGATCTTGGCCTCGATGCCGCGGATGGCGAGGTTCATCTGGCACAGCCGCCAGGTCGTCCAGTTCAATTCTTGACCGAAGATCGAGATGTCGCCCTTCCGCCCGCCGTGCTCCTCGATGAACTGCTCGCTCTGGACGAACATGCCGCCTGAGCCGCAGCAGG
>CAZHZI010000180.1:0-3722 GCA_964536955.1 uncultured Conexibacteraceae bacterium
GGCAGCTGGCGTCTCAACCCGATGCTCGCCGCACATCCTCCGCCATAGCTTCGCGAGGGCGTTCCTCGCAAACGGCGGGGACGTCTTCTCCCTACAGCGAATCCTTGGACACAGCCCATCATCGCTGCAGGTGACGCGCCGGTACGTTCAGCTGCTCGACGACGACCTACGCGCCGTCCATCGGCGAGTTTCGCCCGTTGATCGCCTGTAGCGCGATCGGCGATCGGTTGTCGATGGCGCGAAAGACCGTCGACGCCCACATCGCCAACGTCTTCTCCAAGCTCGAACTTCAAAGGGACGCCCATCCCAAGTAGATGCACTAGCTGTCACGGTCATCGCCGACACTAGGAACACGAACGACCACCTCGATCCAAGGGAGCCCCGGCACCTGACCACCGAACCGGTGGAGGTGCCTGATTCCGATGCCTGGATGCGGTCATCGGCGTACGCGAGCGCCCTCCGCTCAATGCGCGGGCTGAACCGGGAGTCGCTCCTCGAAATGGTTGGCGGACTCGCGTTGCAAAACGAGAACGCTGTGCGCCAGCTGCCGCTTGAAGCGCTGGCTCACGTCGCGGCGTCACGACCCGCCAGCTCGGACGGGCACACCGTCACGGTATCCGATGCCCGGCGGATCGCCGCGCGGGGCGGGGATCGACTACTGCCGAGCTCGCTCGATCCACCGGAGCAGCCGTTCGCGGTTCCGTTCATCCACGGCGACCGGGATGCCGTGATCCCACTCGGTCTGGTGCTCGGCGTCGACTACAACGCCCACCTCATGTTCGATCTGGCCGCGTCGATGGCCGGCGGGTCAGACGCATTGGCGGCCCTGGCCCGCCGCGTCGATGGGGTCCTCGGACTCGTCGGCCGCGCAACCGAGCGGGCGGGACTGCGCGGCGTTGTAGAGCCGGGCTTTGAGCGATCGCGCACGCACGTGCCGTCGGCGGAGCGACTGACGCACCTCAGGGAAGCGGTGCGGTTTGGCGCTCTGGAGTTGCGAGAGCTGTTCGGCGAGGACTGGGCTACTGAGCTGGGGTTGCTGGTCGGCGGGTCGACGCCTGACGCCATCGCTTGGGACGGACAGAACGGCTCCCTGAGCTACCGCCCGTTCGTCTCCGCGACCAGCGGCGGGTTGATCCTCGCCGTGCCGGGCATGGTCCTCCCGGCGCTCATCCAGCACGTCACCGAGGAGCTCGAGCGTCTCGCGCCGACACCACCGATGGATCGGTATGCCGAGCGGGTCTGGGCCGATATTGAGCGGTCGCTCCGGCTCATGCGGATCCATCGGCTGGCGGACGAACCGATCCCGCCGGGGATGACCGGCCACTCGATCTTCCGGATCGACGAGGAGCGCCTGCTCGGGGTGCTCCTCGTCGGGGTAGATCCGTTTACCCGCCTCGGTCCTCCGGACGATGGTTACGGCGCGCTCGCGGGCGCCCACGCGGCACTCTTGGCGCAGGGCCTGGGACACGTGCTTCTTGTGCTGCTCCACTCCCCGCCAGACTCGAACACGTTCTTCGGACTCGAGACGCCGCCCGAAGGCATCCACGACGTGCTCATGACGCCCGCCGAGTTGTTCGTGCTCGCTCGAGCCGAAGCCGGGGAGCCACAGACAATCCCCGAGTACGCGATTGCCTCGTCCGCGATCCGAGACGCCACGCATGTCTTCGGATTCGGATTCCTCGACGAGTTCACGATCTATCAACAGAACCAGTCGAGCTACTACCTATCGGACGATGCCCGGCCGACGATGCTCTCGATCGCTCCGGGTAGTGGCCTGGCGCTCCGAGTCAAGGCGGCGATCAAGGGGATCGAGCGAGTCGTCCAGTCACCCCACGGCGAGGGGGTCGTGGTGATTCCCCGCTGGGATTACCGGCGTGGCATCTGGGGACCGATCGAGGGGCCTGCCCAGCCTGCCCGAGTGGTGCTGGCCGATCCGCCGCTCTGGGTCGTCGGAGCGCCGTACGCTGGAATGACCGAAGTAGACGTGGCCGGCTGGGAGTCGGTGATCGATGCCGTCGCCTACTGGCTGTGGGAGAGCCGGGCCGATCTGAACTCGATGCTGGAAGCTGCCGGCGCACGCCCAACGATCATCGCGATCGAGGGAGTGGAGACCTGGCAGGGGCAGGGCGGCGAAGGCTATGGCGCGATCGCCGTGCGCACGGTCCCGAGCGACAACGCACTGCGGGTCCGGCTCGGCCCGCCCTTCTCGGCGATGGCCAAATCGGCGACGAACGACGCGGACCGCTCCCTGCTCGCCGCCATTTTCGAGGGTCTGAGCCAACTCCTGCAGGTGCCGCCGCCGCGCGAGGTCCGCGACATCGTCAACGACGCCGCGCCGGAGGGCCTCAAGAAGATGCTCCTGATACTCGAACTTCCGACCAACGGCGACATCGGCCCGAACGATGTGCCGCGCTGGCGTCGCGTCCGCGACGCGCCGTTCTCGGTCATCCTCGACGACCTGGGCCGGCGTCTGGCGGAGGACGGGTTCGCCGAAGGGCCAGCCGGCGATCAGGCGGCTCGCGTTGTTCTTCTTAACCGGTCCGTCGCCATCCTGTTCTCCGAGCTCGAACGGGAGGTGGCTGGGAATGACGGTCGCCTGCTCGAAGCCCTGTTCCTGCGGAATGAGGCCGTGCTCCGTGAGCGGGCCGAGTTCGGCTACCACCTCCCGCCGCGTGTCCGGTGCTTCCCCGAGGACGCCGGTGACCTGACGAAGAAGCTCAGCGACCTCGACCAGGCGTCAGTCGCCGGACGCTTCCTGATCGAGTACACCGCGGCGCGACCCCCATCGGGCGACCGAGCGCCCAGCATGAGCGGGATCGACCGGCTACTGGCCCTGTCGGACGCGATCATCCAGCGAGGAAACGCGAGCGATCTCGACCACCTGGGTCTCTCGAACAGCGCGGCGCGGATCCTCGGCTCCGGTCGGCTCGGGATCAATGACGATACGATGAAGGAGGCCATGCGCGCCTTTGCACCGTCTCTGATGGCCCAGCGACAGGGCGATGCCGAGAGCGCCTTTCGCGGTCGCTCGGACGCGCCCGAACCGACCGTCGATCACGCGGCCGAAATCGAGGAGGCGACCCGGGCCGAGTGGGGCTACTCGGTCCTCGACCTTGCACGGGTCGCGGGAGCGGCTGGCGGCCTGTCGATCGACGCCGGATCGCCGGTCATACGGATCGGCAGGCAGGAGGCAATCGAGCGATTGGCGTCCGAAGCGGAGCTCGACGCCGAGCTCGTTGAGCGCATTGTCCGAGGCTCCTCCCTGATGGAGCGCGAGCATTTCGAACGGCCGCCGGCGCCGTTTCGCGGGACCGACGTCTTTCCCTGGCAGTTCAACCGCGCCCTGTCACTCCTGAGGCGACCGTTCGTCCAAGTTGGCCAGGACACCGCCGCCGACCTGGTCTGGGGTCGGCGGGCGTCGATCGGAAGCGTCCGCTACACGATGGAACTCATCGCGACCTCCCGTCTGGCCGCCGAATCCGACGCAATGGAACGGCTCAAGGGCAGGCTGTCGGTCGAGCGCGGGGCCGCGTTCAATGAGCGGGTCGCGGTCGAGGTCGAGCGCCATCTTGGATCGCCGGTGCGTCGACAGGTGGGCAAGTTCTCGGGATTGACCTTGTCCGTCAGAGGCGAGCCCATTGGCGACGTCGACGTGTTGGCAGTCGACGGGTCGGCGCGCCGCATCTGGGTGATCGAGTGCAAGAGTTTGGCCCCAGCGCGCA
>CAZHZI010000181.1:0-3663 GCA_964536955.1 uncultured Conexibacteraceae bacterium
GGTGGAGATTCACGTGCTGCAGGGCGAGCGCGAGATGGCGAGCGGCAACAAGAGCCTGGGCAAGTTCCAGCTGACCGGGATCCCCCCGGCGCCGCGCGGGTTGCCGCAGATCGAGGTCACCTTCGACATCGATGCCAACGGCATCCTCCACGTCACCGCCAAAGACCTGGGCACCGGCAAAGAGCAGAAAATTGAGATCAAATCCGGCTCCGGCCTCTCCGAGGAGGAGATCCAGAACATGGTCAGCGACGCCGAGTCCCATGCCGAGGAAGACCGCAGGCAGCGCGACCTCGCCGAGGCGCGGAACATTGGCGAGAACGCCGCCTACCAATCCGAGAAACAACTGGAGGAGCTCGGCGACAAAGTCGACGAGTCCGCGAAGGAAGAGATCCAGGCTGCGATCAAGGAGGTCCGCGAATCGCTGACCTCCGAGAGCGTCGAGGAGATCAACTCGAAGACGGAGGCGCTTACCGCCGCCTTCCAGAAAGTGTCGGAGCAGATCTACGCCGCCGCCGCCGCGGAACAGGAGGCGGCGTCCGCTGACGGGGCCTCCGCCGAAGGCGCCTCCGAAGAGGACGAAGAGGTCGTTGACGCCGAGGTGGTCGAGGACAAGGATGAGTGAGCAAAGTGGGCACCACCCCGGCATGCCCGGACGCGAAGCGGAGGACATGCCGGGCATCGATGGGACCAAGCCCTCATCCGGTCCCGATCGCAATCTGACTCCTTCGGGACCGGATGAGGGCCCTGGCACCGACGCTCAAGCAGTAGAGAGCGACTTCGACGCGCTGCTGGCGGACACTCAGCGTGAGCGGGACGAGTACCTCGACCTCGCCAAGCGAACGCGAGCCGACTTCGAGAACTACCGGAAGCGGATGGCTGCGGAGGCGCAGGCAGCCGCTGCGCGAGGGAAGGCTGAGCTGGCGCAGGGCCTGATCGGCGTGATCGACAATCTTGAACGGGCGCTAGAGGCCGCCGGAATCGACTCTGCCGAGCCGGAGGAGCCACTGGCCCAAGGCATCCTGCTCACCTACCGGGAGCTGAAGGGCGTGCTGGAGCGGACTGGGATCGAGGCGCTCGATCCGAAGGGGGAGAAGTTCGACCCCGCGTGGCATGAAGCGCTTTCCACGCAACCCGCCAACGGCATGGAGTCGGGCACGGTTCTCGAGGTGATGCAAAAGGGCTATCGCCTCGACGATCAGTTGATCCGACCGGCCCGGGTCGTGGTGAGCGAGTAAGGAGCCCCTTGGCTGAGGATCTCTACAAGGTGCTGGGCGTCTCGAAGAAGGCGTCAGACGACGAGATCAAAAAGGCGTACCGCAAGCTGGCGCGCAAATACCACCCGGACCGCAACCCCGACGATCCGAAGGCGGAGGAAAAATTCAAGGAGGTCCAGGGCGCCTACGACACACTCTCCGACTCCGAGAAGCGCAAGGAGTACGACGGCGGCGGTGCGTTCGCGGGCTTCGGCGGCGGGCGGGGTCCGTTTGGACCCGCTGGCGCGGGCGGCCCGGGACAGGGGGGCGACCTCGGCGACATCTTCTCGACGATCTTCAGCCGCGGGGGTGGCGGCGCTCGCCCCCAGCCCCAGCAGGTGCGCGGCCGCGACCTGGAGACGGAGGTGCGGCTGAGCTTCGACCAGGCGGTCAACGGCACGCAGCTGAGCATCACCGTGCCGAAGGCCGAGCGCTGCCCGACATGCCGCGGCAGCGGAGCGAAACCGGGCACGAGGCCCGTCACCTGCCCGCGCTGCGGCGGCCGCGGCATCGACGCGCAGAGCCAGGGCTTCTTCTCGATCAGCCAGCCATGCCCGCAGTGCAGCGGCGCCGGGGAGATCGTCGAGGATCCCTGCCCCACCTGCGGGGGCTCCGGCCTCACCCAGCAGAGCAAGCGCTACAAGGTGAACATCCCAGCCGGGGTCAAGGACGGGACGCGGATCCGCCTCGCCGGCAAAGGAGAGGCCGGGCCCCGGGGAGGACCGCCCGGGGACCTCTACGTGACGACCAGCGTCACTCCGTCCCCGGTCTTCAAACGCCTCGACGGCGGCAACCTCGAGGTGACGGTGCCGATCACGATCCCGGAGGCGCTGCGAGGCGCCACGATCGAGGTTCCGACCCTCGACGCCACGAAGAAGATCAAGGTGGCCGCCGGGACGAAGCACGGCACGATCCAGCGACTGCGCGGCGAGGGGGCGCCCAAGGGCAAGGGCCGCGGCGACATCCGCTACCGGCTGGAGATCGAGGTCCCGAGCGAGCTGACCGACGAGCAACGGGATGCGGCAGAGAATCTCGCCCAGGCGTTCAACGGCACAGACCCCCGCGAGAGGCTGATCCAGGAGGCGGCGAGGCGATGAGTGTGCCGAATGGACATAGGCGGGTCAGCCGCCGGAGGATCGAAGCGTCGATCGACGCGGAACGCGGCGTCTTCATGATCTCGATCGCCGCCGAGCTTGCGCACATGCATCCTCAAACCCTGCGGATGTACGAAGCGCGCGGGCTGATAGAGCCGCACCGCTCGCCGAAGAACACGCGGCTGTACTCCCAGCGCGACGTCGAGCGTCTGCGCCGGATCCAGCGGATGACCTCCGAGGAGGGGCTGAACCTGGCCGGGGTCGAGGCGGTGCTGGCGATGGAGGAGAGGGTGGCGACGATGCGGGCGGAGCTGGAACGGATGCGCCGCCGCGCCGAAGAGCTCCAGCGCCAGATGAGGGAGAGGAGCGGCTGATGCAGCCGGACAGGTTCACTGTCAAGTCCCAGGAGGCGGTCGCCGCCGCGCAGGGGATTGCCTCCAAGCGCCGCAGCCCCGAGGTCGCGCCGGCGCACCTGCTGCTCGCCCTGCTTCAGCAGGAGGACGGCATGGTCGTGCCGATCCTGCAAAAGCTCGGCGCCGACGTCGCCGCGCTCGCGGCGCGGGCCAAAGAGGCGGCGGACGCCCTGCCGAAGCTGAGCGGCGAGGAGCGGCCGGAGGCGCGGCCCTCCTCGACGCTGGTCAGCACCCTGCAACAGGCCGAGAAAGAGATGGCGAAACTCGGCGACGAGTACATCTCGACCGAGCACATTCTGCTGGCGCTGACCGACAGGGGCTCCGGCCTCGCCGATTTCCTCCCCGATCGCGACTCGTTGGAGAAGGCGGTCGCCGAGGTGCGCGGCCCCCACCGGGTCACCTCTCCAAACCCCGAGGAGAGTGTGCAGGCGCTGGAGAAATTCGGTCGCGACCTGACCGCAGAGGCCGAGCGGGGCAAGCTCGACCCCGTGATCGGGCGCGATGAGGAGATTCGCCGCGTAATCCAGGTCCTTTCCCGCCGCACCAAGAACAATCCGGTGCTGATCGGCGACCCAGGGGTCGGCAAGACGGCGATCGTCGAGGGTCTGGCGCAGCGGATCGTCGATGGCGACGTGCCCGAGAGCCTGCGCGACCGGCGCGTGATAGCCCTCGACATGGGCTCCCTGCTCGCCGGCTCGAAATACCGGGGCGAGTTCGAGGAGAGGTTGAAAGCGGTGCTTTCGGAGGTACAGGAGGCCGAGGGACAGATCGTCCTCTTCCTCGACGAGCTGCACACGATCGTCGGCGCCGGCGCGGCCGAGGGCGCCGTGGACGCCGCGAACCTGTTGAAGCCGATGCTGGCCCGCGGCGAGCTGCGCGCGGTCGGCGCCACCACCCTCGACG